>JAYVZN010000098.1:0-56963 GCA_043783305.1 Betaproteobacteria bacterium
GCATTAACCAACAAAGCCGGTGCAACACCAATCTCGAATCACGTGTACAGCTACGATGCCTTCGGTAACCGATCAAGCCAGACCGAGACCATTCAAAGCGTCACCAAAAACTGGACTTATCAATACGACGCACAAAACAAATTAACCCAAGCCAACGACGGCACCGCCACCAACTGGACCTGGGACATCTTCGGTAATCGAAGAAGTCAGACCATCGCGACCAACACGCTGGCCTACCTCAACGACGATGCACATCAACTGAATGAAATCCGAAATGGCACCGATACCGGGCTACTCTTGGCGGCGTTCAAATACGATGCCAACGGCAACCTGACCAAGAAGTGCGATGCCACGACCGGCGGAGCCGTCACGCAAACGACCAGCGATTGCAGCGCGAGTGGTGTCGGCAGCAGCACGCTGGCCCTGGCCTACGATGCCTCTGGGTGTTAGTCTCGGTCATTCCGGCAGTTGTAGCAACGCAGTGGGGCGTAATCCTACGGGAAGAGCGCTATCTTAAAGAAAAATTCGGTGATGATTACGGTCGTTATGCATCGAAGGTACGTCGTTGGTTGTAACGTGGCAATCCTGATACGGCGTTTGCGCGGGATGCGGCAAAAGCGCGGCAGCCTCTGTATAATTTTACGGCAAGAACGGGTTTTCAAGCTGACCCGGCCAGGAGTCGGTCGGTGATCGGCGGCTGTTATTGGGCGCGGTGGATCTTCACGTCATACCCGGCCAAGTGCGCTTGGTGGGATCGCTTTCGATGGTGCGAATGGGCGCAACTTTCTCCTCCGGTTAAAAGTGATGAAAACGATTATTCTCATCACATTGGGGATCGCGTTTGCGATTACCCTACTGCAATCTCGGGGTGAGGCAGCCCCTTTCATTCGTCAGGGGCTTTATGGTTTCTCGAAATAGCCGCACGGAATATGAAGGCAGAATGCACCGAGTGCTGGCCTATATTGATCAGCACCTGGAGCAACCCCTGGATCTCAATACCTTGGCCGAGGTTGCGCATTTTTCCCCCTTCCATTTTCATCGACTCTTTGCCGCGTGGATGGGAGAAACGCTCGGCGAATATCTGCGTCGGCGGCGTATTGAAGTGGCCGCCATGCGGCTCGCCGCCCAGCCGCGCACGAGGATTCTGGATATGGCGTTGTCGGTAGGTTTTCGTTCCGCCGAAGCCTTTGCACGTGCGTTCAAAAATCGGTTCGGCTGTTCGCCCACGGCTTGGCGTACGCAACAATTCGTGCAGCACCATGCGAATAGCAATCCGGGTCAGGTGAATAGCAAGATAAGTCAGGCACCCACTATTTTTTCGGCGGAACATGAGATCTTTCGAAACGCAGATAGAAAGAATTTTATGAACGTAAAACTTATTGACCGTCAGCCCGTGACCGTTGCCTATCTTCGACACCTCGGTGCCTACGGCGAACCCGTCGCTGATTTCTGGCAGAATACGTACAAGCCGTGGGCTGTTATGAACAAGCTAGGCGGAGATCACGCGCGCTACGGTATCAGCTACGACGACCCGAGTATTACAGCGGCTGACCAGTGCCGGTACGATGCTTGCGCAGAGGTTGCGGCGGATTTTGTTGCATCAGGAGGCGCTTTAAAGACCACCCTTCCGGGAGGCCGGTATGCAATGCTCCGTTTTAAAGGCACGGTCAAACAAGTCGGCGAAGCTTGGGTCGCATTACTACGGGACTGGCTGCCTTCCAGTGGACTTCAGCTCGATGCGCGTCCCTGTTTCGAATACTACCCAAGAGGTGCGGCATATGATTGTGCGGCAGGAGAGTTCGAGTGCGAAATATGCATTCCCGTTGTTCCGCTTTGAGGGGATATAGGCTTGTCAGGAAGGCAATAGTCGGGTCAATCATTCTATTTCAAGGGGCGGTCGCCGACGGAGCCGCGGGTATGATTGTGGAGTGATACATCTCGGCAATCTCGGAGGATAAATTTTCTAATCGCCGCCAGGCATGGCGAGATGCATTCAATTAGGTAAAGATTAATTGATCGGTTCAAGTGGATTAAATAACGCTCGCGGACTGGTTTTCCAGTGGGCCATTGTGCGCCTAGGACGTGTGCTTTGAACACCGCGCCGACAGATCAAACAAAGATGGGAGTGATGCAATGACAAATCTTCTTCAAGGTGGTTGCGCCTGCGGGCAAGTACGTTATGAAGTGGTGGCTGAACCGGCTTTCACGCTGCTGTGCCAATGTCGCCAGTGCCAGAGAATCACCGGTTCCGGGCATTCAGCCCAATTGGCAGTGCCACGTGACAAGACCTCGATCCACGGCGAGATTCGGTATTACCGCCTCGTTGCCGATAGCGGTAGTGCGGTGGATAGCGGTTTTTGCCCCACCTGCGGAAGCCCCATCCTAAAGACCACCTCTGAATTTCCACAGTTTAATTTTTTTCATGCGGCTACGCTGGATAAACCTGAAATCTTCAAGCCGCAAATGCTCGTTTGGAGTAAAAGTGCCCAACCGTGGGATCACGTAAACCCCAGTATTCCCGTTCGCGAATGATATCGACCGCGTCATTCCGTCGTGCTTTTTCGCGCCGTGTGATGGCGAACGTTGAGCATCTAAAACTGGAGCGCACATGAGTTTCGAAATTCAATCCAAAATTATTGAGTTGGAAGAGCGTCTCAGGCAAGCGATGCTGCATTCGGAAGTAAGCGTTCTCGATGAACTTATTGCGCCGGAGCTCCTCTTCACCAATCACCTTGGGCAACGCATCACGAAGCAAGAAGACTTGGCGTTCCATCGCTCGGGTGCTCTTCAGTTACAGGCGCTTACACCGTCGGAGCAATATATCCAGATCAATTCTGGATTCATCGTGGTTTCTGTTTTGATGCATCTGCTGGGCGCTTACGAGGGTGCGCCAATTGATTTTAGTATTCGATATACACGCATATGGGCGGAGGCTTCAAACGGGTCTATGCAAATAGTGGCGGGCCACGCCAGCGCGATCCAAAAAACTAACGGCTGAAATAGGTGCCCGGTCGGACATTCGCTTTTAGCCGGTAATCGCCCAATACGATGTACCCTTCAGCTTCGTTAACTTTTAAACGCATAATGAACGACCGAACTCAAATCAAAAAAGCCACCAGCCATCGCTATGTGGAACGCGTTAATCTGGCCTTGCATTATATTCATGAGAATCTGGATGATCCGCTGGATTTGCAGAAAATTGCAATGGCCAGTTGTTTTTCGAAGTACCACTTTCATCGGATATTTCTCGCCTTAATGGGTGAGACGGTCAATGACTATGTGGGCCGTAAACGACTTGAGCGTGCGGCCAACCGGCTTATTTTTAAGAAAAAGTTGAGCATCACAAAAGTTGCGGTGATGAGTGGTTTTTCGTCGAGCGCTAACTTCGCAAAAGCATTTAAGTTGCATTTCGGTATCAGCCCGAGCCGGATCAGAAAACCGGTCGGTACCGAAAACAGCAAGATTGGAAAAATATTCAGCAAGTATGGAAAGGATTTCAATCCCAATGACTTATATCCTCAAGTGGTCGTCAATAAGGTGACAAACGACCCCAACCCATTTGAGGAAATGCCAATGAATGTAACCGTAGTGGAAATCAAAGAACAAATTGCCTGCGCACTGGCTTCACCAGGGGGTTATGAATCCACCTCTTTGTTCAAAACCTGGGATCGGTTGATCGCATGGGCGCGCGACAACGGTATTCAAGATGAAGAACAGCAACGTTTTGCGCTCTGTTATGACAATCCGGCGATTACACCGATTGAAAAATGTCGCTATGAAGCGGTGATCGTCGTAAGCCCCGATGTCCGGATCGTAGAACCTTTTTTTAAGGCGGTCATCCCATCGGGAAAATATGTTGTTGCGCACTACAAGGGCGCTGCAGAAGAAACCAGCGACTTTCACCGCTCGCTGTACTCCAATTGGTTCCCCAGTAGCGGATTCGAACCCGATAATTTTCCGTTGATGGAACACTATCTTAATGATGTGAGGGAGGCCGGTTATGTGGAAATGCAGGTTTACATTAAGCTGAAAAGTATTGTGTAGGGCTGGACAAGCTGCACTTTTTCGATGTACCGCACCGCGCAGACGATAGTCAAAATAGAGGATGCCTCTAATTGGTGAATCGACGACTGCGTTTGTTTCATTCTGGTGCATGGCTGAATATAGTGGTGCACAGTTGATGTTTTAAATTACTTCATTGGAGACGTAATGCACTGATTTTGCGTTAAATATATTTTTGTGCACTAAGTTGGCACGGCTTCTGCAACAGCATGCCTTAATACCTAAGATTAATTTGAGGAGCTGTTGCGTGAATAAAGAATTTTGGAAGGCCGGACATCCGCCGACGTTGTTTGCGGCATTTTTTTATTTCGATCTAGCGTTCATGGTGTGGGTGATGCTGGGGCCGCTCGGAGTGCAGATCGCGCAAGACTTACATCTGTCGTCCGCGCAAAAAGGTTTAATGGTGGCCACCCCGGTACTTTCCGGGGCTCTACTGCGCATTGTCATGGGAATCTTGGTGGATCACCTTAAACCGAAGAAAGCCGGTATTTTAGGGCAGATCGTGGTGCTGGTTGCGCTGGGTTGGGCTTGGCATTTCGGGATTCATAGTTTCCAACAGGTATTGCTCCTGGGCGTGTTTCTCGGGTTCGCGGGCGCGGCATTCGCTGTTGCCTTGCCGCTAGCGTCACGCTGGTATCCCCCCGAGCATCAAGGAACAGCACTAGGGATTGCCGGTGCCGGAAACTCCGGTACGGTGCTGGCCGCATTGTTCGCGCCGACATTAGCGATGTGGTACGGCTGGGAAAATGTGTTCGGTTTAGCGATGATTCCTTTAAGCTTGGCTTTTATTGTTTATCTGGCGCTGGCAAAAGATGCACCGGAATGCCCGCCGCCGAAATCACTGCACGAATATATGGCCGTTCTAAAAGATAAAGACGCATGGTGGTTTATGTTCTTTTACAGCGTAACTTTCGGCGGCTTTGTCGGCCTAGCGTCTTCGTTAACGATCTACTTTAATACTCAATACGGCTTGAACCCGGTGACGGCGGGTTATTTCACAGCGGCTTGCGTGTTTGCCGGATCGCTGGTGCGCCCTATCGGCGGTACGGTGGCCGACCGCATCGGCGGTATTCGTTCACTGTCGGTCATGTACGGTTTCGCGGCGGTATTTCTTTTCATCGTCAGCTTCGGACTCAGTCAGGCTTGGATGGCGTTGGCCGTTTTCGTCGGCGCGATGCTGGCGCTCGGCATGGGTAATGGCGCGGTGTTCCAGTTGGTACCGCAGCGATTCCGCAAGGAAATTGGCGTGATGACCGGATTGGTGGGGATGGCGGGCGGTGTGGGAGGATTTTATTTAGCGTCTAGTTTGGGCTACGTAAAACAATCGACCGGCAGTTATCAAATGGGTTTTGTAATTTTCTCCGGTTTGGCCATCGTGGCTTTGATTGGGCTGACGAGTGTCAAAACACGTTGGCGCACCACCTGGGGTGCGGCGCATTTAACCGCAGCAAAAATCTAAAGCAGTTCCGTCGCGAGGGCATGGAAGGCAGCGCGTTAATCGGTTGCTTTACGTCATACCTCCCGAGTATTCTGCGGCACCGACTTTTTGTCGTTACAATCCTGCCCTATGGCTCTACAAATATCGGTTGGTCAAGCAACACACATAGGTAGCCGCGAGGAGAACGAGGACTACGCAGGCTGCGTGACTCCGGATGCCTCCGTCGCCCAGATCAAAGGCGCGTTGCTGGCCGTGGCCGACGGCGTGGGCGGTGGGGCGGCCGGGCGCGAAGCCTCCGAATTCACCGTGCGCGGTGTCTTGTCCGACTACTACGCCACGCCCGATACCTGGGAAGTGCCGTTCGCTCTTGAAAAAATACTAGCTGCGATTAACCGTTGGTTATTAGCGCAGGGAAGATCGCAGCATGCGCTGGCCGACATGGCCACAACACTCTCCGCGCTCGTGCTGCGCGGCGCGCGTTTTTACACGGCGCATGTTGGCGATAGCCGGATCTATCGCTTGCGCGGTTCAAATCTACAGCAACTCACGACCGATCATGTTTGGGATCGTCCCGACATGCGCCATGTCTTGAAGCGCGCCGTGGGTTTAGATCAATTTCTATCCGTCGACTATGCCGATGGTGATTTGGCGGCCGGCGATATTTTTATCCTCGCAACCGACGGCGTGTGGGAACCGCTGGGCGATAAAATCATGCACGAATTGCTGCTGCTGCATCGCGAACCGCAGCGCGTGGCGGAAGCCCTGGTTGAAAGTGCCGTCAAGCGCAGTGGGCAAGACAACGCAACCGTGGTCGTGGTGTCTGTGGAACAAGTGGGTGAAGATTCGTTGCAGGAATTTTTAACCGAAGGTAAAACCCTGCCGCTACCACCGAAATTTAAGCCCGGCGAGCGCATCGACGATTTCGAAGTGCTGGAACTGCTGCACGATTCCCGTGTCAGCCTGTTGTACAAAGTGCGGCAGATAGCCACCCAGCAAATCCTGGTATTAAAAACACTGCAACCGATTTTAGCCGATGACACGGCCAGCCAAAGTTGTTTGCTGATGGAAGAGTGGTTGACCAAGCGCGTGATGTCGCACTACTTTCCGCAAGCGGTACCGTTGTTGCCCGGAGAGCGTAGTTGCTTGTATTTTGCGATGAGTTTTCACGAAGGCGCGACCCTGCAGCAGCGTCTCGACCAAGGCCAGCATTTCTCGGTAGCCGATGTGGCGCAAATCGGTATTCGCCTAGCCAAAGGCCTGTCGGCGCTGCACCGCTTGCATGTGATCCATCGCGATATCAAGCCGGCCAATTTACACGGCGGGGCGGATGGCAAATTGCGCATTCTGGATTTGGGTGTAGCGCTCAACCCCTGGACCGAGTCGGGTGCGCGCGGCAATGCCGGCACACCCAGTTTTATGGCACCGGAACAATTTACCGGTGCTGCGGCCAACGGTCAGGGTGATATTTACGCCGTCGGTGTGACGCTGTATCACTTACTGACGCGCAAATATCCATATGGTGAAATCGAGCCGTTTCAAAATCCGCGTTTCGGCGAGCCGGTACCGCCCACGCGCTATCGTCCGGATATACCGCAGTGGCTGGAAAATGTCATCCTCAAGGCGGCTGCGCGCGACCGCGAGAAGCGCTTCGAAACGATCGAAGAGCTGTTGCTGGCTTTAGAGCAAGGGGAAATGAAACCCTTAGCGCCGATGGCGGCAACACCGCTGATCGAACGTTGCACTCCAGTCGTTTGGAAATTTTTGGCGCTGTTATCCTTTCTACTGAATCTGTTGTTGCTATACCTGTTGCTGGCCGGGACTTAACGCGCAAACGCTTTTTTTGAAGCTAAATACGCGGACTCTTCAGCGCTATTGGTACGTCCGAGAATCGCATTCCGATGCGGAAAACGTCCAAAGCGATGTACGATTTCGCGGTGATGACGGGCGAAGCGTAAATTGTTTTCCAGACCGGCGGCTTCAAATAAGGCAACCGATAAATCTTGATCGGCTAAGTCTTCACTGTGCATTAAGGGCATGTACAAAAAGGCCAGTTGCGCTTTATCTATCAACAAATCGAAACCTTGTGCAATGGCTTGCTTTGTTACGGCGATGGCCTGTTGCATCGTGGAAAAACTTTTAACGGTTCCACGAAACATGTTTAACGGGAATTGGTCAAGAACAATAACTAAAGCCAGGCAACCAGCAGAATGGTTACACCAGTGATGGAGTGCGCCAAGCTGTGCGGATTCCCAGACGGGCTCGTAACGCTCCCGAATCATGGCATCTACCGACGGTGTGGAAGCAAACCACTTTGCACGCATTTCTGCGGCATACCAGAAATGGACAATGTCTTGCGGGGTGGTCGTCTGCATAGCGCAATTATAGGCGCGTGGCCGTTATACGGCGGTCATTGCAACAGAGGCAGAGCTTTTAGGGGGTACTCGTACCGGTTATCCCATCCGCCGTGCGCCGCGATCAGGGTCTCAAGTTTTAGCCGAATCTACCGCAATAAACACCAGGCCCCGTAGAAACCCCTACCTGGAAAACAAAAATTATGTTTAATAATATCAATTTGCAGCAGCGCCTGTCCTACCTGGTGCTATTTTGCTGTGTGCTTTTGTTAGCCGCAAACGGTTTGGGGTTGTATACCATGAATGCGGCGCATGATGCACTGCGTTCCAGTGTTGAGGCGCAGAAGACATTGCTTGCGCGGCAAGCAGATGCCACCAAAATTGTGTCGGAGGCCGAGCATGCACTCAGCGCGGCGCAAGCTGCGCATGATCGTCGTTTCAATGTGGCGCTTGGAGGGATGATTTTTACCCTTGTTGCGATGGGCTTCGTCGGTTATGTAACGGTGCGCAGCGTTGCAGGCGTGGCCGATTTGATTCGAGAAGCACTGAAGAAAATTGCGGCGGGTAATTTTACGGTGCGCATTGATTATCGCGGGGGGTTATACAAACGCATCATTTCGGACATCAACACCACGGTTCAAATGCTGCAATCGGTTATCACCGAGGTGTCTCAAGCCAGCGCGCAATTAACTTCTTCCGCGACAGTCCTGTCCAATGTAACGGATACCACATCGCAGGGCATTCAAAAACAACAAAATGAAACGGATCAAGTTGTTTCGGCCATGCAGGAAATGTCCTCGGCGGCGCATTTAATTGCGGAGAACGCGGCTCAGGCCGCAACAGCGGCGAACGACGCGGACAA
Source organism: Betaproteobacteria bacterium (assembly GCA_043783305.1). GTDB lineage: Bacteria > Pseudomonadota > Gammaproteobacteria > Burkholderiales > Thiobacteraceae > RBG-16-58-11. The sequence continues at coordinate 8,714 of JAYVZN010000098.1, forward strand.
GCAGGCGGGAGAAGGTGCATTGATCGTGACGCAAGCCATCAGCATGATTCAAGGAATGACGGGGGATATGGAAAACTCCACCGCAGTGATCCATAAGCTGCAACAGGAAAGTACGAATATCGGCGCGGTGTTGCTCGCGATTAAAGAAATCGCCGATCAAACCAATTTATTGGCCTTGAATGCAGCGATTGAGGCCGCGCGCGCCGGAGAACAAGGGCGCGGGTTTGCCGTGGTTGCCGATGAAGTGCGCACCCTCGCCGGGCGCACACAGCAAGCTACCGTTGAAATTGAAGGCATGATCGAGAGCCTGCAAGTCGGTACAAAAGAGGCGGTTCAAACGATTGCACGCAGCAGCGAGCGCGTGTTGGCAGGTGTTACGCAGGCCACACACGCCAGTAAAGCGCTTGACGCGATTACACGTGTCGTGAGTAACATTACCGATATGAATACGCAGATTGCGAGCGCGGCGGAAGAACAAAGCGCGGCGGTAGAAGAGATAAACAGCAGCATTGCCGCCATTGGTACCATCAGTCTTAAGACGGCAGACGGTGCGCAGCACACGGCCTTGGCCAGTAACGACCTGGCCGCGCTGGCCGCGCAACTGCGCACGATGCTGACGCAATTCAAAGTGTAGTTTTTACGGTGACGCGAGCTTCAACCCAACGTCGGAAACAGGCCCTTTAAACCGGATGCAATAAATTCAATGGCAATTGCTGCCAGAATGAGTCCCATGATACGGGTAAAAATATTGATTCCGGTCTGACTCACGTGGCGCGAGATCCACGGCACTAATTTTAGTACCAGCCACAGTAGAAGCCCCACCAACAGAATGTCGGCGGCCATGAGGATGTAGTGGTTCACCCCGGTATTTTTATGCGCATACAAAATAATGGTACTGATGGCACCGGGCCCGGCCAGTAGCGGCATGGCCAGCGGCACAACCGCTACCGATTCCTTGGATTCGCCTTCGCGCATTTCTTCGTTTGTTTGTGAAATGGGGCTGAGCCGTGCCTGCAACATGGAAATGGCCATGAGCAAAATCATGATCCCGCCACCGACACTAAAAGAATAAATGGTGATGCCGAAAAATCGCAACATCGAATCGCCAATCAGCAAGGCAATAAAAAGAATAATCATCACGGACGCAATCACAATCCGAGCAATTTTTTTACGCTCGATATCAGACGCGCCGGAAGTCAGTGCTACAAAAATCGGCACGGCTCCCAGCGGATTGACGATGGCCAATAAGGCAATTAAAAATTTGGTATATTCGGTGTATTCCAGCATACAGCTTAAGCGCGGGAATAGTCGGTTGGATTAATCATAAAAAGCGGGAGCGTGTTTAATCTCCGCATTTTGCTCCAAGTCGTGTTGAATCCACAGTTGCGCGTGATTATCCTGGATAAATTGTTGCATCTCATTCATGGTTTTGACACTCTGCTCTTGGTCAAAATTGAAACCGGGAACACGCTTATGAATCCAGTTATCGGTGAAATGTACAAAATCACCGGACAATAAAATATTGCCGTTGTTGCGCAGTTTTACGAACAAAGCTTGATGACCCGGCGTGTGGCCGAGGGTGCGTTTAATCACCACGCTGCCGTCACCGAAGACATCGTAGTCGCCGTGCAACTGTCGCACCGGATTGTTGCGCAGTGTGGCATAGCTGCTGGGATCAAAGCCGAATTTGCCGGGATCGCTGCCGAAGCCCGCCGCGTATTCTTCTTGCTGCATCAATAGGGTTGCATGGGGTAGCAGATTAGCGTTACCCACGTGATCGCCGTGCAAATGGGAGATGCCCAGATATTGAATACTTGCGGCGGGATAACCGATTTGTAACAACTGCGGTTCCAGCGGATGGTTGACGCTGAATCGGAATATTTTGTAGCGGATAACACCGCCGGGTGTTTTGGCCAGGGCATCCGGTAACCCGGCATCCCATAATAAGGTGCCTTTCGGATGCACAATAAGATAACAAGAGTCGGTCAGTAATTTACTTTTACCTTTGTCGATACCGGGGTGAAACACGGAAACATCGAGTGCTTCAATACGCCCGCAATCCAAGACGTAAAGGCGCGGCGTAGCGGACTCCGACGGTGGTTTATTCGCACAGCCGGTTAAGAATAGGGTAAACAGCGCGGCCAAGCCGATGAGAGCAGAGAAGCGTTTCATGCCGTAACTCCAAAAAATTGAATGATCGGCATGAATAATAAGCGATGGCGACGACGTTGGCTATTCTCTGATACGGGAACGTCTTGACGGGAGGCGGATGCAGAGGGTACGCCCGGCAGCGTAGGCTGCATTAATTCGTTTTGCGGGGGCTGGAGAGTATAGGGAGCGGCTATTGTCTATTTGTGCAAGCCCTCGACACTTAATACCAGCGAGGCGCGGTACTTCTGCCAAGTAATCGGGATGACCAAAGAGCGCAGACCATGCGGTAGATAGTCGTCGCCGGGAATGCCCTCGATCACGGTCGGCGGCGAGATCACGAGGTCTTGGCCCAATGCGCGCCGCGAGTTGCCGGAGAGCGTGTTGGCGGCTTCACCGACCATATCCGCCATATAGGTTCGGTCCACACGTACCTCGCCCAGTGTGGCCAACAGGTGACGCAGCATGGCGCTCGGGGCGCTGAAGTAGAGCCGTCCCCGGCACAAGCCGCTGATGCCGATAATACCGGTGTAGTCGAGTAAATCGTGCTGGATCAATTCAGAGAGATAAGGTGTGCCCACTTCAGCGGGCGCATCCGAGATTGCGGCAAAGTAATCGCGTGCACCATCGACGAAAACTTGCACCCGTTTTTCATTCATGATTGGTTTCTCCGGTAAGTTCGAGTAGTGCGGCACCGATCTGCTCGTCCGAGAACGGCTTGAGCACGAAGCCGTGCGCGCCGCGCTTGAGTGCTTCGATGGCGGTGGCTTTATCCGCTAGCGCGGAGACAACTAAGATCAGGGTGTTGGGGCGGATCGCCAGTAAAGCCTGAATACAGGCGATGCCATCCATGCGCGGCATCGTCAGGTCCATCGTCACCACTTCGGCGTGTGATTCACGAAACAGCATCAATGCTTCTTCGCCATCCCGCGCCTGGGCCACAATGGTAAATTTTCGGGCCGCTGCGCCACGCGCAATCTTGTTGCGGATGACGCTCGAATCGTCAACGATCATCAGCTTCATTGCGTGGCGTATTCAACAGTAGGCTTTACATCCGGTAACAGAACGTGGAAGCGGGTCAGTTCGCCGAGCCGGCTGTGCAGGCGGATATGCCCACCCAGCCGTTGCGTAATCGCGTGCACGGCATCCAGCCCCACACCGCGCCCGGCATCTTCGTCGGCGTTGCTGCGGGTACTAAAACCCGCCCGGAACAACTGCTTGAGCAACTGTTGAGTGTTTAAGTTTTCGACTTCTGCGGCGGGCATACCGCTTGCGGCAAGCCGTTCACGAATGGCATCCAGTGAGATTCCCGCGCCGTCGTCTTCCACGATTAAGGCGAAGCCGCCTTCCTGCCGCTGAGTCCAGGCAATGTTGACTAGACCCATACCGGGTTTGTTTTTACCTGCCCGTCGGTCTGGAGTTTCAATGCCGTGCGCGACGGCATTACGCACGAATTGCTGCGCTAATTCTTGAATCGCGTGACGGTAGGGCTCAGGTATTGCCGCATCCTCCAGCCCGCGCATCGTTAACTGGACGGATTTCCCGCCGCGATTTGCGGCGCGTTGTGCGAGTGTTTTGAGACGGCGCTCTAACGAGAGATCCTCGATTTCGATCAGAGACGTCTGCCGCGGTGTGGCCGCGCCGCGTAAATGGGTCAAGCGGTTGAGCATTTCTTCGACATTGTCGATCAAGGACAAGAGCCGCTCAATTTGCACTGTTGTGAGGATGAAGTCGTTGCCGGTAAGCGTTGGCCGTTGCTGCAATTCGGCTAGGCTATCTTCTATTCGATGCGCGTGGCTTTCGATCAGCGATAAGCCGACGGCGCCCGCATCGCCCTTGATGCGATGCATGACGCGGTAAATATAGTTGAGCTTGTCGACGAACGCGCGGTTGTCGTGCGCCGGATGGCGCAGAATATCGTTGACTTCGAGTAAGGCCGTGCGCGTGCGTTGAATCATGTCCGGTAAGTCGAACGGATCCAGCAGTAATAGTTCCGACACCATTTTGACCTGCTGTTCTGCGCGCTCGTTGGCCTGGGCAAGGTCTTGCTGTAGATGCACCCGTTCGGTCGTGTCTGAAACGGTTACTAGAATATGCGACAGCACACCGGCTTCGAGCACGCGGCGGAAACGAAAATCCAAGTATTTTGTTACTAAGCCGCCGCTTTGATCTTGAAAGTTCATCTCCACCCGGTTGAGCGGATTTAAGTCCGTGATCAAATGCTGGTTGACGCGATGTTCGAGCAGCAGCCCGACGTAATCTTTCACCAACTGCATCGTGCGCTCGGAGACATGCGTGCCGAGCAATGCGATAAAATCACGGTGCGCTAAATTTTCGCAGCGAAATAAGCGCTCCAATTCCTTGGAATACTGCGTGCCGATGTGTAAATCCCGATCCAACAGAAACAGCCCTTCATTTACCGTAGTCAGGATCTGATCGGTTTCCTGTTTGGCTTCTTCGCGCGCTTGATCGCTACGGCGTAACTGTTTCATGAAATGAAACAGGATGAGAAAGAAGTTGAGGATGGCGAGCACCATGCCGCCCGCCTGCACCAAGCGCAAAGTTTGCGCCTTGCCCGCAGCGGCTCTTTCCACATGCGTAGTCAGGTCGTTCATCAAATTCAGTAGTTTCAGGTTGCTTGCGGACGCAGCAGCGACCGCGGCCTGGAGCTTGGCCGGATCGGCATCCGTCAGCGTGGCTTGTACTAAGGCGCGATAGGGTGCCCATACGGCATCGGCTGTTTTTAAAATTATTTGCCCGGGTCCATCCGCCACGGCGGCTAGGTACAATTGTTCGCCGCCGCCGCCTTTCACCGTGCCGCCCCGGCGAAAGGCCGTAAGCGTTGTGTCGAACAGCGCAAAGCTTAGTTTTAATTCCTCCATCCGTTCATTAATCGGCTGACCTGTGCGTGCACTCTCTTCCATCTGATACAGCACCTTAGCCATGCGCTGCGACAACATGCGCTGGCGGCCTGCCAGGTTAACGGAAGCGGCATCGGCCTGGATTTGTGAAGCGATGATGAAGTTCATCACCAGTACCCCCATATCCACGACCAAAAATAAGGCAACCGCAGCGACGATAGACTGGTATTTGCTTAAGCTGTGTTTAAACATAGGGTAACGATTCAATCCCAATCAAAATATTTTTCGGCATGCACCGGCTAGGCGTTAAGCGGCTGGGCGTAACTGCCGGTGATAAAGGAACTCCAGCACTTGGCTGCGCAGCCGGTGATAGCGTGCATCATTGGCTAAAGCCAGCCGGTCGCGCGGGCGCGGCAGGTCTACACTCAAGATATCGCCGATGGTGGCACTCGGCCCATTGGTGAGCATAACAATGCGGTCGGACAGCAGCACGGCTTCGTCCACGTCGTGCGTCACCATCATCACGGTGCTGTGCGTTTCCTGCGCGATGCGCATTAGTTCATCTTGCAGATGGGCGCGAGTTAATGCATCCAGTGCGCCGAACGGTTCGTCCAGCAGCAGCACTTTCGGCTGCATCGCCAAGGCGCGTGCAATACCGACGCGCTGCTTCATGCCGCCGGAAATTTCCTGCGGGCGCTTATGCTCGGCGTGGGTTAAGCCGACTAAGGCCAGGGCATCGCGTGTGCGTTGTTGGAGCTGCGCTTTATTTTCTTTCGCGCCAAAAACACGCTCCACTGCGAGATAGACATTTTCGTAGCAGGTGAGCCACGGCAGCAGCGAATGGTTTTGAAACACCACGCCGCGCTCCGGACCCGGGCCATCAATTTCACGCCCGGCGCACAATAAAACCCCGTCGTCTGTTTGCAGTAGGCCCGCCACTAAATTCAGCAGCGTGGATTTACCGCAACCGGAGTGGCCAATGAGTGTAATAAATTCGCCTTGCGCGACGCTTAAGTTCACATTTTGCAGTGCGACAAACGGCCCGCTTTTGGTGTCGAAGACCATGTTCACATTTTCGATCTGCACGTATCTTTCCATTGGAGTCACCTTTGTTTGTATTGGGTTTTAGAATTGCAGCTCGGCTTGCAGCCAGAATTTTTTGACATCTTTCGACAAGGCCTGAGTAGCGTTACGTGTCGCGTTTACCGCGTTGGTGTCGCCGCTATAGTTAGCGTACTTCACAGTGAGCGTGAGGTTTTTTTCGATTTTCTTTGTGGCCAGAAGATCCCATTCTTTGCCGTAGTTATAGCTTAAGTTATCACTCGAAAAATCATGATAGACCGCCAGCAGGTTGACCCCCCAGCCGGGTGAGCCGCCGACGCTGACGAAGGCATCGCGGATACCGTCGCGCGGCGTGGTGAGAAATTTATCCGCCCAGCCGTTGAAGGCGTGCAGCGTCGCGAGCGGGGTGAAGAAGCCGTAAACGCCGTCGCCGCTCAGCACTTCGTAGTTGAACTTGACCTGCACGCCTTTGTAGTCCGCGCCGAGCATCGCAAACGCGTAGTCGGCATCGACTCGGGAGGTGCCGTCTTTGTAGCGGCTTTGATTCGCGTATTCGGCGGTGTAGAGCAATTTCCAGCCGTCGAACGGGTGGCCGCCGTCAAAACGCAGACCCAAGGTTTTATTCGAGTCGGTGACTGGAAAACCACCGTTTTGGCCCGGGTCGTAGTCCAACAAATAACTGTAGCCGACGATTTTTCCGGCCTTAAAGCCACTGTAGGCGACATTGAATAAATCGCTCTTCATGTGTAGATCGCTCAGCGTCGGATGGTCGGCACCGAAAAAACGATTCACATTGGTGACGTGCGCATAGTTAATGGTGGTGGAAGGCAAGGATTTATTTTCCAGCGTGAAGGCATCGTAGGTTTGCTCGTTCTGGCGCCAGCCGACATTGCCGATGAAGCGGTGATTGTCGTAGGTAATAACTTGACGGCCATACTTGAGCAAGGTGCCCGGGATACCGCTATAGCTCAAGTAAGCTTGATTAATTTCGTTACCGGTGGGGTCGGCCACCACCGGATATTGGGTGCGGCCATTGTCGGTGCTGTTATAGCGCTCGCTGCCGATGACGCGCACATCCTCGAATTGCAGGAAAGCGCCGAAACCGTGGTACTCGCCGGTGAGGTAGCCAAGCTGTGTGCGCAAGGTAGAGGCTTCGGCGTTTTTGGCAAATCCTTCTTGGTCGACGCTTTCAAAGCGGTAACGCAAATTCAGCGAAGGTTTGCCGCCGGTCAGCGCTTCCATGAAATTGTCGCCGCTATAGGCTATCGGCGCGAGACCGGCCAGACAAATCCCGCTGAGTGCTGCTTGCGTCAAGATGGAAAGATGTTTTTGTTTTACACGTTGCGTATTCATTTAAAGCTCCCTTGGTTATTCGTAGTTAAAGCGTTTGGCCAGCAGTAATAGCCCATTTTCCAACAGCAATCCAATAATACCAACGACAAAGATGGCGATGATGATGTGTGCCACATTCAAATTATTCCATTCGTCCCAAACCCAGAAACCGATGCCGACACCGCCAGTAAGCATTTCTGCGGCAACGATCACCAGCCAGGCGACACCGATGGAAAGCCGGATGCCGGTCATCAAATAAGGGAGTACTGCCGGGAATAAAATTTTGGTGAAAATTTTCCATTCGGAGAGCTTAAGCACTTTGGCCACATTCAGATAGTCCTGCGGTACGCGCGCAACACCGTCGGCAGTATTGATAATAATAGGCCAAATACTGGAAATAAAGATAACCCAGATACCGGCCGGGTTTGCGGCCTTGAAGACGAGCAGGCCGATGGGCAACCACACCAACGGCGAGACGGGCCGCAGCAGGCTGATAATAGGTGAAGTCATGCGATTGAAAAAAGTGAAGCGCCCGATCATGAAGCCCAGTGGAATGCCGATCAACGCCGCCATGCCGAAGCCGATGCCGACGCGCTGTAGCGAGTTGAGCACATTCCAGCCGATGCCTTTATCGTTCGGCCCTTTATCGTAGAACGGGTCACTGAATAATTGCAGCGCAGACTCCCAAGTTTTAACCGGCCCGGGCAAGTTGGGGCTATGTTGCGCAATCACGGCCCACAAGCCGAGAAATAAAATAAAACCCAGGAGCGGTGGAACAATATGTTGCAGCATCGACCAGGATTTGCCTTTTATGCGCGGCGCGATGGCAGGCGCGGTTGCGACGGGCGGGCTGGCCTGCGGTGCGTTGACTTCAACCACGCTCAGCGCGGGTTTGATGGCGGCTACAGTGCTCATGATGTGCTCCTTGATAAAAATAATTAAACCTTGATCTTGAAACCGTCGGCGTAACTCTTCGGATTTTTTGCATCCCAGGTCACGCCGTCGATCAGCTTGGCGCTACGCATCGGATCTTTGGGCACGGGTACTTTGACTTGTGCGGCGGCTTGTTTGTAGAGCTCGATCTGGTTTACTTTTTGGGCGACGGCCAAGTAATCCGGATGCGCTTTCAACAAGCCCCAACGTTTGTGCTGCGTGAGAAACCACATACCGTCGGAGAGGTAGGGAAAATTCACCGCGCCGTCGTTATAAAATTTCATGTAGTTCGGATCCTGCCATTTCTTACCGATACCGTTGTCGTACTGGCCGAGCATGCGGTCTTCCACCACATCGAACGGGGCGTTGACATAAGCCTTATCCGCGATAATTTTGGCGACTTCGGAGCGATTGCTAAGCGTGTCGATGTATTTCGACGCCTCCAATACCGCCATCATCAGAGCGCGTGTGGTGTGGGGATATTTCGCGACAAATTCTGCGGTCGTGCCCAGTACTTTTTCCGGATGATCCTTCCAGATATCCTGCGTGGTCACGGCGGTGAAACCGATCTTGTCGGCAATGGCGCGCGCATTCCACGGCTCGCCGACGCAGTAGCCATCCATATTGCCGACGCGCATATTGGCCACCATCTGCGGTGGCGGCACGGTGATGGTCTTGACTTCGCTAAACGGATTGACCCCCTGCGCGGCCAGCCAATAGTAGAGCCACATCGCGTGGGTGCCGGTGGGGAAGGTTTGTGCGAAGGTGTATTCGCGCGGCTCTTTCTTGATGAGCGCAGCCAAGCTGGCACCGTCCTTTACACCTTTGTCGTGGAGCTGCTTGGAGAGCGTGATGGCTTGGCCATTATTGTTCAGCGTCATCAGCACGGACATATCTTTCTTCGGTCCGCCGATACCCAATTGCACACCGTAAAGCAAGCCGTAGAGCACGTGCGCTGCATCCAACTCGCCATTCACTAATTTATCCCGCACCCCGGCCCAGGAGGCCTCCTTGCTGGGCGTGATTTTAATGCCGTATTTTTTATCGAAGCCCAGTACCGAGGCGATGACGACCGAAGCGCAATCGGTTAATGGAATGAAACCGATTTTAACTTCAGATTTTTCCGGTGCGTCGGAGCCGGCCGCCCAAGCAGCGTTGCGGATCGCGTCCGGTACAAAACTCATGATGCCCGCCGCACCGGCTAGTGCGGTGCTTTTCTTTATAAAATCGCGGCGCGGTGTATTGATCGTGGTGGCATCGGGTGTGCGTTTATCTTTCATCGTGCTCTCCTTAAGTCAATTTTCAGCCAAAAAAAAGCGCCCATCCCTGGCAAAGCAAAGCTTGCCGTAGGAATGGACGCCGTTGTCCGTTTTAGTAGTGCAACTTTGCACTACCGTACCACCCGCCGTTGGGTGGCTTTCAATGATTACACAGCACGTACCGTGCCAATTTTTTATTACGCGCGTTTTAGGTGAAAGCCTGCGCCATCTCGACAATTTGCGCCGCGATGTCGGCGAGCTTGGCATTGCGTTGCATCGCCATCTTACGCATTAAGTTATAAGCCGCGTCTTCACTCACTTTCTTTTGCTGCATCACGATGCCTTTCGCACGCTCAATTAACTTACGCTCGGCAAGCTGATTTTGTGCAAGGCTTAAATCTTGTCGCAGCGCTTGATGTTCCTCAAAGCGCAGCATGGCGACTTGTAAAATCGGTTTAATGCGCTCCGGCGCAGTCCCTTTTACAACATACGAAGTGACCCCGGCGCGCATCGCCTGCTTCATTCGAGAGACATCATCGTCATCGGTAAAAAGCACGATGGGGCGTGGTTGATCGCGGCTAATCATGCACACATGCTCGAGCGTGTCGCGATCCGGCGCATCGGTATCGATGACGATCACATCCGGGTCCAATTGCGGCAAGCTATTTAACAAGTCGAGCGAGATCGACGCGCGTTGCAGTACCAAGTAATCGCTGGTTTGTAAGCTTTGGGCCAATAGAGCGCGCCGCTCAGGATTAGCGTCAACGATTAATACGCGCAATGGCGATGCAATGGGAGAGGTCATATCCATACTTATAGCAACCAACGTGCCAAGTCGAAGCTGGCTGAAAATCCCCGAAGCACCATCGGTAAACGCTATTTAACGGTATTCCAAGGCGCGTGCTGCACCATTCTGGGTGGCTCACATCAGGGAAGTGCACAGCAATGGTGCTGGGTTAGCGCTCCAACTTTTTACCAAGAAGATAAGCATCGACCATGCCGAACAGCCAGCACAGGGCGAGCACCCACGTGGCGGCATTCAGTATTTTATCGTCGGCGGTGGCTTGTAGTGTGACCGCGACTAGATGCTGTATATCGAGTCCGCTACCCTCGGCTAAACTTTTTTCGATGACCCGGCGGGCTTGCTGCATTACTTGAAATAGCAAGAGGGTGAGGCTGATTAAACTAATTGCGATTAACGCGATGCCGCGCTGAAACGATTTGAGCAGGAGGTGGCCCGCCCCCGGAAAAATAACGGCGGACCACAGCAGCGCTTGGATGGATTTACGCATGCGCTAGAACCAAAACGCGGTGTCCTTCAAGAGAAACTCGTCATACGGCATATAGTGCGAGCCGTCACAAGAGAACGTCAGGCTGATCATACCGTTAAAAATATTGATCGAGGCGGTACGCAGATAAAAAGTCGGATCGGTGAGGCGTAAGGCTTGCAGCGTGGTGAGAATCGGCTGGATTTTATTCTCGGGAATGGTCGCATCGTGTGGATAGGAGCGCGCCGGAAACACCAAACAGATATCCGGGTCGCTCAAGGCTTCGTGATCCAAAATACGGTAGCGGTAAGGATCATCAATCGTCCACAGCGTCGCTTGGCTACTGGAAAAGTGGATCTGACATTGAAACACGCCGCGATTCGTCAGTAACTCTTCCAAGATGGATAAGGCCTGTGCAATATTGCCGTCCAAGGGACTATCGACCCGACATTGTTGAAACACCGCGCCGCGAATCGCCGGGTCGCCTTTCACCTGGCGCCAGTTACCGGGTTCTTCGTACAACTCCGCCGTAACCGGCAGATCACGCAAGTCGAAATCGGCGCCGAGATAGCCCAGGGTGTTGCCATCCGCGCGCACAACTTGCAGTGCGGTGAGCGAAGGCCGGTGATTAAGAATACTGATATACGCATCGGATAACAAAAACCCCCAGGCTGGAACCGCTTCCATCATGTAGGGACGGTTTGAACGATCACGTCCAAAGTGGCCGGGTATGACGCCGCTCGCGCCAATGTTGTCGCAAATTTGAACACCATCGGTGCCGACGCAGTACAGAAAAGCACTATGCGGTATATCGGCGAAGCCCTGCATCAGTACAGCTTCCAGTTGCGCACGATCATGCCAAACCGGCGGGCAACGCTCGGCCAACTGCGCTAACGGTTCGCGCAGTTGCCGCGCTAACTGTTCGCGCTGTAGATAAATACTTTCCTTCCAAGAAGTTTTCATACGTTTTTCAAGGGCTCGATAAAGTGGTCATGGTTAAATATGTTTCCGAAGTAATGCCGTCGTGCATCTGGTCGATAAGATACTACTGGGATGTAATAGTTCAAATACGTCGTGAGTGAGCGGTATAGTGCGCTTGGCCGAAGGGACGACGACCGTGGACTCGTTTCTCGTTTGAGTTATTTTCCATGGTTTTCATTTTCCTCTAAACCTAGAGAAAAAGCTGCCGATATAGTGTCTATCTCCATGCTTATTCCGAACGAGGGCGATCATGACTTCGAGCATTACCAATCATATCGGCGATCATAAAGCCACATTAACCATTAACGGGCGCTTTGATTTTTCCATTCATCGCGATTTTCGCGCAAACTACGAGGAAATCTTAGGCAGCCATGCGGTGAGCGAAATTGCGGTCGATTTGAAGAGTGTCGAATACGTTGATAGCTCGGCGCTCGGCATGCTATTGCTATTGCGTGAAAAATCAATGGCGGAGAATATCAAGATGCGGCTTATTAATCCAACGCTTGCCGTGCGCCAAGTGTTGGAAATTGCAAATTTTGAAAAGTTATTCAGTATTACATAATAGTTAGCGTAAAAACCTCGCTGCCGCCCCAACTCTTTCAGTTACGGGCATAATCGTATTTTCCGCAATGTCGTTTTCCCCTACACCATGTCGAGTCCAACAAAAAAAGCGCCCGCTTGCTTGCTACGCTGACCCCCGTACAACTGGCGGCTTGCGCGGCGATTTTGGCCACGGCCTATCTCGCACGGGGTGTCACGGGTTTTGCCTCGGGGTTGATCGCGGTGCCGCTATTGGCTTTGCTGCTGCCGCTGACCCTGGTGGTACCTCTGATTGTTACGCTCGATTATCTCGCATCGATCAGCCAAGGTATTCATAGTCGCCAGCATATCCGCTGGCGGGAAATTGTAACGATTATTCCGTTTAGTCTGATGGGGGTGGCCATCGCGCTATTGTTTCTGTCGCGCTCGGATGCGCTGTACCTTACCAAGGCACTGGGTTTATTTGTTATTTTGTTTGCCTTATTCACATTGTCCGGCTACAAGCCCAAAGCCAAATCAGCGCGTGCTTGGGGCGTACTGGCCGGCATATCCGGCGGTGTGATCGGCACGCTTTTCGGCACCGGCGGGCCCTTTTACGCCACTTATTTTAAAGCGCGGGGTTTAGGAAAATCTGCCTTTCGCGCGACCTTCGCGGCGATTTTTTTACTGGACGGCAGCGGGCGCTTGCTGGGTTATGCGTCCTCCGGGTTTTTGACGGCGGCATTTTTTACGTTACTGCTCGCCGCACTGCCGATTGCCGGAATTTTTTTGTATATCGGAGGCCGTGTTCACACCAAACTCACGGAATCCGATTTTGAGCGTGCCATTAGTGTGTTGTTGATCGTGAGCGGAAGCGTACTATTGATCAAATTTTAGCTTGCCGTTGATCGACCTACATACCCGATGCGTAACGTTTCGGAGCGATGGCCTGCCAGCGATAAGGTGCTGCGTTAATCGGCTGCGCGCGTTGGTTAATGAGGTTGCTCAGCAGGCAGGCGCTAGCGGGTGCCATGCTTAAACCGTAACGGAAGTGCCCGCTATTGATATACAAATTTTCCAGTTGCGGATGCCGGTCGATAATCGGAATATTGTCCGGTGAGCCCGGGCGCAAACCCGCCCATTGCCGTACGATTTGCGCCTGTTTGAGTGCCGGTAAAAGGGTTGTGGCGCGATCCAGAAAAAGCGCCCCGGCTTCTTCCGTAGTGCTTTTGTCGAATCCCACATCCTCACGCGTACTACCGACCAGAATATGCCCGTCGCGTCGGGGAACCAAATAAATATCGTTTTGCCGGATAATTTTAGTGAGTAAGCCGGGTGCGTCTTTAAATAATAAAATTTGTCCGCGGATCGGTTTAATCTGCACCGTCTGCGCCCATTTTCCCAGTAAACGGCTGCTCCAGGCACCGGCGGTCACTATAAAATTTTCGGCTGAAAAGGAGCCGCGTTGCGTCTCGATCGCCACTGCGCGATTACGGGCAACGCGGAAGCCCGTGACCTCTTCCTGCTCCCGAAATTTTACGCCCTGCAATTCGGCGGCGCGGCGGAGGGAGCGTATTAAACGCGGATTTCTAACCTGCGCAACTTGCGGCAGCCAGATCCCCGGGCTTTCTAAACCCAACTGAGGAATCAGCGTTTGTGCATCGACCCGCTCCATCGGCACATCGTAGCGTTCGCACCACGCCAAGGCTTTTTCTTCGCTGTAGTACGGATCGTATTTCTGTAGCACCAGCATGCCGTCCACTTGGTATTCCGGATCAATGCCGCTGGCGGCCGCAATGGCCGCGATCCAATCGGGATAAAGTTTCAAACTCCACTGCGTGAGATGATTCACCGCATCGGAATATTGCCAAGGCGGCAGCACGGACAAAATCCCGCTACCGGCCCAGGATGATTCGGCACCGACGGCACCGCGATCCAGTACCGTTACTTGGGCTCCTTGGCGCGCAAATTCAAGGGCCGTCGCACAGCCGATAACGCCGGCACCGATCACAAGGTAGTCTGAGTTCATGAAAGTTTCCCAGGTTAAAACTGCCGTCCAATTAAGTTGTCTTCTGCGCAACCCTTTGTGCCGCGCGGCAGCACAGAAGCACATTAAGGATACCGTCATGAATAGTAGATCAAAATAACCCGAGCATAATAAAGTTTTTTTAATCGAAAACCATGCGGGCTTTATCCGCGTGTTTAGGCTCAATTTATGGCGCAGCTAACCGTTAAGTAATTCGTAGCGCTCGCGAAGGTCGCCCCGCAATTGACTGCATAACTATATAACTATTTGGTTATAAGGGTAACAAAACGGATCAAACTGAGGTAAAGAAAATGTTAAAAAAACCACGCAAGCTTCATGGTATCGGCATTTATTTTTGCGGCATCATGTTGGGGCTAATCGGTGGCGTGCAAGCGCAGGATAAAGTCTCGACCTTCGGTGTTTTAAATCAGCGCAGCATTAGCTTGACGGCGGAATATTGGAATCCGATATTAAATTACGTGAGCCTGAAAAGCGGTGTCCCGCTCCGCTTGTTATTGGCAAAAACAGCACCGGAAACCGATGCCATGATCGGAGAGGGGCAATTTGATTTTATTTATTCGAATACTGTTTTTACCAATCGTAATTACACGGTAGGGTATCAAGTCTTTACCCGCCCCATCGGGCCAGCGCTGCAAGGGCAAATCGTCACCCTGGAACATTCCACTATACGATCATTGCGCGACCTGGAGCAACGCGAGGTCGGCTTCCCCTCCACGGCTGCCTTGGCCGGATATGCCCTACCGATGAATGCGCTATTGGAACAAGGCATCACGGTAAAACCGGTGTTCGCAGGCAATCAAGAAGGCATCATGGCGCAATTAAAATTCGGTCGCGTACTGGCGGCGGGGGTGAATTCAATCGTCATGCAGGATTACGCGCAACGCGAAAAAATAGCTTATCGGGTATTGTGGACCTCGGCACCGTACCAGAATTTACCCATTGCAGCGCATCCGCGTGTTCCGAAAAAAAGTGTGGCAGCCGTGCGTGCGGCATTTCTCAGTATGCACCAGGATGCCGAAGGTTTGAAAATACTACAAACCAGTGCAGCGCTGATCCAACAAACGCCGCCGCTCGGGTTTATTCCGTCCAGCAATCATGACTACCAAAATTATCGTGATTTTTTTAAGATAAACCGAATCAAGGCACCCTAAGCCGTGGTGCGCTACTTTCATCGACACCTCTGGAAAAAACGGAGTTTAATTGTCCGCCTGCTTATTCTGTCCAGCGTATTGTTCGTTCTGGGCGGCAGCTTTTTATTGCACCGGATGATCGAGCAGGTCGTGGACAATCGGCGCGTTACCTTGTTGGAAAACTTACAAGGCGAAACGCGGGATATAGCCAATAGTCTGGTGGAGTACGCCGTCACCGGCGACTATGCAAGTATTCAACAAGTGTTGATTAAGCGCGCCAAGCGCCGCGATATCCATTCGGTAGAATGGACGGACACAGCGGGAAGAGTCATTCGTGCCGATAACAACGTGCTGTCGGTACAAGCACCCGCTTGGTTCATTCGCTGGATCAATATTCCAGCATTTTATGTTACCACCGCCGTTACCGTCGGCGGCAGCGCTTACGGCAACGTATTGCTGACACCGACGCATGTCCCCTCGATAAATTTTTTATGGCAGACGTTTAAGCAACAGGTGCTTATTCTCCTACTGAGCGTAGCGGTGTTTTACAGCGTGATGATTTTATTTTTATGGTACGAGTTACGCCCGCTTCAGGCTTTGGTGAAGGGCACGATACGATTCGGCGAAGGCGATCATTCGATCCGTATCAAACCTGCCAGCGCGCCTGAAATCAGCGCCAGTGTCGCGGCATTTAATCGCATGGCGGATATGATTCAAAAATTACTGGTATCGACCCAGGAAAAAGAAAATCATCTGCACGCCGTCATGAACAGCATCGATGATGCAATTATCATCATGGATGAGCGGCATGTTATCGAATCATTCAATCACGCCATGCCGCGATTGTTTGCTAATTTACCGGATGAATTATCCGGGCGGCCATTGATGTCGCTATTGGAAGGCGCGTGGGAAGAAAAAACTAATCGATCAGAGGACGCTTACTCGGGATTGGAAACGGAAACCCGTGGGCGGCGCGGTGACGGCGCCTCGTTTCCGATTAACCTCAGAATTAAACCGCTGCAATCACAAGGGCGCTCGTTATTCATGGCGAACGTCCAAGATATTAGTAAACGCCGCAAGGCCGAGGCGCTGCTGGCGCAGGGTCGGGAGCGGCTCGAAATCTATCAGGCCACAACGGAGCAGGAGTTGCGGCTGGCGCACCATGTGTTCCAAACCATCACCAGTGAAAGTGCTAGAAAACCGGCCCCGCTGGAACTTTGGACGGAGCCGATGGGCCTGTTCAACGGCGATTTATTGCTGCATGAATTCAGTCCTTCCGGTGAGCTGCGTGTCATGTTGTGCGATTTCATGGGGCATGGCTTGGGTGCTGCAATCGGCGCGATTCCCGTTTCGGATGTTTTTCTCGGCATGAGCCGGAAAGGCTATGGAATTCCCGATATCGCCAGCGAAATTAATAACAAGTTAAAACGCATATTGCCGACCGGGCATTTTTGCGCCGCCTGTTTGATCAGCATTAATCAAGACGAACGCGGTTTGGAAATTTGGAATGGCGGTTTACCGCCCGTCCTGATTATGGACGAAAATAAAAAAGTTATGCGGCGTGTGTTGTCGAGCAAATTGCCGCTGGGGATTGCATCTCCCGGCGAATTTGATGCGCGCACGGAAATATTTTCCGCGCAAGGCGTACATTCGGCGTTTATTTACAGCGATGGCTTGATCGAAACGCGCAATGCGCAAGGCGAAATGCTCGGGCAAGCGACCTTGGAGAAGATGATCGAAACGGAATCGGGCGCCGGGTCCTGGCTGGACAGCGTCAAGGCGCAGATAGTTAATTTTTTCGGAGATTGTGCGTTAGGCGATGATCTGTCGCTGCTGCATATCTATTGCGACACCGCTCATGCCGTACCCGAGATTGTTGCTGAGCGCTGCCCTGAAACGGGTGTTAACAACGAATCGGCACACGGCAGTTGGCGCGTCGAATTTCAATTGAGTGGTGAGATGATTAAAAATTGCACGCCCATACCGCTGCTCATGAGCTGGCTAATGGGCTTGAATTTTACGGAGCTCCAGCGCTCGCACATTTACACCATCTTGTCCGAGTTGATTAATAATTCCATCGATCATGGATTGTTGAAGATGGATTCCGGGCTTAAATCCACGCCGGACGGTTTTGAAAGTTATTATGCGACGCGCCAGCATCTCTTAGATGCGCTTAACGAGGGAATGCTCACGGTACAGTTAAGCCTGAAGCAAGGTAGCCATAAAAAAACCATCCAGATTGCGGTTAAAGATACCGGCAGCGGATTTAATTTCAGCCAAGTTTTTTCGCGGCTGGACGGCAACAATAAAAATTTCGGGCGCGGCCTCGCCTTGGTGAATTCCTTAAGCAGCAAACTGCACTATATCGGCTGCGGCAATAGCGTCATGGTGGAGTACACCGAATAACCCACATAATTAGCATGGATATCCCATTGTATTTCATGAGAAATATCTGTTTTTTTGTTGAAAAACCATGCAGATATCGGTGCATGACCGTGCTATCCGCAACCCCGCATTATTTCCGCAACATATTTTTCATAATTCACTCAAGTTGGCTTTTCTAAAGTCGCTACCTAATTGGCAAGTCAGCGCGACGAATTGTTTCGTTTGGAAAATGCATCGCGGACTGACGGTTTACACGTTAGAGCCACAAGGGAAAATTACTTAGCCTCTATAGAAGCCATGAAGCACAACAGACCACAGATGATTATTCTCGCAACGGGTATCGGCACAATCGCCTTGACCGGTTTGGCGGCATGGCTCATGGGTGCGCATTGGCAAGCCAGTGCGGGTGTTTATGCGATGTTCGCTCTAAGCCTTGCTGCGGTTATCGCCGTCGCTTATTTTCAGATCGTTAAAATACAAACCACATCGAACGATGAAGTGATTCACTCCCCGCCGGATATGAATGAGGTTAGACAGCAAGTAGATCATTTGCTGCATGGTTTAAAGCAAAGTTTTAATCTACAGCATACGCAGGCGAACGACGAATTAGAGCAGGTGCGCACAATAATTGCCGATGCCGGAGAAAAACTGGTGGCGAGCTTTACCAGCTTAGAATCGCATACGCGGGCGCAACAAGCGCTGGCCCTTAATTTGACCGGAGCACCGCAGGATAAAACGCCTTGCGAAGCGGTCGATTTTGAAGCATTCATCGCCGAGATTTCCAAAATGCTGATTGTCTTCGTCGAAACCACGATAGACACCAGTCGCGTCGGGATGGGGCTGGTGGGCATGATGGACGACATCACCGCGCGCGTGAATACGATCATCGGCGTACTCAATGAAATTGAGTCCATCGCCAAACAAACTAACCTGCTGGCGCTCAATGCGGCCATCGAAGCCGCACGCGCCGGTGAGGCGGGGCGCGGCTTTGCGGTAGTGGCGGATGAGGTGCGTGCCTTGTCGACGCGTTCCAGCCTGTTTTCCAGCCAAATACGCGAGTACATGGGGCAGATGCATCGCTCGGTGATTGAAGCCGAGCAGTCGATCAACGGCATGGCTTCGAAAGATATGCGCTTCGCACTCGATTCTAAATTACGTGTGGAAAGTATGTTGGGCAGTGTGCGCGCAATCAATCGGCAAATGGTCATGACGGTGGATCAACTCACCGACATCGCCAAGGAAGTGGAAAGCGAAGTGCGGGTAACGGTGACCTCGCTGCAATTTCAGGATTTAGCAACGCAATTGGTCACGCGCGTCGGGGATCGCATCGGCGCGATGTCCGGTGCCTTAAATGAAATCGAACAGATTCAGATTCAGCACACGCCGACAGCCATTCAAGATTTACCGGCGTTAAGTCGATATTTAAAACAGTACGACACGGTTCTGGAGAAAGCGAATGCAGGGCCGATGGGTAAAGGTCCGGTCTCACAGCACCAAATGTCCGCGGGCGAAGTAGATTTGTTTTGAACAATGTAACGGATTAAGGAAGACATCATGGCAAAGACGATTTTAGCAGTTGATGATTCAGCGTCCATTCGGCAGATGGTAGCCTTTACGCTCAAGGGCGCGGGCTACGAAGTGGTCGAAGCCGTGGACGGTGAGGATGGATTGAATAAAGCCAAAGCCAAGTCATTCAATTTGGTGTTGACCGATCAGAACATGCCGAAAATGGATGGCATCACCTTAATCAAATCTTTACGCACCTTGGCGCAATACAAAGTCACGCCGATTTTGGTATTAACTACCGAAGCGGGCGATGCCATGAAAACCCAAGGGAAAGCGGCCGGCGCTACCGGTTGGTTGGTTAAACCGTTCGACCCGCAAAAGTTAATGGATGTCGTGAAAAAGGTGATCGGCTAAACACCGCACACCCTCTTAAATTTTCGATTATTTTCAGCGAGCCCACCATGACAGTCGATATGAGCCAGTTCTACGAAGTATTTTTTGAAGAAGCCGCAGAACATTTAGCTTCGATGGAAACCTTGTTGCTTAAATTGGATGTGAATGCACCCGATCCCGACGACTTGAATGCGATATTCCGTGCCGCGCATTCGATCAAAGGCGGGAGCGGTACTTTCGGTTTTACCGACATGACCGAAGTCACCCATATTTTAGAAAATTTATTGGATCGACTGCGCAAAAATGAGCTTGTATTGACACAAGCCATGATCGACATCTTTCTGGTGGCGGGTGATGTCTTGAAAAGTCAGCTTGATTTCCATCGCGGCGGTGCCGCCGTGGATGCGGTCGTTGTGGCGGAAATCTGCGCTACCCTGGCGCAATTGACCAACAACGAGAATGCACCTGCGGTAGCGGCCGCTCCGGCAGCCGTCAATTCTGGGGCGCACGCGGCTAAAAATCTTAATCCGCCTAAAACACGCTTTCACCTCGCCTTCAAACGGGTTGCCAAAGCCAAATTGGAAAATCTATTACCGGTACTCGCGCTGCAGGGCGATTTAAGCGCCCCGCAGGAGGCCGCGGACAGCGCGCTGCAATCGTTTACCTTCGACACTGTGCTGGGCGAGTCCGAGTTATGGGAGATGCTCGAGTTTGTGGTGAGCCGCAAACAGGTCAGTATCAAAGTCGGCGAAATCATTGCAGCTTCCAGTGAGTCAGCCGAGCCGGAAGACGAAGGCTTTGGACTTTTTCTACCGGAAGAAGAATTACACGCGCAGCTTGAAGCCGAGCAAGGTTTTGGTTTGTTTGAAGGCGCACCCGGCTCGGAGCCGATGCGCAATCCCGGTCGTCGCGAGGGCGATCAAAGTGAGTCCGTGGCGGTGCCGGGGCGGCGCGATAACGACCGCGTGGCGGTTGCTGCCAGTGCCGAAGCGTCCTCGATCCGCGTCGGTGTCGATAAAGTCGATAACTTAATTAATCTGGTCGGCGAGCTGGTCATCAGCCAAGCCATGCTGGCGCAGACCGCGTCGCGTGTCGACCCGGTGCTCTTCGAAAGTTTGATGACGAGTGTCGCGCAACTCGAACGCAATACACGCGACTTGCAAGAGTCGGTCATGTCGATCCGCATGCTGCCGATCAGTTTTGTGTTCAATCGTTTTCCACGCGTGGTGCGTGATGTTGCCACCAAGCTGGGTAAGCAGGTGGAGCTGGTTACGATCGGCGAAGGCACGGAGTTGGACAAAGGTTTGATCGAAAAAATCGCCGATCCGCTCACGCACTTGGTGCGCAACAGCCTGGATCACGGCATCGAATCGCCGGAAAAACGCAGCGCCGCCGGTAAAAATCCCAAAGGCACACTGACCCTGCGCGCCTCACATCAGGGCGGCAGCATTGTGATCGAAGTATCGGATGATGGTGCGGGTTTGAGCCGCGAAAGAATTCTAGCCAAGGCGCAAGAGCGCGGGCTGCCGTCGCACGAAGGCATGTCCGATCACGAAGTATGGCAAATGATTTTTGCGCCGGGATTTTCTACCGCTGAGGTGGTAACCGATGTTTCCGGTCGCGGTGTCGGCATGGATGTGGTGAAACGCAACATCGAAGGCATGGGCGGTCGTGTGGAGCTGGCTTCCACACCCGGTGCCGGTGCTAAAGTCACCATTCGTCTGCCGCTTACGCTGGCAATCCTGGACGGCATGTCGATCGCGGTCGGCAATGAAGTATTTATTATCCCGCTCACCTATATTGTGGAATCGCTGCAACCCACCGTTGAGGATATCAAAACCATTTCCAGCAGCGGCCAAGTAGTACAGGTGCGCGGTGAATATCTGCCGCTGGTGCCGCTGCACTCGGTATTTAAAATCGAAGCGAAAGCACACGAACCGCACCAAGGCATTATCGTCATTATCGAATCCGACGATGGAAAAATCGCTTTACTGGTCGATGCTTTGGTGGGCCAGCACCAGGTGGTGATTAAGAGTCTCGAAGGCAACTACCGCAAGGTAGCGGCGGTGTCTGGGGCAACCATCATGGGAGATGGCAGGGTGGCGCTGATTTTAGATGTGGTGGCGCTGGTTAGGGGTAATCAACGTGTAGGTCAGAGTCTGGAATTGGGCGTCGCGGCTTAGGCCGCACGACGCACGTCACATAGGAGATACGCAAATGTTACAGGCAACGCAAGCAGGACAAGACAATGGAATGACGGGCACACCGGCTGTCGGCAATGAATTTCTTACCTTTACCTTGGGCCATGAAGAGTACGGCATCGACATACTTAAGGTACAGGAAATTCGCGGCTACGACGCGGTGACGCACATTGCCAACGCTCCCGAGTTTATTAAAGGCGTGATTAATCTGCGCGGCATCATCGTGCCGATTGTCGATATGCGCATTAAATTCAATCTTGGAAATGTGGAGTACAACCAATTCACCGTCGTCATCATCCTCAATATTGCGAAGCGCGTGGTGGGCATGGTGGTGGATGGTGTGTCGGACGTGACCACGCTCAAACCGGAACAGATCAAACCGGCGCCGGAATTCGGCACAGGTTTAGACACGCAATATCTGCTGGGCTTGGGCACGGTCGACGAGCGCATGTTGATCTTAGTGGATATCGAGCGGTTGATGGGTAGCCGCGATATGGAATTGATCGAAACAACCCAACTGGCGGCTTAGTGTTAATCATCCGTTTTTGAATTGAATTATTTTTTGTAAGGAGAAAGAATCATGTCTTTAGCAAATTTGAAAGTCGGTGTGCGCCTGGGGCTGGGCTTCGGCGTAGTGCTGCTGTTGTTGACCGTTATCGCGGCTATCGGCGTTAGTCGCTTGGCGAACATGGATCAAGGGATGAGTTTAATGCTCAATGATCGTTATCCGAAGATCGTGACCGCAAACGAAACAGTGCATCAGTTGAACCGCATAGCGCGCTCCATGCGCAATGTACTGATTATGGAAAAAGCCGAGGACATTAAAAAAGAACTGGGGCGTATTGCCGAGGCTAGAGACATCATCCAGAAAAACCTGGATAAGCTGGAGAAAACCATTGCCTCCGAGAAAGGTAAGGAAATGCTGAAAGGTGTCCAGGATATGCGCGCTAAATACATTGTGCTGCAGGAGAAATTTATGCAGCTCGCCACCAACGAAAAGACAAAAGAAGCCCGCGAATTGCTATTGGGCGAGCTACGCCCGGCACAATTGGCTTATTTCGGTAGTTTGGAAAAACTAATCGAATACCAAGGAAGCCTCATGGACGATGCCGGCAAGCTAGCAAGCGAAAACTACCAGTCGGCACGCAACATGGTGGTCGGATTGGCCGTTGCCGCGTTGATATTGGGAATGGGCATCGCCTGGTTCATCACGCGCTCCATTACACGTCCATTGAACGAAGCGGTAGACGTAGCGCAGAAAGTGGCGGCGGGCGACCTTACGAGCACCATTGAAGTTAAATCCAAAGACGAAACCGGGCAACTACTGCAGGCCTTAAAAGACATGAACGAAAGCTTATCGAACATCGTCGGCGATGTGCGCGGTTCTACCGATTCCATCACCACAGCCGCCAAGGAAATTGCAGCGGGTAACAGTGATTTATCGCAGCGCACCGAAGAGCAGGCATCCAGCTTGGAGGAAACCGCTTCCAGCATGGAAGAGCTGACCTCGACCGTAAAGCAAAATGCCGAGAATGCCAAACAAGCCAACCAATTAGCCGCCAGCGCATCGGATGTTGCGGTGAAGGGTGGGCAGGTGGTGGGCGAAGTCGTGCAAACGATGGCCTCGATCAGCGACAGCTCGAAAAAGATTGTGGACATCATCAGCGTTATCGAGGGCATCGCGTTCCAGACCAATATTCTGGCCTTGAATGCAGCGGTAGAAGCCGCGCGTGCCGGTGAGCAGGGCCGCGGTTTCGCGGTGGTAGCCGGTGAAGTGCGCAACCTAGCACAACGCTCAGCAGCAGCGGCGAAAGAAATTAAAACGCTGATCGGCGATTCTGTGGATAAAGTCGATACCGGCGCCAAGTTGGTGGATCAAGCGGGAACGACCATGCAGGAGATCGTCGGTGCGGTGAAACGCGTGACGGACATCATGTCGGAAATCTCTGCGGCCTCGACCGAACAGAGTGCAGGCATCGAGCAGGTGAATCAGGCGATCACGCAGATGGACGAAGTCACCCAGCAGAATGCAGCCTTGGTGGAAGAAGCTGCGGCTGCCGCTGAATCGATGGAAGAGCAAGCACGCAGCTTGTTGGATGCAGTGGGTATCTTTAAGTTGGAAGCGGCGGGTGGGCGCATGCGGGCGGGTGGTGCAAAGTCCGTGACCAGTGTTGCACATACGGCACCTGTGCATGCGACGACCAGCGCCAGTAAGTCCGCCAAGACGACAAAACCCGTTAAAACAGCAAAATCCGCCCAGGCCAGCAAATCGGCGGAAGATGCCGACGGTGATTGGGCGGAATTTTAAACAACGGCCTCACTTGAAAGCAGCAGGGACGCATTGAGTTTTTCCATGACTAGCGGCGGTGGCAGCAGCGTTAAAGGCCACCGTCGCGAGTGGGATGACCCACGTGGATTGACTGAGTATCGCTGTCCCAACCAATGCATCGGCGCGGAGTTAGCGCATGGTTTTAAAACAGCCTGATTTTTGATCTATCCAAGCGTTGGTAATCGGAGAGCAACATGGCACTAGCAGAAAAGAAAGCGCGCGATGGCCGCGAATTTATTTTTACCACGCAGGATTTTGAGCGCGTTAGAAAGCTGATTTACGACCACGCCGGTATCGCGCTGTCGCCGCAAAAAGAAGACATGGTCTACAGCCGCTTAGCACGCCGCTTGCGGGTGGTAGGGCTGACCAATTTCGACGACTATTTGGCGCTGCTGGAACGGGGCGATGAGGGTGAGTGGGAAGCATTTGTTAACTCGCTCACCACCAATCTCACTTCTTTTTTTCGCGAAGAGCACCACTTCCCCCTGCTGCAGGAATACTTGCGGCCGCGCATGAAAAATACCCACCTGGCGATCTGGTGTTCGGCCGCTTCCACGGGCGAGGAACCCTACACGCTGGCGATCACGGTGGCCGAGTTATTCGGGCGTATTCCCAGCAACGTTAAAATTCTCGCCTCCGACCTCGATACGCAGGTGCTGGATAAAGCGCGCCTGGGGGTGTATCCACTGGAACGTGTGGAAAAAATGCCGGAAAAATTACTGCAAAAGTATTTTCTGCGCGGCAGTGGTGCGCAAGAAGGGCAGGTGCGTGTGCGCCCGGAATTACAGGCGATGCTGACGTTTAGGCAGGTGAATTTGCTCGATGCCAGTTGGCCGATGCGCGGTCCGTTCGATGTTATTTTTTGCCGCAATGTCATGATTTATTTCGACAAGGAAACTCAGCACGCCATTCTGGATAAATTTGTCCCGCTCATGGCGCCCGATGGTTTGTTATTTGCGGGCCATTCTGAGAGCTTTCAACAAGCGGCGGCGTTGTTTAAATTGCGCAATCGAACCGTTTATGAATTGACTGAGCAAGCCAAGCTGCGAGCCTGTAAATAATGCCGAATCAGACTCAAGGGCTGTACTTCGACCGCCAATTCGACACGCAGGCGGCGAAAATTTTGCCCGGAGAATACTATGCATCCACCAAGGATGTGATGATTGTTACGGTGCTGGGATCTTGTGTTTCAGCCTGCATTCGCGACCGCGAGCTGGGCATCGGCGGCATGAATCATTTTATGTTGCCGCACAGCGATGCGGAGCCCGGTAACCCGCTGAGCACCTCGGCGCGATATGGCACCTATGCGATGGAAATGTTGATTAACGACGTACTCAAGCTCGGCGCGCGCCGTGAATTTTTAGAAGCTAAAATATTCGGCGGCGGCAATGTGATGACGGGATTCACGGTCAATCTAGTGGGCACACGCAATGCGGAGTTTGCGCTAAGCTATCTTAAAACTGAAAATATTCGGATTACCGCCAAAGATTTACTGGATATTTATCCGCGCAAAGTCTACTTTTTCCCGCACTCCGGGCGCGTGTTAATCAAAAAATTACGCAGCTTGAACAACAGCACAATTATCGAGCGCGAGATGGCCTATGTGTCAAACATAAACGTGGGTTCGAGCGCGGGTGATGTGGAATTGTTTTCTTAGACTTAGGGAATTATCATGCCAATCAAAGTAGTGATCGTCGACGATTCAGCGCTGATCCGCAGCGTACTCAAAAAAATTCTTGAGCAGGTTCCCGATATCCGTGTCGTAGGTGTTGCTTCCGACCCCATCGTCGCGCGTGAAGTTATTCGCGCCAACAATCCCGATGTGATTACACTCGATGTGGAAATGCCGAAAATGGATGGCTTGGAATTTTTAGAGAAACTCATGCGCTTGCGCCCAATGCCGGTGGTGATGATTTCTTCGCTGACTGAACGCAGCTCCGAAATTACATTGCGCGCACTCGAGTTAGGCGCGGTGGATTTTGTAACCAAACCGAAGCTGGATATTGCCGCTGGCATGCAGGCGTATTCGGAATTAATTATCGAAAAAATACGGGCGGCTGCACAGGCCAAACCCAAGCAGTTTGCCGCGCAGCCCGTAACCGCGCGTTTGACGGCGGATGCGGTGCTGCCCGCCTTAGCGAATCGTGTCACTTCGACCGAAAAATTAATTATCATCGGCGCTTCCACAGGCGGCACCGAGGCCATTAAAGAAGTTTTGATCCGAATGCCCGCCGATTGTCCGGGTATTTTGGTTACACAGCACATGCCGGAGTCGTTCACCCGTTCCTTTGCGAACCGGTTGGACAGCTTGTGCAAAATTTCGGTTAAAGAAGCCGAAAACGGCGACCGAATTTTGCCGGGGCACGCCTATATCGCCCCCGGTCATTCGCATCTGCTGCTTAAGCGTAGCGGCGCAAATTATATTTGTGAATTAAGCGATGGCCCACCGGTGAATCGCCACCGGCCTTCGGTGGATGTGTTGTTTCGCTCCGCCGCGAACTGCGCTGGAAAAAATGCGATCGGAGTCATCTTGACGGGGATGGGCAAAGACGGCGCGGCGGGCATGTTGGAAATGAAGCAAGCGGGCTCGCACACGATTTCCCAGAATGAGGAAACTTGTGTCGTCTACGGCATGCCGAAGGAAGCGGTGGCCGCCGGCGGTGTTGAGGAAGTTGCCGCGCTCAATGATATTGCACAGCGTATCATGGCGCATCTTTCAACCTTGGGCGCACGCGCAATTCGGGTGTAGGTTTTTTAAATCAAGGCGTGCGGATAAAGAAGAAATTTTTACGGGCATCAAAAAAACGGCGATTGGTCCACGAAAAGCACGAAAAGCACGAACAATTCAAAGTGATGCAAAGCTGTAGATCGTTATCCAATGGATCTATTGGCCGTGCCTATGCAAGTCGTTGGTTCATTTCGTGGACTGGCTGCTTTTTCTAAGTTGGTAGAAAGGGAGCTTATAGGCTTGTATGGGCAGTATGGTACTATAAATAAACAGCTTAATTCATAGCTTTTCGATTGGATTGCCCCGGGTACTACGCGCGCTGCACCTCCCTAGTTATAAAGACCATCGCTAATGTAATATGCCACTTTATCCAGATAAAAAATTGTACCGATAAAAGTTACAATCCAAGGAAACAAGAATGAATTTTTTAACAAGCGTTTGGGTGTCGGTAATCCCTTATTGGTGGATTCTTGTATTACTGTTGGCGATAGTTTTTTGGAAACAAGCATTGTGGTTTTTGGGAGTGATTATTGTCCCGGATAACATGATCGGCCTTATCACAAAAAAATTCGTCTTGTGGGGCGCGCACAAAGATCTTCCACCGGGAAAAATTGTCGCCCTCAACGGTGAGGCCGGTGACCAAGTAGATGCCTTGGCCTCGGGCGTACATTATGCTCTTTGGCCCTGGCAATACACGGTCAGGAACGAGGCTTTGACCATTATCCCGGAAGATTTCATTGGCGTGGTTGAGTCGCGCGACGGCGCGCCGCTTAGCAACGGTAATATTATCGGCATGCACGTTAATTGCGACACATTCCAGGATGCGCGCGCTTTTCTGGTTGGCGGAGGGCAGCGTGGCCCGCAAGGTATGGTCATCCCTGAAGGCTCGTACCGGATTAACAAATTGTTGTTTAATGTCACGCTGGAAAAAATTACGATGATTGAAAAAAACCAGATCGGCATTGTGGAAGCTTATGGCGGCACGCCGATTCCTAATGGTCGCGTACTGGCAAAACACGTAAATTCCAATACGTTCCAGGATGCACATGCTTTTCTCATGGAGGGTGGTGAGCGCGGGCCGCAAATTTCGATTATTCCCAATGGTCAGTACCGAATTAACCCACGCTTGTTTTCTGTTAAAGCGGTGGATGTTGTCGACATCCCGGACAATATGGTGGGTGTTGTAACGACCAAAGAAGGCGCGCCGCTGGACACCGGCGAAATTGCCGGTAAAGAAGTTACAGGGCACAACATGTATCAAAACGGCCAAGCCTTTTTAGATGCGGGTGGTTTTAAAGGGCTACAGGAACAAATTATTCTTTCAGGGCGGTATTTTATTAACCCGATGTTTGCCACGGTGGAAATGGTGGAAATGACGAAGGTGCCGATTGCGAATGCCGGAGTCGTGATCGCTTATGTCGGCGCAGAGGGCCAAGATGTCACGGGCGATAGTTTTAAGCATGGCAATCTGGTCAAAAAAGGTCAAAAAGGTGTTTGGGTCGAGCCGCTGGATCCCGGAAAATATCCGATTAATCCGTACACGCATAAAGTGGAATGTGTGCCCACGGCCAACGTGGTACTGAACTGGGCCACCGGGAAAACTGAAGCGCATAATCTGGATAAAAATTTATCGACCATTACAGTGCGCAGCTCCGATGGTTTTACTTTTAATTTGGATGTTTCCCAGATTATTCACATTCCGCGTACTGACGCACCGAAGGTCATTGCCCGCTTCGGCAATGTCGCCAATCTAGTAACGCAAGTATTGGAACCGACGATTGGTAATTATTTTCGTAATACGGCGCAAGGGTCCGATGTTATCGATTTTTTAAAAGGCCGTGCACAGCGCCAAGTCGACGCAAAAAATCGAATTTCGGAAGCGCTTCAAGAGTACAACGTAGTGGCCGTGGATACTTTAATCGGTGACATTACGCCACCGGAAGCGCTCATGAAAACGCTGACCGACCGCAAAATTGCGGAGCAAGAGCAAGTCACTTTTAAAACGCAACAACTGGCGCAGGTTGCCCGAAAGGAACTGGCGCAAGCACAAGCCATTGCGGACACACAATCGCAAGTCGTGGCTGCCGAGCGTGAAGTGGAAATTGCTGAATTTACCGCAAACGCAATGGTGAAAAAAGCGACCGGCGATAAAAATTCCAGGGTGCTCAATGCCGAAGGTGATGCTAAAGCCAAAATTGTAAATGCGGAAGCCGATGCCAATGTCTTTTCGGTTGTGGGAAAGGCAAAAGCCGAAAACACACTCGCGGTGGGCACAGCCGAAGCAGAAGTCATCCAGAAAAAAACCACGGCAGTCGGTCAAAGTAATTACGCGCTCATTGAGATTGGCCGCGCACTCGCGGAAGCCAAAATCCCATTGGTACCTCAAATCGTGGTGGGGGACGGGGGTAACAATGGTGGGAATTCGCTGGTCAACGTTCTCCTCGCAAATCTGGTGGCGAAGAATATGGATGCGATGCCGATCAATGGTGAAAAGAAATAATTTTTGGGCGCGCCGCGCTTAGTTTTACCGACCCACGGTTACTCAAGGTGCTGAATATGAAAATAGACATCGACAAACTGACGGAAGCTGAACTCATTGACCTCAATAATCGTATCGTTGAGCGTTTGAAGTTTTTGCAACAGATGCGCGCACATGCCGCGATGCTCGATTACAGCATCGGCGAGCGGGTGTCGTTTCAGCCCAGCGGGCATCCGGTGCTGACGGGAATTATTTCAAAGTACAATAAAAAAACCGTGACTGTTGTTACGTCGAATGGGCAGCAGTGGAATGTGGCTCCGGTATTCTTATCGAAAGTGCACGTATCCCCAGGCATGGAGTTTGAGCAAGGAAATGTGATCAGCTTGCATAGGAAGTAGTGGTGCCTATGCAGATCGTGGAATTACTTTGTGGGGTGATCGCTGTTTTTAGAATAAACATCCGCGTGTTTATTCCTGAGAAACCCCGTGCGGCGGTTTTTAAATCCAGCCGCGCCGCTTCAGCCGACGATACAGCCAATAGCCGCCGCTAAAGGTGCCGAGTACGACAATCGGATAGGCCCAAGGCCAACTGAGTTCGGGCATGATTTTGAAATTCATGCCGTAGAGTGAAAAAATCACGGTTGGAATGGCGAGAATGGCACCCCAGCCAGCCAGTTTCTGCACGGCTTCGTTTTGGCGTAAGGTCAGCGTCGCCATATGAAACTGCATCGCGTCAGACGCTGAAGCGCGCAACAAGTCCAAGGTGCTGACGGCGCGCAGGGCGTGGTCGTAGACATCGCGAAAATAGACTTTTAATTCTTTGGTTGCAATGGCTGGATGCAGGCGGATCAGGTCCAGCACAACGCCTTGCATGGGGTCGACGGCTTCGCGTAGCGAGGTCAATTCTCGTTTGATGGTATACAGATTTTGCAACTCCTCCCGCTCCAAACCGCCGCGCAACAGTAACTCTTCCAAGATGCGAAAACGGTCTTGCATTAAGGCGATCACCGGCTGATAGTGGTCGATGATTTCATCCAATATAAAATACAAGGCGGATGCACGCTCGGCTTTAAATCCATTACTGGTGCGGCTTAGACGTACGCGTGTGCGCGCTAGGTCGGGGCCATGCTGGTGTCGGATGGTGGCAATGAAATTAGCGCCGATAAAGAGATGCATCTCATCCAATAAAATATGCCCGGTTTTGAGCGCCGCTGTCCGGCAGCTAATGAATAGATAGTCACCATACTCTTCCAGTTTTGGTCGCTGGTGGGTGGTCAGTGCATCTTCCAATGTGAGCTCATGAAAATTTAATTCATCACCGAGTTTGGCGAGCAATTCACTGCCGGGCGTTTGCATGTCGATGAGGATGAAATTTTGGCTGTCGTTGACGAATTCGCTGATCTCGTCCAGCGTGATTTCGCGGGGCGCTTGTCCTTTGCGGTAGACCAAACATTGCGTACGGTCGTGCATATATTTCCTTAGGGGTAAAGACGGGATTGGTCCGGTGCGCGGATGCCGTTCAAAACTTGGTTTAAGATTGAGTCCGGATGATCCAACAGGTTATGTAGATGGATTTAAGAGTTTACCGAGTAAGGCGGTAACTTGCGTTAATTCGCGCTTGGTCAATGTGTTTTTGATCCAAGTAGTTGCATCGGCAATTAGTTCTTGCATGGTTTGCTCAATGATCGGTAAGGCGGATGGGCTGAGGCGGATAGGCTTGATGCGGCGATCCGATGCATTCGTTGATCGTATCACTAGGCCGCGCGTTTCCAGTTGGCGTAAAACTTTAGTCAACCCGCCCGAGGTGATGATGACTGAACGTTGCACGTCCGATGGTGTCAATTCGTGGGGTGGTGCCGTGCGGCGCAAACTGGCGAGGACGTCGAATTCCGCCGGGCACAGGTTGTGACGGCTGAAGATGGCATTGGAGCGGATAGTTTTGGCTGCGTATACGCGATGCAACGTGACCATCAGCGGCATTAGTTCGCCGTTAAAAGTGGCTGGCCAGTACTTGCAGTGCATCGCGACTGGATCGGTTAGGTCGTCAGGCATAAAGCGCTCTTTGCTCGATGCGATAGAAATGGGGAAACATTATCTTGTAAGATAGATAGCTGCGCAATATTATATATCTTCCTGGATTGGTAATATTTATTTCCCCGCTTCCCTGCAACGTTTTCTTATAACTATGGGCTTCTAGACCTGAAAGTCTGCATATGTCGTATCGGTTATATTCTTTAAACAAGGTTCACGCGACCCACCTGGGGCAAACGGGATTGTGGGTGGCGACCATTCTGATGCTCGCGGGCTGCACCACAGTCGGCCCCGATTTCAAACAACCCGCGCCACCCAGTGTGGCGGGCTATACGGCACAAGAGATACCGCTACAAACAGCCGCGACACCAAACGTACTGCTCGGAGGTAGCCAACATTTTGTGTCAGGCCAAAGCATTCCTGCGTACTGGTGGCAGAATTTTGGTTCGAGCCAATTGAACGCGCTGATTGACCAGGCATTACAGGCCAGTCCAAGCTTGGCGTCCGCTCAGGCAACCTTACGCCAGGCGCAGCAATCGTATGCGGCCAAGGCCGGTACCAGCCGGTATCCGCAGGTCGATGCCAATCTGAGTGCGCAGCGTCAGCGCACCACCAATGCTAATTTCGGGCAACGTGAGAGTGCGCGCACATTCGATCTGTACAACGCCGGTATCGCCGTACGCTATAACCTGGATCTGTTCGGCGGCAATCAACGTGCGCTGGAGGCATTGGCAGCGCAGGCTGATTATCAGCGTTATCAGTTAACCGGTGCACGTCTAACGCTGGCGGCAAATATCGTGACTGCCGCTATGACACAGGCGCAATACGCCGCACAAATTAATGCCACCGAAGCCATTCTGGCTGTACAGCAATCGCAGGTGGATATTGCGCACAAGCGGTTTCAGTTAGGCGCGATTGCGCGCGGCGATGAGTTGTCTTTGCAAACGCAACTAGAGCAGACGCGCGCCAGCCTACCGCCCCTGCGCAATCAATTGCAGCAGACCAATCACCTGCTGGCTTTGTTGGCGGGTGAGGCACCGGGGGCGGCCAAAATTCCATTATTCAGCTTGAGCGATTTCACACTACCGGCTGATATTCCCTTGCTCGTGCCATCCGAGTTGGTGCGTCAGCGACCGGATATTCAAGCATCGGAAGCGCTGCTACGGGCATCCAATGCGAGCTACGGCGTGGCCATTTCCAAAAGCTATCCGCAAATTAATCTATCTGCTACGTTGGGTACGCAGGCATTGGCGGCTTCCAGTCTATTCGGATCGGGGTCGCTTATTTGGGGTCTCGTCGGGCAGTTAGCACAACCTTTGTTCGATGGGGGTTTGCAAGCCGGAGTCAATTCGGCACAGGCGGGTCTCGATGCCGCCGCCGCCAATTATCAAGAGAGCGTGTTGCAGGGTTTGCGCAACGTGGCCGATGTCTTGCGCGCGCTGGATAACGGCGCACAGACCTTGCAGGCGCAGGCGGCGGCCAATGTTGCCGCGCAAGCAGCGCTGGATCTGGTGCAGCAGCAATATCAACTCGGCAGCGTGAGCTATCTACAGCTACTCACCGCACAGCAACAGGTACAACAAACCCGTATCAATTTAATTACGGCGCAAACACAACGCTTGACCAACACGGCCGCGCTGTATCAAGCCATGGGCGGTGGTTGGACGAACACGACGCACGAGAGCGCCGCGCAAGCCCCTCTAAATATCAACTGAATACGGAGTTTTGTTATGACCAAGGGTACCACCAAGCGCATGCTCATCATGTTGCTGATCGCCGCGCTGGTGTTCGGCGCAATTTACGGTTTTCAATTATTCCGTAATTCGATGATACAGAAGTCGATCAGGGGCCACGGACTGCCGCCGCAGGCCGTGTCCACCATTGTGGCGCAGATGCAAAGCTGGCAACCGAGTGTGGAGGTAGTGGGAACTCTACGCGCTTCCAACGGTGCTAATTTGGCCTCTGAAGTCAGCGGCATCGTGTCGGCCATTCACTTTAAATCCGGCGCTACGGTGAAAGCCGGGCAGATATTGGTTGAACTCAACGCCGCACCGCTGATTGCGCAACTTGAACAACTCAAAGCGGTCGCCGCGCTGGCACAACAAAATTACCAACGCGATTTAGCGCAGCTCAAAGTGCAGGCTCTTAGTCAAGCTGCGGTCGACACCGATGCAACCAACCTAAAAAGTGCGCAGGCGCAAGTGGCGGCACAGCAGGCAGTGATTGCACAGAAGACGATTCGCGCGCCGTTTTCCGGACGCTTGGGTATTCGTCAAATTGACCTAGGTCAATATGTTGCGCCGGGCACGGCCTTCGTTAATCTGCAAAAACTGGACCCGATGTATCTCGATTTCACCATACCCCAGGAGCAGATCCGCTTAATTAAGGTCGGCGAAAAAATCAACGCCACCAGCAATGCACTCCCCGATAAAATATTTACCGGGCGTATTTCCGCCATCGAACCACAGGTTGATATCGCGACGCGCAACCTCAAGGTGCGTGCACGTTTTGCTAACCCCGAAGGCACTTTATTGCCGGGATTGTTTGCCACAGCACGGGTAGGTAATGGCGGCAGCCAACAATACATTACACTGCCGAATAGCGCCGTGGCGTACAACCCCTACGGCAGCACGGTGTTCATCGTCAAGAACACGGGTAAGGGCAAGGATAACCAGCCACAACTAACGGTACAGCAGCGTTTTATCACCACGGGACTCACGCGCGGCGATCAGGTTGCCGTGATCAGCGGCTTGCAGGCGGGCGATATTGTGGTGACGGCAGGGCAGCTTAAACTGCATAACGATACGCCGGTGTTTGTAAATAATAGTATTCAACCCGCGAATAATCCCCACCCTGAGGTACATGACGAATGAGCCTTGCCGACAGTGCGACACGGCGCAAATTTACCGATATCTTTGTCGAACGTCCCGTACTGGCGACGGTGATTAGTCTCGTTATCTTGGTGCTGGGATTGCGCTCGTTGGGTCTGCTGCCCGTGCTGCAATTCCCGTATACGCAAAATGCCGTGGTCACTGTGAGCACCGCCTACCCCGGTGCCGATGCCAACCTGGTCGCCAGCTTTATTACGACACCCTTGGAAAACGCCGTGGCGCAGGCCAATGGGATCGACTACATGACTTCCAGTAGCGTGCAGGGCGTGAGCAATATTACCGCTAACCTGCGCCTAAATTATGCGCCGGATAAAGCGCTTACCGAGATCAATACCAAGATCAATGCCGTGCTCAACCAGTTGCCGCCCCAGGCGCAGAAACCGGCGCTGTCGGTGAGTATCGGCCAGACCATCGATGCCATGTACATCGGATTTTACAGTGATGTGCTCAAGCCCAATCAGGTAACGGACTATCTGGTGCGCGCGGTACAACCTAAGATGCAGGCGATTAACGGCGTACAGAACGCCGAGTTGCTGGGCGCAAAAAATTTCGCGCTACGCGCTTGGCTCGACCCGCAAAAGCTGGCATCGGTTGGTCTTACGGCCGCCGATGTTTACAGTGCATTGGCGGCCAATAATTTCTTGTCCTCCAGCGGTCAGTCCAAGGGCCAAATGGTGCAAATCAATTTGAACGCTTCGACGGCGCTAAATTCAGTAGAGTCCTTCAAGCAGATGATTGTTAAGCAGCAAAACGGCGTACTCGTGCGCTTGTCGGATGTAGCGAACGTGACCTTGGGTGCGGATGATTATGAATCCAGCGTGTCGTTTGACGGCATCAAGGCGGTGTACGTGGGAATCCAAGTCGCGCCGGGTGCTAATCTGCTTGACGTGGTGGCGCGTGTGCGTGAAATTATGCCGGGTATTCAGGCGCAATTGCCGCAAGGTCTTAAAGCCAACATCGTGTACGACTCGACGCGATTTGTAAATTCTTCGATCCACGAGGTGGAGAAAACTTTGCTGGAAGCGCTCCTCATTGTTTCCATCGTGGTGTTTGTGTTTTTAGGTTCGCTGCGCTCCGTGCTGATTCCAATTATCGCCATACCCTTATCGTTGATCGGCAGTTTTAGCGTCATGCTGGCGTTGGGTTATTCGATTAACTTACTCACCTTGTTGGCGTTGGTGTTGGCCATCGGCCTGGTGGTGGATGACGCGATTATTGTGGTGGAAAATGTCAGCCGCCATCTCGATGAAGGGCTGACACCAACCGCTGCGGCGATTCAGGCGGCGCGCGAGCTGTCCAATCCGATCATCGCCATGACCGTTGTATTGATCGCGGTGTACGTGCCGATTGGTTTTCTGAGCGGACTAACCGGTGCATTATTTACGGAGTTTGCGTTTACCTTAGTTGGTGCCGTAACCATGTCGGCCGTGATTGCGTTGACGCTATCACCCATGATGTCGGCGCGCCTGTTGCACGCACCCAAACGCGAGGGCGGCAACTGGCAGGATCATTTGGTCATTTGGCTTGATCACCAGTTTGAACGCTTGCACAAGCGTTACGAACGCAGCTTAAGCGGTGTGCTTAATTACCAGTACGTGGTCGCGGTGTTCGCTGTGGTGGTGCTGGGTGGTATCTATTTTCTGTACAGCACGTCACTGTCGGAGCTGGCCCCGCAAGAAGATCAGGGCGTACTGATTGCGGCCTCGTTTAATGCGCCGACGGCAACGCTGCACCAGCGCGAGGGCTATGCTCACCAAGTGCACGAAATATTTCGTGCCTACCCGGAAACAGGCCACATATTTCAGTTGAATACGCCGACGCAAGTCATCAGCGGCATGGTGCTCAAGCCGTGGGACGAGCGCGAGCGTACCTCGAATCAGTTGCAGCCATTGGTGCAGAAAGACCTAGGGAAAATCGCCGGAACCCAGAATGCGATCTTCCAGCCGCCACCGCTGCCGGGTGCGCGCGGCCTACCGATACAATTTGTAATCACCACCACCGAGCCGTTTGCACAACTCTACGAAGTGTCGCAAAAATTTCTACAAGACGCACAGAAAACCGGCGACTTTATTTTTGTACAGTCCGACTTACGCATCGATCTACCGCAAACCACGGTGGTGATTGACCGCAATTTAGCCGCGCAAATTGGGTTGAATATGCAGGATATCGGCTCGGCGTTGTCTGCCATGCTGGGTGGAGGTTACGTGAATTATTTTGAATTCAGTGGACGCTCCTACAAAGTTATTCCGCAAGTGGCGCAGAAATTTCGCCTCAACGCCGACCAACTCAAACAATATTATTTGAAAGCGTCCAATGGACAAATGGTGTCGCTGTCGACGGTGGCCCATTTGGAAACGCAAACCTTGGCGGAGACAATTAACCATTTTCAGCAACAAAATATGGCAACCATCCAAGGTGTCGCCTTCCCCACCATCTCGCAAGGGCAGGCGCTGGATCGTTTAAAAACACTGGCGCAGAAGACGCTGCCGTCGGGTTACAGTTTTGATTATGCGGGCCCATCGCGGCAGTTTATTCAAGAATCCGGTGGATTGATTTTGACGTTCTTCTTCGCCATCGTCATTATTTTCCTGGCGCTGGCCGCGCAGTTCGAGAGCTTTCGCGACCCGGTGATTATTCTGGTATCGGTTCCCATGTCGATTGCCGGTGCGCTGATTTTTATCAATTTGGGCATCGGGCACGCCACGCTGAATATCTATACCGAGGTGGGGTTGGTTACGTTAATCGGATTAGTGTCCAAGCACGGTATCTTAATCGTGGAATTTGCCAACAATCTGCAACGACTCGGTGCGAGTAGGCGCGAAGCCATCGAAAAAGCCGCTGGCCTGCGCCTGCGGCCCATCCTGATGACCACCGGCGCGATGGTGCTGGGGGTTGTGCCGCTCATCACGGCGAGTGGTGCCGGTGCGGTGAGCCGTTTTAACTTGGGCTTGGTGATTGCCAGTGGATTGTCGATCGGCACGTTATTCACCTTGTTTGTGGTGCCGGGTATGTACATGCTATTGGCGGCGGATCATAGCCATGAAGCGCGCGCCCGACCGGAAACAGCGTAGCGCAGGGTCGAGTGACAATAAGCTATGTATAGTGCCGATTGTAACGGAATATTAAATTTGTATTATTAGGAATAAAACTCAGATCATTACGATTATAAGGTAGTTAACCGTCTTTAAAAATGTGTAGGCTCAGCACGGTACCCCGCTACCGAGAGTTACAATAAAGCCGATCAAATGGGGAAAATTAAATGAAAATTAAAATATCGTTAATCAGTATTGCGGCGTTATTCGCGGTTCTAAATATGCTACCGGTATCGGCTGCGCAGGTGAGTTGCAGTGCCTTACCCTATACCACTGCACCGAACAGTTCGGATACCTGCTTATCGCTCGGATCGGCGGACCCTTATAACGCCATTTTCCGGCAGGGCACCAGTAATATCGGCGTTTTGTTCCTGCACGGGCGTGGTCAAGATCCCAACGGCGATGTTGTGCGTCAATTACGCAATAGTTTGAATAGCGATGGATATACCACGCTCTCCATTGAGGATCCTGTTCCACCGGGGGGTACGGCTTTCAATAATTATGTGGCGAACGAAACCATCATTCAAAATCAGTTGTTCTTGCGTGTGGAGCTTGCGCTCGCTGAATTAAAGAGTCGAAATGTGGATCGGGTGGTTTTGGCGGGATTTAGTTTAGGCTCCCGGTTTGCTACCGCATCGGCCGCCGCCTGGGAACTGAATCAGTTAAATACTTCAGGGCTGAATTTAATTGGATTGCTGGGCGTGGGTTTATATTCTTCCGGCCCGGACAGTACAATCAGTAATATTAACGTGTTGAACAGTATTAGTAACTTGTCGTTTATTACCAGCATTCCCGTGCTCGATATCTATGGCGATAATGACACGCCGGCCAGTACAACGGCCGCCGCGCGCAAAGCCGCCTATGCGGGCGATAACTATACGCAAGTGGAGTTAACTTGCCCCAACACCAGTGGAAATTATTTTGTTCAAACTGCAACCGGGATTGTTCCCTACTACGGCGGCACCGGCACTACCGGCGATACAAATCGATGCCATCAACTACGCAACGGGTTGCTTTTTGATCCCGTGAGCAATAGTTATGTGCCGGATGTTGTGCTTAGAGGATCACCGAATGCTCCGCTGGAGACCACTGCGCGCAACTGGTTTGCCAGTAATTTCGCACTTCCGGAGCCTAAAACTTGGCTGCTGGTTATCATCGGGTTGCTCGGTATGGGGATTGTCAAACGCCATCAGCGCGGCGCGCGGGCGGATGGATAATTATTCCGCGAAGGATGCTTGATGTTTCCCCGCGCGTTTGGAGGTGTACATCGCGAAGTCGGCGCGGCGGATAATGTCGGCGGGGGAGCATTCGGGGTAAGGGAATAGGCAAATTCCCAAGCTCGCGCTGAGGTTAATCGCTTCCGACGTGCCGGCTAAAATAAAAGGCAGTTCTAACTGCTGTAAGATTTTTCGAGCTAAATCCGCCGCATCTTGCCGTGTCGCAACGCCGTGCGCGACGACGAAAAATTCATCACCGGCAATGCGCGATATGGTATCGGCCTCGCGTAGGACATGGCGTATGCGCGTGGCCGTCTCACACAGCACACGATCACCGGCATCGTGGCCGTGCGAGTCGTTAATCATTTTAAAATTATCCAAGTCAATGAACACCCCCGCGCACGATTGTTCATCGCGCTGTGCCAATGAAATCGCCAAGGTAATACGGTCATCCAGTAAATCGCGATTGGGTAGTCCTGTCAGAGGGTCGTGCAGCGCCCGTTCCAAATGGAGTTTGCGCTCGGTGTCCAACTCCATCTCGCGCAGAAACAGCGTGCGCCGGTATTGTTCGGCCATATAGCCTGCCGCGCCGCCGATTAAGTTGGCAGAAACCAACACGTAATCGTGGCTGGCTAAAATTTCAGGCGGTAGGCCGCGCACCATGCCAAAGAGGATGTTATAGGCCAGCAGTAGAGATATATCGGCACCGAAGGCATAGATAAATCGAGTGCCGATAAAGTTGTAGGTCCAAAAAGCGGTCAGCACTAATCCAGTGTAGTAATAAATGAGAACACTGTTCGGCAGCAGCCACATAATAACCAGCATGCCCGTGCCGGGAGCGATACCCGCCATGACCAGCGGGCCGTAATTAAAACGTTTAAAGCTCGAATGAAAGGTATAGAGCAGCACGGCGAAAGCGCACGCGATAACGATTAGGCGCACCAGCCAAACCGCCGCGCGTAACTCCGGTGGTACGAACCAGGAGTCCAGCACGCCGAACAAGGCGTACACGAAGATGCCGACACAAAGCGCGATGCGGCTCTGCGTACGCAGCCGGGGTAGTGAATGTCGGACAAAAGCGGCCTCCATCGGCGGTTCTAAGAAGCGCAGTGTGATGGGGTGCATGAGGAAATTTGATTTTTTCATCGCGTATTTTGGGGTGGTGGATTGATCCTCCCGGGTTACGGTCGCGATGTAACCCGGGTCGAGCCGGTGAAACGGGGGGTACGCCTTTGCATGCGTTGTCGATCCCATTTCCCGGGTATTTTACGCGGGCGTGTGCGGTAACATCGAATCCAAAATGCGAATTCAGGGAGCGATGGATCTAAGCGGGATATCTAGTACGCCAGGGCCGATTGAAAATAACGGTATAGGCGATCACTTGCCCTCCCGCCAATCGAGGTGATTCGCTCCACTTATCCGCACACTGCGCTTAGAATCCTTGGTGCTGTCTTTCCGCCTTCTTGAGTTTTTTGGCTTCTTTTTTTTCTTTGGGGGATTTTACGGGTGCCTTTTTAACCGCTTTTTTCGTGTCTTGGGCTTTACTCATGGTAGGTCTCCTCGGTTGTAAATAAGTGGATTAACGACGCGATGAAGGGCGTAGATTCGGGTTAAGTTTGTCGATATCGGCTTTCACAAGTTCACGGCTGCGTTCGTAAACAATCTCACGCCCCATGACCTCGCCCACAAAAGCCTGTCCATTGCGCGTCGGGACAAGGTCGCATTTTACGCTGTGGATACCCTCGCCGAGAACAACTTGGATATGGTCGACGCGCTTGTCGTACACCACAACGTCCATATTTTGGCCGGTTTGGGTGATGCGGACTTTAATTTTTTCGGTTTGCATAGATGGATGCTCCAATAAAACATGCGCTATGTAGTGTCACTTATACCGAACTTAGTCGTGCGATACGCTATTGTAAACATTACTCCAAAGCACGAAAAAGCACGAGTCTAAAATTAAGGATTTTTTTTTGAGCCTATCGCCGATAGTACGCCGGTTTGGACATACTCGACAGCGCTGAGTCTTTACAATTTACCCGGGCTTTTAGTTTAATCGGATATTGTTTGTTTTGGTGCCGTATTGGATTTATTACAAAAATAAAAGTAAGTACGGCTTTGGCTTTTTCTGCCCATCTTCGCGCTGGCCGCGTTCAGAACTGGTGCGCCGGTATTTTTCTTTTCGGATCAAATACTATTGCGCTAGTCAGCATATCCGGATTATGTCGGTAGCAGCGTGATCGTTGTTTCTGCCGTGAGTTTATCGATATCGAATTGTACTTCGCAGTACTCGGTAATCTCGGTTATGGGCGTGGGGTCATCGGCGCAACTGCAACCCGCCATAATGCCCGAATAAAAAATGCCTGTTTTTATGCGGAGCGTATGGGCTTCGTCGACTGTGCTGATGATGATGACGCAGCGGTTAGCGCCATCGGTATAACTTGTTTGGACGAGGCCTTGCTGCAAGGGTAGCAAGGCCACCTCCATTGCCGTGATTTCTTTTTTAAAAATCTCTGCGAAGGCTGGGGTTTCCCAGGCATTTAAGATGTTAGTGAGTTGTAGCATGTATGACTTTCCAATTTAAATAACGGGATTATCTGCATTATCTCAGCGTGTCGCCCAAGTAAGCAAATCGTGTATTTCAAGCCG
This sequence comes from Betaproteobacteria bacterium, assembly GCA_043783305.1. GTDB lineage: Bacteria > Pseudomonadota > Gammaproteobacteria > Burkholderiales > Thiobacteraceae > RBG-16-58-11. The sequence goes on from JAYVZN010000098.1 coordinate 50,154, forward strand.
CTATAAAGGAGGTGCCGACGCATTTTCCATTAATCTTGGAGCGGATTATCTTTGAGTGCTTCCGTGCGATCAAAGGCACGGTTTGCCAAGGCGTATTCATTATAAATACGGTTGCCTTCGCGGTTGACCTCGCGGTTAAGCGCGGGGCAATTATCGAAAGCCGGCAAAGATTTTAAGCGCCGCGCTAATACATTGGCACCTTCGGTTCCGATCGCTTTGTGGCCGTCTTCATGCGTTCGAATTTTACCCACCACACCAGGCCAACGCGCTTTCAACGCGGCGGGTGCCTGTTCCGAATCCATCCATTGCGGCATGGTAATGGTGGTTACCAGCGTCACCTTAAATTGGTCGATGCGGCATTGTTCCGGTGTTTCGATGTAATCAAATTTCCACTTGAGCTGCCAGCGAATCTCCGCGTAAACGTGGCGCTGAACAATTTCGTTAAACGGGCCGTTTTGCAGCATGGAGAGATGCAGCGCATAAGGTGTGTTGCCATAAACCGGATAGTATTGAATGGCCGATTCCGGTACTTCCACGCCACTGACCGGATTCGCGCTATGCGATTTTTGGATGTGCAATGTCTGCGCTTTGGTTTCGGGTGGAGCATGCTCTTCGTAATGTACCCGACCTTCTCGGTCGACCCACTTGTAAATTTCGCCAACGGCATCGGCGGCCAGCGCTAAACCCAGCAGGCTGCCCAGAATCGGTTTGAAAATTCTGCGTGAGGCCGCTATCCCGAGGCTGATTGTTCTGGGTTTCAATTATCGAATCGCCGTGATCGCATTCTGGATGGGGCGTTCTTGGTAACCAACAAACCGTTGATACCCCACGTACGTCAGCGGATAACCATTGCCTTGGAGGATGGTGTAAGCCGTTTTTGCCGTATCGGATTTCTCCGGATCGAGTTCTGTGAACGGGATGTCGTGGCTGTTGAAATACGCCCTTTGTCGCTTGCAATGGGGGCACCAATCTGTGCCGTACATCACGACACGGGCGCGACCATTGTCGTCAAAATGATTTTGCATGGCGATGTTTTCACTGCGGCTCAGCGCCGCTGGCCCCAGTGTACCGGCTAATACGCCGACGATTTCCAATCGACCGCCCGCCGCACTTTCATGGCCCACTTGAATCAGCGGATATTGATGCACGCCATATTTTGCACTTTCCGGAGCGGCAATATCCACTAAGTCATATTCAATTTTTCGATCTTTGAGCAAGGCCTCGATTTCCCCGCAGACGGCTTCACATCCTGGTCCGACGAATAGCCGCACAATCGCTTTTCCATCGGCATCAAACGCGCCGGGTTTTTTTAAGAACGGTAAACGATCGAATGCGCCGATGGAATAGAGTTTGTATCCGCCAAATAGTAGTACGGCCAGGAGGATCAATTTTTTCATGTTTGCGTTTCTCTTTCGCGCGATTTACGGCGTTGATTCGGAGCCAATCACTCAGGCAATTTTAGCAAAAAGTGTGTGCCGATGGTTACGCGACTTGCACGTCAATATGGTACAACGCCCAGGGGCACAATGCGAAGCGCGCATCGTCGCAAAGTCAAAGCAATATCCTTTATCGAATTGAATCTTTTGCTTGTGCATCATCTGATCGAGTGCAGGATTCAGCGGGCCGCGATTGGTGCGCTCGATTGCACCCGTCACTGTCAGAAGTACGGGCCAGGCGAATTTTTCCGTGCGCTTTGCGTGCACGAATGAGGGGAGGGCCACCGTGCTTGCGGCAACCGTCGCAAGAAATTGTCGTTTATTCATTTGGATAACCGGGGGAATGTATCTTGTCGAAGTTTGACGTAAATTTCCAGACCCGACACGGTACGGCGTTATTTTTTTGATGCGGCATTACTCTCTGTGGTTATTCGGCGGAGCATTGCGGAATCTAAAGTTAAGAAAAATCCACGCGTTGTTCCGCGTGCATGCGCATTTTGAAAGGGCGATCAGCTAAGCAAATTTTTTTGAGCACCATATAAACTGCGGCCTATTTGAATATATAAAAATAAGAATAATGTGTTTATCTTAAATAATATCCAACATCCAAAATATTTTTTTACTACGGAATAAAAACGTAGACTTGGCAGTCAGGCATATCGTAAGACAATAATTGAAATTAAAACGACCAGATCATCAGTGAACAACAAAAAAAGGGAGTAAATAATAATGATCCATAAAATAGCGTTAGCAATTATAGTTTCTATGTTCGGGCTGGTTTCAAATGTGACGTTAGCGGCAGGGCCGACGGATACGGGGGTTCGCGGCGGCGCTCCGGGAGCCGGAGGGGCGCTCCCCAATATCCAAGTCAATGAATTTGCTTTGTTCAAAGAGGGGCTGTTTCGAGCGACGGAGTTTGAGTCCACGTGCGAAACCTGTTCGGACATCGTACCCGGTACGCCCAATGGTCAAGACCCGCTGCTGCAGACCATTACAAACTCGGCTGGACTCGGTGCTCGATTTAACGGCGATCAATGCACGATCTGCCACAGCCAACCGGCGCTGGGTGGCTCGGGTGGATTTTTGGTGCCAAACCCGCAAGACCCGGTCAGCCAACACCGCCCCCCGGAAAATCCAATGTTCGATTTGATCCCCCACCGCAAAGGCCAAACGAATGTCACTCCTTCATTCATCAAACAATATGGGCCGATACAGGAAGCGCGCTTTATTCTAAAGCCGGATGGAACTCCCGACGGCGGGGTGCATCAACTCTTTACAGTCGTCGGCAGGACAGACGACCCCTCAATTGCGGGTTGTACGGCGGAGGTGCTTCCACAGCCTAATTTTGAGGCTCAACTGAAGAACAGGAATGTGATTTTTCGTATCCCGTTACAACTTTTCGGCATGGGGCTGATTGACTCTGTTCAGGATATTGAAATTCTCGCGCGACACAATGCCACCGCCGGATACCGGTCCGCAAACGGCATTAAAGGTATACCGAATACCAGTGGCAATGATGGAACCATTGCACGTTTTGGCTGGAAGGCGCAGAACAAGTCGTTGACCTTGTTTGCGGGCGAGGCTTATAACGTTGAAATGGGTGTGACGAATGAGTTGTTCCCGCAGGCGGTAGAAGAGATGCCGGTGTGCAACGGGCCGCTGAAGCCGCACCCCAACGACGTTACGCGAACGGATACGGACGACAACGGAAATGATGGCTTCAATAATCCGCTGCACATATTGCCGGACTGGATGCAATTCAGCTTGTTCATGCGATTTTTAGATGCACCGCAACCGGTTGCCCTAACGGCCAGCGCGCAACAAGGAAAAGTATTGTTCGGCACCGATGCGAATAATTTGGGTATCGGTTGCGCCGCTTGCCACACGCCGCAAATGAAAACGCCGGACATCATTAAAAGTGATGCGCTGAAAAACCAACCAGTGAACCTTTTTTCCGATTTGCTGATACACAATATGGGTTATAAGTTGGCCGACAATATCACCCAGGGTGCCGCGAAAGGCGACATGTTCCGTACGACTCCGCTATGGGGCGTGGGACAGCGCAAGTTTTTTATGCACGATGGGCGCACCGATAACCTGCTGAGTGCAATTGAAGCGCATGCTGCACCGGGAGGCTGCAACAACTTGGCGGGATGCCCGAATGGCGGATACCCGGCATCGGAGGCGAATCAAGTAATCCGTCGCTTCAAAGAATTAAAGAACAGCGATCAGCAAGCGATATTAGATTTCCTGCGGGCCTTATAGGGGATATCCGTTTCGTCAAATCCTCCAGCGGGCCGTACGCCGCTGGGGGATTTTATTTTAGCGTACCGCGAGATAGCTTTGGAATTCATCCGCGTTCATTTCACGTACCTTCATGCCCGCGCGCGCTTTAAATGGGTAATAGTAGGTGTGGTTACCGTCGATACGGACTTTGATAATAACCGTGTCCGATCCGGTATTACGGGTTCCAAACAAACGACTGGCAAGACGTTTCAGCAACATGATGGCTCCTGTGATTAGTCCTTTTGCTGCATATTCAGCAAGCACCGTGCCAGGTAAATAATCAGAGCAACTTCTCGCGGCAACTCTGCCGCAAGCATAAAGTTTTAGTTAAATAACAGCCGTGTAAGAATTTTAGCGCGGGGACAATTACGACTTCGAGTGGATCGCGATGACGCGCGTAACCTCGTCGATATTGTTTTGCCTGTAGAAAAATTGACGGCGATGAACGGAAATTCGACAGGGGATCGGTAGCGGAATATAACCGGGCGCACAGCGATGTATCCCGTGTGCATTACCGATAGGTAGCAACACTTTTACGTGCGAAACAGCTATTTACGCCATAACCCTAGAAAAAGCAGTCAGTCCACAAAAGGCACGAAATAAATCAAAAGCCTGTGCGGGTTAGGCCACTCACCCATTGGGTAGCGATCTATAGATATGCATCTCTTTGAATATTTCGTGCTTTTCGTGTATTTCGTGGACTGACTGCTTTTTCTAGGATTATTGATGGGCGTTAATCGCGGCGAGATTATGCTGGAGTTTGCAATACGGCGCGCATCGCTTCCTTAGTGACCGGGAATTTCAACACGGTATGGATTGTAAACAACGCGAGCAGCTTGCCAATATGCGCTTCCTCACTGGGTTGCATAACAACAATAATCTTCGCCTGGGGTGCAATGGCTTGCAGGGTTCTCAGGGTGACATCCAGATTGGAGACAGTGGCCCCCGCGTAGTCGTTGCCCCAGCCATAGATAAACTCTCCCACGAAAAAATCCGGCGGCTGTTTTTGCAAGGCCCGGTGGAGATTGCGGGCAGAGTCGAAACGCTCCGCCACGATGTCCAGCGCCTGACACAAACCGGGGAAATCGGGCGGAAAGGGCGATGTGATTAGGGAGAAGAGGGTTTTCATGCAACTACTGTTTCATGGGGCTGGCAACTAGGGTTGAAGCATGATGATGCACCAGCGCTAGCGGCGGATAGGATAACCAAGAATTAATTCGACTCTGACCCCATTTTATTGGGCCACCTGCTGCCGTTGATACTCCTTACGTTTCATCACGAGGTATACATCCCGCTCGATTTCATGCAGTTGGCGGGCGTACTGCTCGGTGTCGCTATACCACTGTTGCAGGCGCTTCTCTACTTGATACTTGGGCGGGGTGGCTAGTGCGGCCAGATACGCATTGATCGCCAGGTAGTAGCGCATGGTATTGCGTTCCACCACGCCGCGTATTCCTTGAACATAAATTGGTTGACCATCGGCTTGTTTGCCGGTGACCGTAAACCCGACCTTGCCCCGGCCGAGCGTGGCCAAGTAGCCTTGCATGGCTAGGCGGCCAGTGAAACCAAAGGCATAGGCATAGGTGATATGTAAAAAACTACGCCCATCTTTCAAGGATGTGGCTTCAATCCAGATGCGATAGTCATGGGTACTCAAGGGCCCGTCATCGGCGTTTAGTTCCAATGCGAAATACTCCGGCGTTGTGATCACGCTGCGATAATTGAACGCGAGACGATAAGCCTCCGGCAGCGCCTGATAGTATTTCCGACCAAGGTTTACGTTAAGTACCGTACCGTTCTTGTTATCGGTGGCATTACAATATTTGATATTCATATGCAGTATCAGCACATCACACCAATGTGCGGGGTTGTTGAGCGCTGCGTTAACAGTAATAAACGGATAATCGACCACAGCATAGATTTCGCCCTTTAGATCCGTCGATGATGCTACAGAATCAAGATAGAGCGCACGTCGAAACTGATTGTTCAGTAGCCGATTACCCAATTCGGTGAACATGGTACGCAGCGGTACGGCGGATATTTCGGACGCGGTAGCAAAAGATGTTCCGATGGCAAATCCGCTGCCAATAAGCAAGAAAATCAGCGCCCGTTGCAATAACCTTGGCGGAAATGCATATTCAGCCTCAACTTGAAAAAACCGTATCAGCAGGATGTTCCTTTATATCAATGTGTATCTGAACGCCCGACACGTACTTCTGAAACAACTCCGCGCGACTCATAGGCCTCGTGCAATTGTTGGAATGCACTATAAAATTTACAGTTTAAAAGGTGCAATCCAGGTGGTCTGCATGCGAGAAATTGGAAAATTACTCGCACACCGTTACCTTTATTTATGTTCCCGCGCTTCATCCTTGATGGCTTTACCACCCTTCTCGATGTCTTTACCTGCACCCTCAACGGTGTTGCAACCGGACAGAATGGCAAAACTGCTGGCTAAGAATAAAGCCGCCATGAGCGGTGTGATGAATCGTTTGATCATTTGAATCTCCTATTAAAGATATTGAATAGCACCAATGCATTTGCATGGTAGTGCCGCACGGTCGTGCATGTATGTACGCTACCCAACATACGACCCTAGCCCGTCGGGTTATTGTGCATGCTTGAGGATGAGAACGATTGGTGAATTCGTCCGAATACATCAAATCAGCGAACCGAGGTATCTTATGAACATTACGCGAAAACAACTGGCCGTCTTAGTCACGATTGCAGGGATGATGCAGTTAACGCTGTTGCCGATTCAAGCAAATGCACAAGCGTACAACCACGTACAGGCAAGCCCCCGTATTGAAGGTTTCAATGTCGATGAAGTGCAACGCTTGACCCCGGGTACCGAACTTGATTTTAGCCTCTATGGCACACCCGGTGGACAGGCAACCTTGAGCATTGCCGGTACATCGCGCAATCTGGCCCTTAGCGAAGTTGAAGCCGGTGTATACGAAGGAACCTACACAATTAGCAGCCGCGACAAGATTACAGCGCGCAGTCCAGTCACCGCCAATCTGCGCGTAGGCAATCAAGTGGACAGCATGGTGTTGAATGAATCCCTGCAAATAGGTGTCGGTGACCA
>JAYVZN010000099.1:0-3500 GCA_043783305.1 Betaproteobacteria bacterium
TGGCTTTGGTTCTACAATAATGAACGGCCCAATAAGGCCAACGGTGGATTACCACCGAAACGAATGCTGGCGGCAGCATGACTTCTACTCTCGGCGTCAGTTAAAAAAGGGATGATTACCATTCTGCGCGAGTAAACGCCGATAAAAATCACCCGTATCGGGATATGTCTGACGCTGTATTGGGTTTTTGAAAAAGGTATTTTTGAGCAGTTTGGTTTTGTCAGGCACTTCGGAAATCAAAGCCGTGTCGTCGACATCGGAGATGACACCCAAGGTATTGGCGCGCGGCACGATCAAAACGCGGCCTTCGCCTTGTGTGTTTTTTCCGCGTGCGGTGACTGTGTGCCAACCCGGCGCTAGGACTTGCGTGGGCGTTATTGTCACGCGGAAATAGCCCTCTTCGTCCGAGCTTGCGCGTGCGACATTGCCGCCAACACTCAGCTGAATTTTGACGTTTTCACGCTCTGAATTTTTCATGGTGCTTAGTGTTCGCCGCAGATTGCGGTGCCAAGCATCGTCGTCTTTTGGGGCCGAAAGCTTTTCCGCTGCAACGATGCGGCCTTCGATCACAAAGCTTTGACTGCTGCCGTAGCCGTCGTAGAGCAGCACATGATTGCTACCGGCCCAGATGGTTGACGGCAACAGTAATCCCAATAGTAAGAAAAGTTTCATGGCGCGGCGCCGGCTTTTGCTTGTTTCGTAGCCGGGAGAAGGATGTGCCATTTGGGGCGCTGCCAACTACTACGGAAGCTTGCGACATTGGCTTCGACTGCACGTTTTTTGCGCTCTTCGCCGTCGAGAAACAGCACCATATCCCATTGCTGTTGCGGCGTTTGGTATTCGCGATCGAAGTCGCGCGCGATATCGTTGGCGGGGATGGCCAGGCGTCCGACGATTTCCTGCGGCTGCATGCGTAGCCCTACGAACTCTTGGGCCGGCTCGTAGGCTTTGTACACCAATTCGGTACACACCAAACTGGCGTCGGTTTGAAAGTCGAAGTCGAAGTCGTAGGGGCGTCCGGCATAGCTGAAGGCGCGCAGCAAGGCGAAGGCTTGCTCGCGCTTGGAGAGACGCGGGCGCAGTGCGACCAAAGAGTCGGCAGCGGCGGAATGTTCCAGTGTGGTAAAAGAAACGCCTTCGCTGATGGCTTCCAGCACGCGCGGGATATGTTCGTGCTCTTGCAAAGCCAAGCTCGTAGCGTAGGCCGCCGGATATCGCTTTGCCAATAGTTTTTCAAAATCGCCATCAGTAATGCCTTGCTGCTTAACCCAGGTGCGCACCGTGGCATCATCGAAATAAGCGCGCCGCTCCTGCGCGCTGCCAATGTAGAGCGCCGCATGCGACCAGAAACCCGGCAAGCCGACATTGGATATGTACCACTCACGCCGCTGTAGCATGACATCGCCCGGCTGTAGTTTGGGTAGCATGGTAGCGATTTGTGCTGCGGAAATCAGGGATTGATTCTGGCGCAAAACTTTGTTGTCGCCCATCCATTCGGAGATGCCCGCTTGCGCAGGAAATACGGCGCTTCGAGTAGCGCCACGGAGCGCTGAAAATGCATTCACAACGGTCATCGCACTGCCTTTACCGCGTCCGAATTCCCAGATGCGACTGCGATCCGCCTCGAGTTTTTCCGCCACGTCGGCAGGTGCTTGGAGTCCGCTACCTTTGTACAAAACAGATAAAGCCGCAAACTGTGTGGCTACCCCCGTGTTTAGAAAATGCAATTTAAAACGGTCGTAACTGCCTTTTGCCAGCCCTAAATCAGCTACGGGTTCGTTCAGGACTTTGGATAGTTCTGGATCGTTTTCGCTACGCTCGATGAAGTCCATGGCAAAGCGATAGCGTGCGAGGTGTGCGGCATAGGTCAGCAATAAGGATTGCTCGCGCTGGGCTTTGGCGCGAAGTAAGAAGAAGTCATTGTGAAAGCGCTCTAAAGCCTCCAACGCGAGCTGATAATCCAACAATGCCTTCCAGAGATTCAACACTTCGGTTCTATGTGAATCGGGCAAGATGCGTTTCTCAATGCGTTGCGTTGGAAATAAATCCGACCGGGTCTGAATATAAGACCATGTGCGCTGTAGTCCATCGCGATAAATTTGCACGGAGCGCAGATCGGCCTGCTGTCGTGCTATTAGGCTGGACTTGTCCAGACGCACTAATTCAGCCGCTTGTGACGTAATTGTTGCGCTGAGTAGAAAAAAAGAATCAGAATAAAACGCATATTCGCCTCAAAAAATTGAATGGCATACGCATTTGATCATAGCACTCTAGGCTTAGAGGCGCATAGATCCGCCAAGCCAGCGCTTGGAGGGATGAGATATCGAATTAAACTTTATAACCCCAAAGCGCCGCTTTTTTGTTGAGTGTTACGTTGACTTTGGATTTGATCAGGACTTCTTTGATGGTAAATTGTGCGTGCGCACATTCGCGTTTGGAGTACACGTTGATCGCATTCCCTTGCGGGTTGACGAAGCTGTAGGCGATGGGCGTAGTCGGGGCTGGCCCTTGTCGGGTGACCACGGCGATTTCACCGTTAGCCAATTTTACATAGCAGCCCGGCGGGAAAACGCCGACCACTTTCATCAACGTATCGGTCATCTGGCTATCGAGTTGTTTACCGCGCTGCTGATAGATTTCCTTGAGCGCGCCATTTGCGGCAAAGGCACGACGATGCGCGTGCTCCGTCACGAGGGCGGCATATACATCGGCTACGGCCAGTAATCGCGCTTCACGCGTAATCGCTTCCCCAACGAGTTCATGCGGATAGCCGCGGCCATCCAAGCGCTCGTGGTGTTGTAGAACCGCATTCAGCCAAACGGGATCGTTGACCTCGTATTTTTTCAGCATTTCAATGGCCAAGGCGCAGTGTTCATTGACCTGCGCACGTTGCTGCAGATCAAGCTTTTGCGCGTGGCGATGTAATTTATCCTGCACCAAGAGTTGGGCGATATTCATGGTGAGCGCCGCGTTCAATAGCGTTAGGCGTTCTTCTTCTGTCCAAGCCAATTGCTTCGCCACCAGTTCGCACAAAATCGCGGTGTGGATCGGATGCCCAATCACATAGCGCATGTCGCCGCCTAACAATATCCAGCCGATACAAGCCTCCGCATCAATCTCGCAGGCTTTTTGAATCACTTTGGCGACGGCGCTAACGCGTCCTGGAAAATCCGGCTCAACCGACATGTATCCAAATAAGCGCTCAACCTGTGCCGGCATGGGATCAAGTAGTGCAAACGGCGATTCTTTGGGTGGAGGTGGCGGCGCTTCGACTTTGTCTTGCTTAGAAATAAATAAGCCGTTTTCTCGCAGTTCGTCCAATTGTCGATTGGAGTTGATCACTACACCGGCTTTTAGTATCAAATTGCCATCCCGGTCGTAGACGTTGCAAGGCATGGGCTTGCCCAGTGGCACTTGTTCTTGGCGAATGACTTGTAATTCCATGACTTACCCTCGATTAGCTGTAATAAGCGTAACGGCCATGGCTGCCGATAACTTAA
>JAYVZN010000100.1:0-52935 GCA_043783305.1 Betaproteobacteria bacterium
ACTTCACCGGTTTGTACCGCAGCGATGCACAGATCTTGCGGAATGTGTTCCATCCGGCAGCGATTTATGCCACTGCCACGAACGGAACGCTGGTGCTGTTGCGGATGGAGGAATACTTTGCGCTGGTCGACAGACGCCCGTCGCCGGCTAGCCGCGGTGAGCAAAGAACGGATCGCATCCTCGCCATCGAGTTTGCCGGCCCGGTCACTGCGCTAGCGCGCGTCGAATGTTCGATCCGCCCCAGGCGGTTTAGCGATCTGTTGACTTTGATTCTGGTGCACGAGCGTTGGCAGATTATTTCCAAGGTATTTCATTATGAGCTGGAGCCTGAGGTGTAACGCCTGGACATGGCTGTGTGCGGAGGCAGATTATATTGGGTTTGATAGGACTGGAAAATTCGCACAGTGACGAGAATGAGTGCCAAGGCAAACAAAGGATACGTCGCGGTGGTTCTCACCATTGCCCGCTCTATGAAATGCGTCCGGCGTTTCGCGCGATTGATCCTAGTCCGGACGCGGCATACGCGGTGACTGGGTTTCGAGTTGTTGCAGTCGAAAGATAGGTACGCATTATGTAGTCAGTCGACATTGCGCAATGTCGATCGATGTGTTTTTATCCGCTGCAATGGAAATAGGTAATCAGCTAAAAACCAAACCAAGTCCTGGATGCGTGCCTGATCGAGTATTTCTCTGGGGCGACCAAGCGTATCGTCCACGAAAATGGGCATCGCTCTTATCGATTAGGAAGGTCGAAGCTTTGAGTCGCCACACCTACGCAGGCGAACATCCAGTCATTACAGCCGCGATGGCGACGAACCCAAGCATCGCCTCCTGATTAAAGGCAAACGGTAGCGTTCAATTTTCCACTCCGGATGCCATCAAAACGGCAACGCTAGTGCCGGTGCCGCTTCTAAAAATACACGCCGAAAATCATCCTGAATCCGCTTCAGCGCTTCTGCTGTATCCGCCTCGAAACGCAGCACGATGACTGGCGTGGTATTGGATGGACGCGCCAAGCCGAAACCATCAGGGTATTCCACGCGCAGGCCATCGAGCGTAATCACCTCGTCTGCGCCAGTGAATTTTGCTGTTTTTTGCAGCTTATTCATTAGCGCGTAATGCTCACCCTCGGGCATCGTAATATTCAGTTCCGGCGTATTCACCGTATCGGGCAGGCCGTGTAGGGTGGCGTTAATGTCGCTTTGTTTCGACAGGTATTCCAGCATGCGCGCACCGGCATACAAGCCGTCGTCGAAACCAAACCAGCGTTCCTTGAAAAAGATATGGCCGCTCATTTCGCCAGCGAGCAGGGCACCGGTTTCTTTCATTTTGGCTTTAATGAAAGAATGTCCGGTTTTCCATAAGGTGGGTTTACCGCCACGTTCTCTAATCCAGCCGAATAATTTCCGTGTCGATTTCACATCGAAAATAATTTCTGCACCGGGGTTGCGCGAAAGTACATCGGCGGCGAATAGCATGAGCTGTCGATCCGGAAAAATGATCTGACCGTCCTTGGTCACAATGCCTAAGCGATCACCATCGCCATCGAAAGCCAGGCCGATTTCGGCACCGCCGGTTTTCAGGGCGGCTATGAGGTCTTGTAGATTTTTGGGTTGTGAAGGATCGGGGTGATGGTTAGGGAAGTTGCCATCTACTTCGCAAAATAGTTCGGTCACTTCACAACCCATTTTTTTGAACAAGGTGGGTGCATAGGCACCGGCTACACCATTACCGGCATCGATGGCAATCTTCATCGGGCGGCTGAGTTTGACATCGGAGACGATGCGTTCGATGTAGGCGTGGGCGATGTCTTGCTGGTTATAGCTGCCCGCGCCGTGGCTCAGGTCATTTTTTTCCAAACGTTCGCGTAGCGACTGAATCATCTCGCCCGCCAGCGTCTCGCCGCCCAGCACCATTTTCAAGCCGTTGTAGTCGGGGGGGTTGTGGCTGCCCGTGACCATGACCGCCGAGTTGGTTTTAAGTTCATACGCGGCGAAGTAGGTCATGGGTGTGGCCACCATGCCGACATCGATGACATTGATGCCGGATTTTTGAATGCCGCGTGCTAACGCCTGTGCAAGTTCCGGCCCGGAGAGGCGTCCGTCGCGACCGATAACAATCGTGTGTTGTTGACGGGCGACGGCTTCGGAGCCGATGGCATGGCCGATGGCTTCAACGATTGCCGCGCTGAACGTCTTACCGACGATGCCGCGAATGTCGTAGGCTTTAAAAATTTCCCGGGGATAGTTTGTCATGCTTTTGTCCTTGGTGATGTTTGCGTAATTATGCCGCGAATCGTGCAACTCAACTATTTTGATTTTGCGTAAAGAAATGGAGCACCCGATTCGGTAGCCAATTTAGGCTGCCGGGAAAAGGCCCGCTTACAAAGCCGACATGCCCTCCCTGGCGCGGTAGATCGAGTGTAATGTAGGGGCTTAGTAGGTCTTCATCCAAATACGTGCTCGCCGATAAAAAAGGGTCGTTGTGGGCATGCACGATCAGCGTTGGGACGGCAATCGAATTTAGCCAAGGCTTGCTGCTGGCGCGCTGCCAATAGTCTGCTACATTGCGATAACCGTGCATGGGTGCGGTATAGAGATCGTCAAAGGCATGGAATGTTTTGACTGTGCGTAAATCGTGTGGGGCAATCGGCAGGCGATGCGCGGTAATTTTGTGTTGCGTTTTACGGCGCAAGGTTTGTAAAAAATGACGTGTGTAGCTATAGCGGTTAAATCCCTTATCGAGACGCGCACCAGTCTTTGTCAGATCGATTGGTGCAGAAATGGCAACCGCGCCGGAAACCAGTTGCCGCGCTTCTTGCCCGGATTCTCCCAGCCACTTCAGTAAGGCATTGGCACCAAGTGAAATACCCGCCGCGTACAACGCTTGCTTACCTGCTTGTGCTTTGAGATAAGTTAAGATCATTTTGATTTCGGTGCTGTCGCCCGAGTGGTAAGCCCGCGCCAAGCGATTGGGTGTGCCGGAACAGCCTCGAAAATTTACCGCGACCCCGCGCCAAGCTTGCCGACGCAGCGCATCCATTAGTGCCAGCGCGTAGTGGCCTTGCGAGCTGCCTTCCAGGCCGTGAAATAGAGCCAGTAGCGGTTTATCCGCCGCGCCATCGACCCAATCCAAATCCAGAAAATCGCCATCGGCCAATTCCCAGCGCTCGCGGCGGTAAACCACGCGGGGTTTCGGGGCAAATAAAGAGGCGTAAATGGTTTGCAAATGCCCGCCAGGCAGCCACCAGGGAGCGCGGAAGCTCGGCATGGATTTAATGCAAAGCCTGGTTGCTGTGATCAATCTCATCGGCGGGTGCGGGTCCGGCATGATGCGTCAGCATGTGCCAGCCTTGCGTACTCATACGATAGATATTGGTCGACACGATAGGCGCAACGCGCTTACCGCTGCCGACTTCGATGTTCTCGTTCACGATGAGTACGACGAGATCGGCTTGTTCGTAACGTTGAATAGATTCGACGGAAAAGTGCATATCCACGCCGCCGGTAAAAATCTCGCGCCAGCCATGGGTTACCGCGTCGCGCCCGTGCAGCGCCGGTGCCATGGGGTGGATGCAGAGGATATCGTCGCCGCTGTCCCATACGCGCATCATCGCATCGAGATCGTTTTGTTCAAAGGCTTGGTAAAACGCAAGCTGGGCTTCTTCTGGAGTTAAGAACACTGAGGGTCTCACTTAAGGTTAGAAATACACTAGGCGACCAAAGTGATCAATACTATAGTGGACAAGCATGTCCGAATATCGGTACAATTAAAACACTAAAGCAGTAGCCAAAACAGTAGTATGACACTAGCGATCACACTGTTAGAAAAATATAGCCAAGCGGGGCCGCGCTACACCTCGTACCCGACAGCCCCCTATTTTACGGAGAGCTACGGCGAAAAGGAATGGCGCGATGAAATAACGCACAGCCAGGCCGCCGGGCGTGATCTCTCGCTGTATGTACATATCCCGTTCTGCGACACTCTGTGCTACTACTGCGGCTGTAATATGCTCGCTACCAAGGACTATCACAAGGCAACCCGTTATCTCGATTACTTGTTGCGGGAAATCGATTTACGCGCCGCTCTTGCCGGCCAAGGGCGCGCCGTGCGTCAACTGCATTGGGGTGGCGGCACGCCCACCTACTTAAATCCCGACGATATTGCGCGCCTAGCCCAGCACCTGCGCAGCCGCTTTAGCTTTGCGCCGGATATTGAGGCCGGTTGTGAAGTCGACCCGCGTGAATTAAGCCACGCCCATGTCGCGGCCTTGCGTGCGGCCGGTTTTAATCGCTTGAGTTTAGGTGTGCAAGACTTAGATAATACGGTACAGCACGCGGTGAACCGTGTGCAATCCGCAGCCTTGATCCGCCAAGTGTTGGGCTGGATGCGTGCTGAGGGTTTCGCAAGCATCAACATGGACCTGATGGTCGGCCTGCCCAAGCAAAGCGTCGCGAGCTTTACTGATACGCTGGATCAAGTCATCGACATGGCACCGGATCGGCTGGCGGTGTTCGGCTATGCGCATGTGCCGTGGATGAAAAAGCACCAAAAACTGATTCAGGAAATCGATATTCCAAGCTTTGCCGTGCGCCTGGAAATGCAGTTGTTGATGCACGACAAACTTGCCCAAGCCGGCTATGTGTACATCGGCATGGATCATTTTGCCAAACCCGGCGACGAGCTGGTAAAAGCGCAACGAGAAAAAACCCTGCACCGAAATTTTCAGGGCTATACCACGCACAAAAATTGCGATATCTACGCCTTTGGTGCTTCTGCCATTAGCCAAACCGACGAAGTGTACGCGCAGAACTTCAAACGCCTGCTCGACTACGAGTCGCACGTGAATGCCGGGCACTTGCCCGTAGAACGCGGCTTGCGCATCACGCGCGACGATAAAATTCGGCGCGACGCGATTTCCAGCGTGATGTGCGACCTCAGTTTAGAGCGCGAGCCTTTTGCAGCACAGTGGGGCATCGAGTTCAACGCGTATTTCGAATCCGCTCTTCAAAGCTTGAAAGCCTTAGAGCAAGATGGCCTGGTGCGTACATCCGCAGAGCGCATCGGGGTCACGGAAATAGGGCGCTTTTTCCTGCGCAATATCGCGATGTGTTTTGATGCCTATCTGGCGGCGGAGCAGCAAAACAAGCCGCGATATTCGCGGACGATTTAGTCTTTTAGCTGAGTCGGAAGTCAGTAGTGCCAACACCAGTCATTTATTAAGCAGTACAACAGCAGGCGCTTGGCATCAAGCCGAGTACCTACTGTTGTACTGCGTTTCATTAAATTCTACCACCTGGATAGAGGCCTTCGGGAAGTTGGGAGCGCTCGCTCCGACGCATCACAAATTTAAAATTTATGACTTGCGATGAATGACACTTGATGTGACGAGTAGTCGCTTTGATTCCACTTATAATCGTATTGCCCCTTAACCGTCCATAAATTTTGCTCGCAATTGCAGGATAGAAAACTTAAGCCTGCACCGACATTGTACAAATCCCGATCCTGCTCTACGCCGCGCACGTTAAATCTTGTTCCGCCGCCGGTGAAGGTGGCGTTTTGCGATGTGGTGGTTGATTTAAAATCGTGCGACCACTTGAAGTGTGCCTCTGGAGAATAAGTGCCATTGCCGGATTGTATGACTCGCTCAACCTTCGCGCCCAAGCCGGATTGAACATAATTGTAACTCTGGCTATCCACGCGCAGGTTTACGTCGCCAGCACCGCTTTCCGTATAGCTACCGACACGAATGTGAGAAGCTTGCAATGAAACGAGTGGCGTAACGGTGACCTGGTTATCGAAGTAAAAATGCTTTCCTGCGGACACGATGCCGGTGTATTGCTGTCCGGTGTATTCAGCGTTCGCTGTTCGATTCACTCCGGGAAAGAGGATTTGTCTGGCCCCATCATAGCGGTCTATCCCCGCCGTCAAACCACCTTGTACAAACCAAGGCCCCGGCGCGTAGTGAAGATAGCCCATGACCTGAAAAGAATCGATCTCCGTACGACTAGCGGAATTATTTTCGTTAAGGTTGCTGCGCGCATAGCCAGCGCCCAAGCCGATCCGCGTCTGGTTGTTTAGCGGTTTGTCGTAGGCAAGCACCAGACCATAGGCTTTACTATCGAAGCCATTCAAATTATTGGTATCGTCTTGCTCGCCCCGTGTACCAAAGCCCTTTGCCCACCAGTGGCCGCGTTGCTCGTCGCTGTTACACTTTTTATTCGGTGCACTGGATTTTTTGGATTCACAGGTGGTGTCACAGCACACGGCTTGGATCTCGTCCGCGCGCGCCGTCCATATATCTTCAAACAATCGCGTGGCTTGACCTGCAACCCACGGCGCTGCTAGATTGGTACTGCTCGGCGCCAGTTGCGCCAGTGCGCTATTAATAGCAGTTGCATTGCCGAGTGCAGCAACCGCGTTCTGAACCACCAACAAATCGGAGCCTAGCGCTGCACTTACGCCAAATATGGATGTAGCCGCTGCATTCGCCGTAGACGAGGTTAGGGAGGGTGCTAGCGCCACGCGTATGTTGACATCGCCGGTCGTGGTCGGCACGCCGACGAAGGTATAAAGCGGGTTGGTGTTGATGACGTTCACGGTAGCCGCGTTGGTACCAGCGAGACCATTCACAATCCTGAAGTTGGTCCCGGGTGTCAGTACACCGGTCACGGTCGGAATCACGGTAATACCAGTAGCACTAATATTCGAAGCGCCGGACGGTACGATATTACCGAACAAAGCATTGCTCGCAAGCGTGGTCGAAATCGTCCCGCCGACGTTCGTGGTTAAAGCTCCGGTGAGGGTCAAGGTATTCGTGCCGAGGCTGAATCCTTGCGCTTGTACTGCACCGGTAATCGCAGCGTTACCGCCGACTACGTTGATTTGCTTCAGTCCACTTGCGCCGCCAATCGCGCCAATGACGTTACTGCCATTATTCAGTGTCAACGTACCGGTATTCGCGGTATTGGTCGTGATGGCACCGATCAATGTTCGCCCTGCGCCGAGATTGATAAAACCATCACCGACAAAAACCGGTGCGGAGGTGACGTTACCAATAAAATTAATTGTTCCCGTTCCACTCACACTCGAGGTCGTTGCAAAAACGTCCCCATTAAAATTGACCGTTGCACCGACCGCGCCGGCACTGAGATTGAGGATATGAATTAAGTTCGTGCCGGTAAATCCAGTGATTGTCGAGTTTCCCAGGAACAAAATGTTGGCGGTGTCGTTAGCGGTACTCGTCAATGCGCCACCAAGATCATTATTGGTGTTGATATTCTGGTTGTTGCCAACCGTCAAGGTACCTGCCCCCGCCGTGTCGACACCATTCAATACGCCTTGCGCACCCACCACACCGGGTAGCGCGACGGCTTCGCGAGCCGAGCTCATCGGCACCCAGGCCGCGATGGCAGCCGCAACGGCGGCAGAAATTAATGTCATTTTCATGCAAATCTCCTAAATGTTATTTTTAACGGTTGTCGTAAATGTTTGACTTAAAATGAATGGTAAAAATAGGGTGGACATCAATGGGCTTTTCCCAATTTATTTTTTCTAGTATGTCTGAGTCGGATGAACCACTCTGTTCGGCAGCGCACGTAGCAAATTGAAATGGATTTCCTTGGGTGCTGGCTTGATTACTTTTCGTTTAGCAGTGACAGCAAACAGCCGCTACAATGTACGTGCCTTCGCAGAGCGCATCGAAGTAACGGAAATAGGACGTTTTTTCTGCGTAATATTGCGAGGTGTTTTGATGCTTAGCTAACGGCAGCAGATCAGCATAAGCCACGCAATTTGCGAATGATTTTGCGGTAGTTACGTAGTGAATGATTTTGTGAGGAGTCGCTACTGAGCACATCGTAACCAAAAATTTAACTGTTTATGACGTAAATACGTTTATGCTTCAACAGAGCACCTGACCGGAAGGCAGGTTTAAACTATTTTAAAATACTGACGAAAATGCGCTTTCCAATTGACCCACCACAAGCAGTCGATGTTGTCGACAACCCCTACGAGATTCAGTCCACGGCGGGTATAAAAAGTTTACGCCCCTTAGGCCCGCACCCCAACCCTCCAGTGATCGCGCACCCTCGGCGCGATCTGGTGTTACCACAACGTGAACCGAATACCGACACCCGTAAAGGCGAAGATCGGCGCCAAGTAGATCGTCGCCATTACGTTCAGACGGTGTTGGTCGACACGCGCTTGGGGCGTGATCGACGGCGCGCACGCCGCCGCCCCGAGGATCCGCCTGCGCCCAGCGTTGACGAAATAGTTTAGCGCGATGGTAGGGATTTATTGAGACTCCTGTTACCGCACCCTACCTTGACGCTACTTTATTTTTACGCCGTGTTTTGTCAAGAAAGGCGGGGGCTGTGATATTTTGAGTACGGCGACGTGTGGATTAGGCTGCGTCACCGCGGTGTTGGGTTGCGACGAGTAGACGTTTAGCGGCAGCACGCATTTTTTTGATGGCGCGTTCGCGTTGCAATGCCGTGCTGCGGTTGGCGGTGTTTTCCTGGTACAACAATACCGCCGGCAAACGTCCGCGGGTGTATTTCGCGCCCTTGCCCGCGTTGTGTGTGGCGAGTCGTGCGCGAACATCGGTCGTCACTCCGGTATAGAGCGTGTTATCTGCGCATTGCAGGATGTAGATATACCAATTGTTATCAGTGGGCATGTAAAATAATATTGTTTAGGTGAGTGTAAATCGTAGCATACGCGGTGTAAATTTTAGAACGACGGTACTTTGATCGCGTGAATAAGATAAAGTTATCGTGTGCGACCAATGGTACGTTTTCGACATAAAAGCTTACCCTCACTAGGAGAACTTGTATGAAATTACTTATTTTAGGAATGATAATGGCGCTTATTTCAACCACAACCATGGCGGGCGATAGTGGATTGCAAACTAAAAAAAGTCAGTTTGGCTTTAAGGAAACCCAAGCGCGTTTGGAAGCGGCAATTAAGGCTAAGGAGCTTACGCTGTTCGCTAAGGTAGATCACGGCGACAACGCAGCGAAAGCCGATTTAAAGATGTCGCCTTCCATCGTAACGATCTTCGGCGCGGCGAAAGGCGGTACTCCATTCATGGTGGCCGCTCCAACATCGGGGATTGATTTCCCTTTGAAAGCGCTTGTGTGGGAAGATGCCGCGAAGCAAGTTTTTGTAACTTATAACAGCATTGATTACGTGAAGTCGCGCCACAATATTTCCGGCTTGGACGAATTAAGCGGTAAGTTGAACGGCTTGCTGGCGGCGCTTGCGAAAGCCGCAACAGAATAATTTAGTTTGGTTTAACCCTCAGCAACAAACCCTGTCGTGAAAATGTCCACAGCATTTGTAGGCAGGCACTTTCCAGCCGTGCCGGTTCGATGGCTTGCTGTTTCTGCGCCAGCGCATCGGCCATTAACGCCGCCAGTGTATGCAAATTACGCGTACCGTCCAAATGCATCAGCAGGATAGCGCCGAGCGCGTCGACTTCGACGGCGGTATGGCGCGCCGAGGTGATGAGGCGGCCGCGCGCCGCTTGGGCACGCGCGAGCGGGTGGGCGCACGGGTGTTCGGCAAGTGCGTCAACACTTGCGCCCGGCTCTAAACTGGGACGCACGGCCTGATCGGCAATCAAACTAAAAAATTCAGTGCGGTAAGCGTCCATTGCGCCGCTATCCAGGTGGCCGCCGTGTTCGACGACTAGCGCTGCGACGCGTTGGTGTAAATCGTCCCAACGCAACGCTTGCGGGTACTGCGTTGCCAATACCATTAACGCCGCTTTCGTCAGCGGCTGGTTTACCGAGTGTCGATGGCCGGTAGCGCCCATAAAATTTTGTGCGCAAACATTACTCAGGTCTATTTCTTCTTCGGAAGATAAATCGGCGTAATAGCCCAGTGTTTCGAGCGCGGCAGGATCGGGCGCGGCGCGCACGTTCAGCGTTTTGCGCACTAATAAACTGCGGCGAAATTTGCGTAGTCGTGTGAGGTCGAGTATTTGTTCTTGCCGCAGGCGATCGCCTGTAACGGCAAACGCGGTAGCGGTTGAGCTATTCAATGTATCCGGAAACATAGTCCACGGTTCGGCATCGGCCAGATAGGCCAAGCCAGCCTGCGCGGCGCGCTGCATGAAAGTGCTGAAGTGCAGCGGCTCGTTAATTTCTGCCAAGTACTCGTGATATACGTAAGACGGCGCGGCGCGGCGTAGGTAGTCGATTTCCTGCAACGCTAATTGCGCATCCAGGCTGGTTTGCGCGCGCAGAGCAGGTTCCATTAAATCGAACAGAGCATGCGCCTGTGCCAGCCGCTCCGAGGCGCGGCCCGTTGGGGTGCAATAGGCCAACAAAGCATCGCGCAGCAAGCCGCGCACATGCCAGCCGGGCAGGGTGTTGTAGCTGATATAGGCAATGCCATTGGGTGCGAGATGTTGGCCGCAAATTTCCAGCAAACGGTCTTGTACCACACGCGGCACCCAGGAAAATACCCCATGCGCGATGATGTAATCGAACGCACTCAGATCGCTTAAATCATCGGTGATGCTGCGGTGCAATACCTGCGCATTGTTCAGGCCCAACTCTGCGATTAGCGCATTGGCCTCGTCTACATGCCCGCGCGCCAATTCCACACCGACGCATTGGCTGCCGGGAAAATGCCAAGCCAGCGGCAATAGATTGCCGCCGCCGGCGCAGCCCAGTTCCAGTACGCGGCACGAGGTTGCGGGGGCTGCCTCTACGCCATACAGTTGCGCCAACGCGCGCAAATAATCCGGATGCGTGTCGGGTAGTGGTAGGCTTTCGTAGGGTAGGTCGTCGTAACTGTCTAGGGTTGCGGGCATCGTGTGTGCGCTAATTGATTTTACCGATTATCCCATGCACCATGCGTCGTGACCCATCTTGTTGTGCACACGGGAACGGAGGCGAAATACCATTATGGCTGTGTTGCTGCAAAATACGTTAGAGCAGGTTCGTGCCACATTGTCGGAGCATGGCATGGATTTTTTGCTGCTTTCCCCGCTGCCGGATACCTACGCAAAAATCAGATTTATCGGTCGCTTCGACGGGCATGAAGTGGTATGGAATACGCGCCTCTATACCTTGGAACGGTATGCGCAGGAGCCCGGTGCCGCGCGTGAAGAGATCGAGTTAGGGCAACACGGTCTAATGCGGATTGCACCGGGCACGGAGCACATGTTTCAACTTGAAGTCGCGCTTAATGTGTCCTTGATTGATGAACCGACCATCAAAAAAACCATCATGATGATGCGCAATTATCGGAAGCTGAGTCTTGGGCTGCGTACCTGGAGCGATGCCGTTTCATTCGAATTGATCGGAAACGATAGAGTCGACTAGCGTTTCTGGAAGTACTCGTCATAGCGTGCTACGAAATCTTTGGACTCACCCAGCGGCAGATGACAGGCACGGCAGGCGGCGGGCGCGTCAGCGGACGGGGTTTTACCGTCGGCCATGTAGGCGGAAAAGGACCAGTCGCCGTTCTTAAGATCGGCCGGTGCTAGTTTGCCCCAGCCTTCACCTTTGCCCATCACAAAGACCTTGAGCAGAGCGGCCTTGACGAGTTTTCCGTGATCACTTTTTTTCAGCGTGCCATCGGCATTTTCTTCGGCTTTATACAACTCCATGACCGCAATCGTGCCATTGGGAAATTTTTCGCCGGTTTTGGCTTTGGCACCAATCGGGTTGATATAGATATCGCGCACCTGTTTGACATCAGGACGATCTACGCCGTGCAGAAACTTGGGCCAGCTCTTATAATTCGCCGGTACTGTCAGCTCGCCATCTTTGAGCGGCTGCGCGGCCGTTGCTAGCGGGGCACCGCAGGTGAGAAATATGGCAATTAGGGTGGAAAATACGTGACGTTTCATGAGGTCGCTCCTATAGGGTTGAAAGGGAATACGCGATCAATGTGTGGCTATGGTTCGAGTAGCGCAGTGGTCGGTTGATACGACACGCATAGATTGACACAAAAATATCGGTTTGTGGAGCAGTCAATACATGCAGATCGGCATCTTATCGCGCGCTCTTGCCCGGTAATCCCCGTAAAGGAACGGCGGAGATGTTTTAACGGGAGGCATTTTCACGCTGGCAACGGATGACACCTTCGGTCACGCGCTGGGGGATATTGAGAAAATCCGAGATCAAAGATTCATTGTATTCGAGCGTGGTGTAGCCGCTGCATCCCTGCACACTGGCAATACTTTCGGCGCGGCGTTGGAAATAAATGCGTGCCTCACCTTGGCCGCCACCACCCTTGAGCTTGCCTTGTTTTACGCTGAGGCGATAAGTGTCTGGCGCGATCATGCGGTCTTCAACTTCCCACACAAAACCATCCTTGGCGTAATACAGCACAATGGCGCCAATGACAATTTCCTTGACCTTTAGCGGGGTGCTGATGCCGATTTGTTGTTTAATCTGTGAACTATTGGGAACCAGCGAGCACGCGGATAACAGGGCGAGTGGGACTACGGCGAGCATACGCCGACCAATCATGAGCGGCCTTTGGCGGTTTTATTTTCCATCATTTCACGAATCAATGGCGTACAAATTACGCGCAGAGCCAAGCGCATTTTACCGCCGGGCACCACCATTGTGTTGGGTCGCGACATAAAGGACTCTGGAATGCGCCGCTGAATATCCGGAAAATTAAAACGTTGCGGATCACGAAAATGGATAACGACGATGCTTTCATCGGCGGTGGGGATGTCGCGTGCGATAAAGGGGTGGGACGTATCCACTAGCGGCATGCGCTGAAAGTTAATATCGGACAACGCGAATTGCGGCACGATAAAATGAATATAATCGCGCATTCGACGCAAAATAGTGGCCGTGGTGGTTTCGACGGTGCAACCTTCACGACTGCAATCGCGGTGAATTTTTTGAATCCACTCCAAATTAACTGCCGGTACTACGCCGATGAGTAAGTCCACGTGCTGGGCGGCGTTGATGCCTTTATTTTTCCGGCGGCGCTCTTTACTCTTGGGAGGGGTGTCCTGAGGCAGGTGCGCGGGATTGGCTTTGCGCCGTGTCCAGCTATGTGCCGCCGCGCCTCCATGCATGCCTTCATAGAACAGCAGATCAGAGCCGCTTTCCATATTTTTCCAAGGTGTAAAATGGCCCACGGCTTGTCCGAATTCCAATGCGTCATCGTTGTCTTTGATATATTGGCGAATTTCAGCACGGCCACTCTTGGCATATTGCGCGAAGACTTCCTCTTGTTTTTCGAATAAGTTGGCTTCCGGGCCGAAGTAGCTGATGGGTTTGCCGTGTTGCACGGATTCAACAATCAAGCGATCCATTTCTGATTTTTCGTGGCGGTGAAAGCAATCCCCTTTAATAATTTGAGCCGTAACACCTTGCCGCCGAAAAATATCGCTGAAAACATGGCGTACCGTGGTCGTGCCCGCACCCGCCGAACCGGTAACCGCGATGATAGGATGTTTTTTTGACATGGATGGACACTTTCAATGAAACAGATTGCACGACAGGATAAGCCGCTTGTGATTGTTTTACAAGACGTTAAGCAATCCCCGGAATAACGCAATTCGTCGATAAATTAACGCTTCCCGCTCAATCGCGAAAGTGCCACTTCAGCAGTAAGATGAAGAGCGCCAACACCAGCGTCACGCCGTTGGCGAGGATAATCGGCCAGGAGCCGATGCGTAAACCATATATCAACCAGAGCGCGACACCACCGCTGAAAATAGCGAAAGTGGTAAGCGAAATATCGTTCGCTTGTTTGGAGTGCCATATTTTCAGAACTTGCGGTACGAAAGCGAGGGTGGTGAGCGCACCCGCGATCAATCCCAATTGTTCAGTGCCATTCATAATTTGCTTAGCTAGCGTAAGATCGAACGGAAGTATAGCTGACGGGCAGTAGTCCAGTACGTTTGTTATCTTTAAGTGACGAGTATATCCGCCGATAAACACTACACAGCCGTCAGCGTCGGATGGGAAACTTTTAATGCAGCACTTTAAAAAAATCAAAATCGGGATAGGTATTTGCGCCCTGCTGGCCTGCATCGGCAGCGCACAAGCGGCGGCGGAGCCGCAGGAAGCTTATGCGCCGATTTTTCTTATGTACTCGGGTGAACCCTCGTTTGAACGTTTGCAAGGATTACGGCAATTTCTGGTAGCGAATAACGCGCCGCCGCAAGTTGCCCAGGATGCCGTAGAGTCGGTGATCTATAAATTAAAAATGTTCAAAACCGGTTTTTCTTACCCGATCTTTTTTTCCGAGGACAGCAACAGCGGGAATGCTTGCGTGGTCGCAGATAGCCATTATAGCGCTGCTGAGTCGGCAATCGCACTCCTGACGAATGAACGTATCTTTCGTTACGTGCTGAGTGGAAACGCACCGACCATGCAGGTGCAATCGGTGTTGGACACTGTGCTCAACCACGAAATGTTTCATTGCTATGATTTGATGCGGCAGACACAGATAGAGATAGGTTCTCAAGTCGCACGTTATGGTTCGGCTTATGTTTCAAATTGGAGCGAGACCGGTGCCGATGCTTTTGCCGCGCTGCTTCATCTACGCGCGGGCGGGCCGAAACAAATGATTCGGCAGATTCGTGATTTTCGCACCCTCAATCTATTAAATGGCGACGCGCTGCACTACACCGCACGCACCCTGGAATATATTGTCTGGAATTACGATCAAAAACGACTAAAGCCGCTCAACATACAACAGCTAGTGCAATTGACTTACGCTATCCGCGAGCAAACAGCGCTCTCGCCCGATGAGTTCGGTTTGCTTGAGCAAGTCGCGAGTCGTTTCGATGTACAGCTTAGAGCGTTGACCGATGATTTTGTTGTACCACCCAATGCAGCTTGGGTAAAAACGCTTCAATATGCAAAACCCGACCCAACCTATTTCTCGCAGTTTATTTTGCAGGTGCGCACGGCCCTGGATAACTTGGGCGGTGATAGTTCCAGCACCAATCTTTATTTCACCCCGCTCATGAAAAAATATTATCGCGCCAGCCAATTTCACATCAAACAGGCTGAGTTCGCACCCGCGTGCGCCGATCGTGCGACTTGCGACTAGGACGGAATCTGTCTAGCATGCGTCCATGCCCTTTTTATTTCTCTTCTTATTATTAGTGCTGTGGGTGCCGACCCTGTCGGCGGCGGATGCCCAACTAACGCGCGATGGCGTTGAGATCTTTGTCTCGGCACGTTCCCCAGAGCAAATCAGCGCATTTTACGGTGTGCGAGGCATGCCGCCCAGTGCGTTGCAAGCACTTTCCAGCGCCTGTTTTTTGACGCTCGGCTTGCATAATCGACGCGCGGAAACGTTGTGGCTGGAGCCCGCGAAATGGCGTTTTATCGATGCCGACGGCAAACCCATTAAACTCATTTCGCGCCAGGAATGGACCGCACGCTGGACGACGTTAGCCGTACCGCTCGCCGCACAGTCCACTTTTGGCTGGACACAATTGCCTGAATCACGAGATTTGTACCCGGAAGAATCGGTGGGCGGTAATATCAGCATTCAGCCGCCGGATGGAATATTTAGCTTGATTGCACGTTTTCGGACCGGCCGCAGTGGGGAAGGGGTGTTGATTGAATTTAAAATTCCTAATTTAAGTTGTTCACGGATCGGTGCCGCGCCATGAAGTCTTGGAAGTTTTCTAATTGGATGATGCTGGGTGTTTTGTGGATCCTGCTGAGCAACGCCGGTGCCGCAGAGCCGCCGCCGGGCATGATAAAATTAGACGGCAGGCCTGCCCCGGCGCTAAAGTTGGCCGATTTGGACGGCAAGGTTGTCGATATCGCACAACGTCGAGGACATTGGGTCTTAGTGCATTTTTGGGCTACTTGGTGTGGCCCGTGTCGGCGTGAAATGCCAACCTTGGCGCAACTGATCAAGGTTTTACCGGCGGAACGCCTCAATGTTTATCTGGTCAATACGTCTGAAAGTGAAGACGATGTGTTTACTTTTTTAGCCTCGGTTTCGCCGGAGTTAAGTTCACTCTTAGATCGCGATGGCCAAGTAACGGAACGTTGGCAGCCGCGTGGTTTGCCGGCATCGTTTCTGGTCGATCCACAGGGTCGCTTGCGCTATTTGGTGCTGGGTGGGCAGGATTGGGCGAGCGCGCCGTATCGGAATTTTTTACGCGAGTTGACGGCAAAATAATCCGGCAGCATCGTCTGTTCCACATCCGGGGTTTGCCGCGCCGACGCAATACGGGTAGGCTTACACTTCTTCCGTTTCCCCATCGTAAACCCATGTCAGAACGAACACTACTCTCAGCAGAACAGGGAGTCGAGCAAGGGCATTCCAGTTGCAGTGCGAGCCACGCACCCGCCGCAGACCGTTTTCATCTGGTGCTGATTAACCCCTACGAACTAGGCCGACAACCCTTTGCTTTGGCGCAGGCAAGTGCGTGGCTGAAGCGTGCCGGGTTCGAGGTGCATTGCTTGGATTTAGCTCTACAAAAATTAGAACCGATTTTATTGGCAAAGGCCGATGCCGTGGTGCTTTACCTCGGTATGCACACCGCCACACGGATTGCGATGGAGGCGCTGCCACGTATTCGCCAGCTAGCGCCGCAAGCGCAATTGGCGGCCTTCGGCTTGTACGCGCCGATGAATGCAGCGTTGCTGCGCGCCAGCGGCATGGATGCGATTTTTGGCGGCGAATCGGAACCGGACTTAGTCGACTGGGCGCAGGCGCTACGGGTGGGTGGTGGTGTGCCCATACAGCAGGCCACGCTGGTACGCCACGATAAAATTGAATTTCTGGCACCGGATCGCAGCGATTTACCGCAACTCGAACGCTACGCGCATTTGGTGTTGCCGGATGGCGCAACCCGTGTCTCCGGTTTCGTCGACAGCACACGCGGCTGTAAGCATTTGTGCCGCCACTGTCCGGTGGTGCCGGTGTACGAAGGTAAGTTCCGCGTAGTGCCGCTGGATGTCGTGCTCGGGGATATCGAACAACAAATTGCCGCCGGTGCGCGCCATATTTCTTTTGGTGATCACGATTTTTTCAATGGTCCGACGCACGCTTTAAATATAGTGCGTGCCTTGCACCAACGCTGGCCGGAAGTGACCTACGATGCCACCATCAAGATTCAACATCTCATCGATCATGCCGCATTGCTGCCAGAATTAAAGCGCTGCAATTGTCTGTTCATCATCGCCGCCGTGGAATCGGTGGATGACCGCGTGTTGGGTTATTTGAGGAAGAACCATACGCGTGCCGATTTTTATCATGCGGTCGATTTAGTGCGCAGCGCCGGCATTGCGTTCGCACCCACTTGGGTAGCGTTCCATCCCTGGAGCACACTGGAAACCTATCTCGACCTGCTTAAAAGTTTGGTGGAACTAAAATTAGTGCAAGCCGTACCGCCCGTGCAATTGTCGATTCGCTTGCTGATACCCGCCGGTTCAAAGCTGTTCGATATTCCCGGGTTTGCTGATTTGATCGGTGCTTTCGATGCCAAATTGCTGGGTTACCCCTGGCACCATCCGGATGCGCGTGTCGATGCCTTGCAGGCGGAGATCCAGCACTATGTGATGCAGGCGGAGAAAACCAGCGTGCCGCGTCAGGAGGTATTCACGCGTATTTGGCGCATGACGCATACCGCGCTGGGTCGGTCGGCTCCCGACTTAGACGGTGGCGAACTTGGCGCGGCGGTGCCGCATATGTCCGAACCGTGGTACTGCTGCGCCGAGCCGACCGACGCGCAACTCCAGAGTTTTTAATGCCCCGGTGTTGCCGTTGTCAATCATGAAAACCATTCTACTGCTGTTACCGGTTGCTAGTTATCGTAACGATGATTTTCTCGCCGCCGCCGACAAGCTCGGCGTACAAGTGATCAGCATCGCGGATAATTGTCCGCAATTAGCGCCGGGCTGGGGCATGGGAGCGCTTTCTGCCGTGCATTTCGATCAACCTCTATCGGCGGCACAGACGATATTGGAACATCTACCCAACCGGCCGGATGCGGTGCTGGCGGTGGATGATCATGGTTTGGATTTGGCGGCTTTGTTGTGCGAAACACTGGGTTTATCGGGAAATAGTCCGCAGGCGGTGGGGTTGACGCGCGATAAATTGGCGTTTCGACATTTGCTGCGGGCGCAAGGATTTCTTTGTCCGACGTTTCACAATCTGGCGGATGGGGATGATCCCGATGACCTAGCTCGGCGCTTGACGTATCCGGTGGTCGTCAAAGCGCGGCGGCTGTCCTCAAGCCGCGGTGTCGTGCGTGCCGACAATATCATCGAATTCCTCGGCACAGTGCGCTGGGTGCGTGCCATTCAAGCACGGGCCGACCGTGAAAACCAAGCGTTGGGTCTCGTGGTGGAGGCGTTTATTCCGGGGCGCGAATATGCGCTGGAGGGTTTGCTGAGCAACGGTGTGCTGCAGGTGTTGGCGCTGTTCGATAAGCCCGATCCTTTGGATGGCCCGTATTTCGAGGAAACTATTTATGTCACACCGTCGCGTTTACCGACAGTTGTGCAAACGCAAATAGCGGAACAAGTAGCACGTGCCTGTCACTTAGCCGGTCTTACAACCGGCTCCGTGCACGCAGAAATGCGTATCAACGCAGAAGGTATCTGGCTGCTTGAAGTGGCGGCACGCTCTATCGGTGGTCTGTGCGGACGCATGTTAAAGCACGCGCTAGGGATGAATTTGGAGGAGGTGTTGTTACGACATACCCTCGGTGAGGCGGTGCCGGATGCGGTTGCACAAGGTGCATCGGCGGTTATGATGATTCCGATTCCAAAGCGGGGGATTTATCACGGAGTGACCGGGCTGAATGCGGCGCTCGCCGTCGCGCACGTACAATCGATCCTCATTACTGCGCAACCCGGCGCGCGACTCTTGCCCGCACCGGAGGGTGCGAGTTACCTTGGTTTTATTTTTGCCCAGGCCGATGCTGCGGCGACGGCCGAGGCCGCGTTGCGCGCCGCACATCAGCGCTTGGTCTTCGAAATTCAAACCGAAGTCCCACTGGCCGCTGTTTAGAATCGGTCGGTAATTACCACATCCTTCAGCGGGAGTTGCCCGCCGCGTGGCCAAGGTTCTTTCACGCCCTTACCGACGGCCAGCATGAAGCTGATGACATGATCGCCGGGCAACTGAATGAGTTTACCCACGGCATCATAGTCAAAACCATCCATGGCGCACGTGTCGTAACCCATTTCTTTGGCGGCCAACATGAGCGTCATGCCGGCGAGACCGCAGGAGCGCATGGCTTCGTCGCGTTGTACCGATTCGTGCCCCTGATAATATTGGTGGATGGCGGGAACGATAAAATCCTGCACTGGCTGTGCTGCGTTTTTCCAATAACGGGTAGGGTCCTGCTCCCAGGACTTTAAATCGGCGCATAACACCAGCAGTAAGGAGGCATCGGTGACTTGCGCTTGATCCCAGGCGGCTTTGCGAATGTCTTGGCGCAAGGCCGGGTCGCGCACCAGCACAAAGCGCCAATTTTGAATATTGAAAGCGGAAGGTGCCAGCAGGGCGAGCCCGAGTAAACGTTCGATTTCAGATTCGCTCATCCGGTGGTTGGGGTCATAGGTTTTGACCGAGCGGCGAGTTTCGATGGCGGTGATGATATTCATTGCGAGGCTCCTTATTTCAAGTGAAGTGAAAAAATATTCGAGTGGTTAAACGGTGTTGCGGTCATGCGTGTTGCGCTCCTTTTCGATCTCCAAGAGGATAGGTTGCGCCGATTTAACAATTCAGTTTTCCAAGCTGGATACATATTCGATGAGGGAGTCGAGGCATTGCTGATACGTTTCGGCCGATTGCATATTTTTCGCGATGCCGACACATCCTTCCAAAGCAGAGACGATGAACAACGAGGCTTTTGCGCAGTGAACATCCTGCCGTACTTGGCCTTGTTTTTGTCCGCGTTGGAGTGCGTCCTCCAGGCTGTCCAGCCAGCGCTGCATTAAGGTGTTGAGCCGCAGTCGAAACTGTTCGTCGAGTGGACTCATCTCCTGCATCAAATTACTCAAGGGGCAACCGAGCTCAATGAGATCAGGGTTGGCGCGTTTTCGGTGCAAGATTTCCCGGATGGTTTTAAGCGGGTCTTTACTTTCGAGCAAGG
This sequence comes from Betaproteobacteria bacterium, assembly GCA_043783305.1. Lineage (GTDB taxonomy): Bacteria > Pseudomonadota > Gammaproteobacteria > Burkholderiales > Thiobacteraceae > RBG-16-58-11. Next base: position 20,074 of record JAYVZN010000100.1, read on the forward strand.
GGGTGAAAACCCGTTCGGTGTAGGTACGCCCAATCACCTCATCCACCACGGCAAGCCCCAGGTCATGCTTGGCGGGAAAGTAGTGATAGAGCGCGCCTTTGGTTAAGCCGGTATGGGTCAGAATGCTGGATAGACTGGCGGCTTGGAAACCGTAGCGGTGCATTTCATGAAAGGCCGCTTCCAGAATTTTTTCACGTGTCGCATCGGCTTGTTTGGCGGTTTTGGTCAGCATGGCTGTATTACATACCGACCGGTATGGATGTGTCAAGTCGCCGGTGTGGTAAGGCTGTTTTGCGGTGTGCGCGGGTAGTCACTGAAATATGTTTGCAATTGTTCTTTGCTAGGGTGTGCTGTCCGCTACGGTTTAAGCGGCTTTAGTCTCACCCCTAATAATATTACGCAAAGGAACGAATTATGCGACTTACTCAAAATTTACAACTCGCACTAGCGGTCAGCGCCGCATTCGCAACCGGCGGCACGACCGCCGCCGATCTAACGCATGTCCCTACCGCCAATCCAAAAATGACGGGTATTGCCTCCACTACCATTCTTTCGCCGGAGTTAGCGCAGATTGTTCAGGCGCAAGGCTCGACCAAACTGGAAAACGGCACAGCGACCTTCCCCTATTACGGTTACAACGGCGATGGCCCCATGCTGCCGGCACCGGGCGCGGTACAAGCGAGCGGCAGTAATGTCGAAGCGACCAAAACTGAGCCGGACAAGAACGTGTACCTCGTTATGAAAGGCCAGCATGGTGCTGACCACGCTTACGATTACGGCACGCATTTTATGTTCCAAGGCCATGAATCCGGCGTGATTGATCCCAGCACCGGCGCCAAGATGGGCTATGTGACGCGCATCAATCTGGATGCGGACGGCGCGCACCGCGTGACCTTGCTTGCCGGTAGCGATGTCCTCGGCAAGTCACTGCCGGTGTTCGACGGCATTACTTGGGATCCATTCGCGCAACGTTTGCTGTTGACCGCAGAGGGCGGCAGCCGGGGCGGCGTATGGCAAGCGACACAGAACTACCCGTCCGTGGTGGAAGATATTTCCGGTATCTTGGGGCGTGGCGGTTATGAGGGCATACAGAACGATTCCGTTGGTAATGTCTGGATCGTTGAAGATGTCGGCGGCCCGACCGGTGCCGTGAACAAAAATGCGCGCCAGCCGAACAGCTTTATCTATCGCTTCGTGCCCAATGACAAGAGCAATCTTGTTAAGGGCGGCAAGCTGCAGGCCTTGCAAGTCATGTCCTTGGCGCATCCGGGCCAGCCCATCGTATTTCACGCCGGCCAAGCCGATGCCGATATCTTGTCGCAGGATTCTGCAGACTTGCGCACTTACGGCAAGGTGTTCGATACCCAGTGGGTCACGATCCATAACACCGATGTCGATGGTGTTACGCCGTTCAACGCCAATGCCTTGGCCAAAACCAAGTTAGCGACACCGTTCAAGCGCCCGGAAAATGGCCAGTTCCGTCCCGGTACGGGGTTCAAGGAATTCTACTTCGATGAAACCGGTGACACCAACCTGCTGACCGAAGCAGGCGCGGCTTACGGCGGTTTCGGCGCGGTGCAGAAATTGACCCAAGCCAGCCCAAGCGCTGATAGCGGCAAGCTCACGGTGTTTTATGTAAACGATGCCGCACACGCCGGTTTTGATAACGTCGCGTTCTGGGACAAAAATCACATTGTGTTCGTTGAAGATGCCGGTGATACGCTGCACACTCAACGCAACGCTTTGGATTCCGGTTTTATGTTCGATGTGCGCGTGAATTACGCTGACCTCACCAATCAACCGCTGCGCTTGATGGCAGAAGGGCGCGATCCTTCCGCCACGCTCGACTCAGGTTTATCGGCGAATGGTAAGGGTTTCCAGAACGATGGCGACAATGAAATCACGGGTTTCCATGTTTCCGACGGTGATGCAACGGCGCACGGACTGCTGGGCGCCAAGGTACCGCACGCCCTGCAGGACGGCTGGCGTGTGTTCTACACCCAGCAGCATGGTGATAATGCGACCTACGAGATCATTCGCGTAAAAAAGTCCGAAGAGCAAGACCGGCAAGAGCGGCAAGAGCGCGAGGATGAATAAGCGTTAGTCATAGCTTCGGTTTAAAACCGCGCGGGGTATTCCTGCGCGGTTTTTTTGCGCTTGAAGCGGGCTGTTATCTCGCTTACCATGGACTCCCCATGCGTTTCCTCTACTTTTCCTTGTTGCTTGTAAGCTGTACCCCCGTCGCCCAAGCCGATATCTTCGGTTACACCGACGTGGCCGGTACGCTGGTACTGTCCGATGCAAAGACCGACAATCGTTATGCCTTATTACTGCAGACGGAAATAGCACAGAACCCTGCGCTGGCCGTGCCGTTTGCCGGTGGGCGCATTAACTGGGAAAACCAAAAACGGTTTGCCCCCTTGGTGGCGCAAGCCGCGCACACTTACCAAATTGAAGAAGCTTTGCTGCAGGCGGTTATCTCCACCGAATCGGGCTATGAGCCACGTGCGGTTTCACCCAAAGGCGCGATTGGGTTAATGCAAGTCATGCCCGCGACGGGGAAGCGCTTTGGCGTGTTGAATTTAAACGACCCATCGAAAAATATTGAAGCGGGTGCGCGTTACTTGCGCGCCTTGTTACACCAATTTGACAATGATTTACAGTTGGTGCTGGCTGCCTATAATGCAGGCGAAAACGCCGTGCTGCGTCACGGCAGGCGCATTCCACCGTATCGCGAGACCCGCGAATACGTACCGCGTGTACTGGCGCTGTACAAAAAATTTCAGACCAAAATCTAGAATGTGAATTTTATGCACGTAATACCAACCGCGTTACCAGATGTTTTAGTGCTCGAACCGAAAGTGTTCGGCGATACGCGCGGATTTTTTTTTGAAAGTTATAACCGTCGCGCTTTCCAAGAAGCGACCGGTCTCGATGTGGATTTCGTGCAGGACAATCATTCGCGCTCGGCACAAGGCGTGCTGCGCGGCCTGCATTATCAAATCCAACAACCGCAGGGCAAATTAGTGCGCGTTACGGTTGGTGCCGTATTTGATGTGGCGGTCGATGTTCGTGCGCATTCGTCCACGTTCGGCCAGTGGGTGGGTGTGGAATTGTCGGCGGACAATCAAAAAATGATGTGGGTGCCGCCGGGCTTTGCGCACGGTTTTTTAGTGCTGAGCGAATATGCCGAGTTTTTATACAAAACCACCGATTACTATGCACCGGCCTATGAGCGCGCCATTGCTTGGAATGATCCACGCATCGGCATTGCTTGGCCGTTACCTTTTGCGCCGTTACTTTCGGCCAAGGATCAAGCGGCGGTGCATTTACAAGATGCCGAAGTATTCCCATGAAAATATTAATCACCGGTGCGCATGGTCAAGTCGGCTGGGAGTTACAGCGCGCACTCGCGCCCCTGGGTGAGGTGCTGGCGTTAGGGCACACGCAGTTGGATTTGGTGAACCCCGATGCTATTCGCCAAGTGCTGCGTCATGCCGCGCCGGATTTAATTGTGAATGCCGCCGCCTATACCGCCGTCGACCGCGCCGAGCAGGAAACCGATTTAGCGCAGGCAATAAATGGCGAAGCACCCGGTATTTTGGCCGAGGAAGCGCTACGCTTGAATGCCGCCCTGGTGCACTACTCGACGGATTATGTATTCGACGGCAGCAAAGGCGCGCCGTATGAAGAGATCGATGCGACCCATCCGCAGAGCGTGTATGGCACCAGTAAATTGGCGGGGGAGAAAGCGCTTGCCGCCGTTAATTGCGCGCACCTGATTTTACGCACCAGTTGGGTTTACGGCGCACGCGGCAAAAATTTTCTGCTCACCATGCAGCGCTTGGCGCACGAACGCGAAGAGCTGCGCGTAGTGGACGACCAGCTCGGCGCGCCGACTTGGAGCCGCATGTTGGCCGAGGCGACCGTCAGTATCGTCAGCCAATGTTTGCATAAAGGCACCGTCGCGGATCGTCTACGCGACAGAGGTGGCCTGTACCATCTTAGCGCCGGTGGCCAAACCAGTTGGTTTGGTTTTGCCGACGCGATTGTGCAACAGATGGAGAGGCCGCCGCGCATGACCCCGATCAGCACCGCAGAGTACCCGCTGCCCGCGATGCGCCCGGCGTATTCTGTATTATCCAACGATAAAATCGCGCGCCATTTCGGCATCCGTCTGCCGGATTGGCGACACAGCTTGGCGCAATGCTTAGCGTGTGACTAAGCGGCGTTCGTGGGCGATGTAAATATTTTAGGTGCGGACTTTTCTATTCTGGTGATGATGAAATCAGTGAAATGTTGAAGCCGTGGATTTTTTATAGCGCTTGGGGTGTCTTCGCACTTATGGTGCTGCTCCTCCTGATGGGTGTTGCGTATGAAAGGATGGGCCGGCATCGCGCGGCGCGTGAATTTCCACCGCCGGGGAAACGGGTAGATATCGGTGGGCGACGTATTCAAATTGACTGTCGCGGTCGCGGCAGTCCCACGGTGGTATTTGAATCGGGTCTGGATATTTATGGTTCGCTGAGTTGGTCGGCCGTTCACGATGAAATCGCCAAGACAACGCGTGCCTGCGCGTATAGTCGCGCCGGGATTATGTGGAGCGATCCAAGCAAGGCCCCGCAGGATGGTAAAGCCATCGCAGAGGACTTGCATGCCACGTTACAAAAGGCGGGAGAACAAGGGCCGTTCGTATTGGTCGGTCATTCGTTGGGTGGACCCTACATCATGATCTACACCAAGTATTTTGGCGCGGAGGTGGCCGGACTGGTGTTGGTGGACGCATCGCATCCGGATCAAGTGCAGCGCATTGAAGCCGTCGTTAAAACACCTAAGTCAACGCTCATGGATTACCGGGATAAACTCGGTGTGCTGCTTCATTGGAGCGGGGTGGTACGCGCTGTTGCGGCCACTTATAAAAAAATGCCGAATCAACCGGAGTCGGGTATCCAAGCGATGAAAGCCTATGCTTCCACTTCATTCGGTGCGATGCTTCAGGAAAAACATGCCTTGACGCAAACTCTGACCGAAGCCGGAACCTTCCGCCAATTAGGGCAGCGGCCCATTGTTGTACTGACGGCCATGAAGCCGCTACCGGAACCAATGCGTGAGAACTTACAATGGACCAGCGCCCAAGCAGCGCTTTATCAAGAGACTTGGAAGCAAATGCAGAAGGAGCAAGCGGGCTGGTCATCGCAAAGTCGACAGCACCTAATTCCCGATGCGGGGCACTATATTCAATTCGACCGTCCGGATGCTGTCATTGCGGCGGTGCAATCCGTGGTTACGACGGTGCGTGCGCCACACAATTAGTGTCTCAATTGCGTCTTGCCTTGGCGACAGCCGCGTTAAATTTACGAAGGACAATTGGTCGGGATACTCATGGATTCAACCGGGCCGCCTTGTGCAAACTTAGGTAGCGGTTTTAAACAGTAGATGGCACCGGTAGTGGTAACGACTTTAATCATACCATTCGCTAAATGGGTCTCACCGGGCGGTTCCTGCCGCAGGGCACGGGCCAATTCGGGGAGTATCGGACGCTCTTGGGCGCGGATGTTTTCATGCGGTTGTGTCGGGTGTTTAAGTGCATCTTCGTGCGCAATTTGTCGCGCTGCTTCCAATAGCGCCGCCATGGAAAGGCGAGGTACCGGCAATGGTGAAAGCGTTTCATTTGTTCGGGGCGTGTCTTTTGCCGGCAGCACCGATTGAAACTTTGTATTAGCGCGATGGGTGATCTTGGCCGAGTGTATGTTTTTTGTGATGTATCTTTCCGGCTGGATTGACTGTGGTGGTGGTATCGCATGGTGTTTGTCCAATGATGTTATCAAGCGAACTTCTAATGCAGTGGTTGTCGTTCGGGATGCTTTGGGCGAAGACTGCAATAGGCCAAATAAAACGCCGTGCAAAATCATCGAGGCCATAAAAAATAGCGCCAAACGGGGCCACCGAAATGAGCGCGTTCGAGCTAAATTTGCAAAGGAATTTGCCATGGTCTGAGCGCTGGGCAGTTTCATAAAACGAGATCGCTTGCAGGCATTATCGTTACTTACGGGGCATGGTCAAAATGTATGCTGGCTAAGCCTCCGGTGGTGTCTAAGCCAGTGGAGAAAGTACTGCTGAATAGCTGATGGGTGGGTTGCCAAGTTTTACCGTCCAAGCTGGCCCACTGTTTATAGAGATAAATTTCCCGCCGTGATGCCACAACCGTTTCGGCTGTGCCGGGATGCATTAGCGCATCACCCGCCACTTCCAGTTTGAAGGGAACCGGTTTACCGGCGGCAATATGGAGTATGTATTCGTGATTTTCCGGCGCGCTCTGGCCAATCTCGAGAATGGGTAGGGCCGCTAATTTTTCCGTCGAGGGTGGTGTCATAGAAGCACAGCCAGACAGGATCAGCACGGCGAGGGTAAGCGAAAATAGGCGCATAAAAAACCTTTCTAAATTAAGGAAGCGGATAAAAAATCGAATGGCGTATTTCATCATTTCATGAAGAGTGTGTCTTATTTAAACGGGTTTCAGCGTAATATTGCCCAGCTCGTTTAGTGTATTGCCACTGAGCGTCATCAATTGTGTTAACTCCGCCACGTAGGCGACGAGTGCTGAGCGCCCCGCCGCCGTTAAGCGAAAAGTGGTTTGCGGGCGCCCATTGGATACCGGTTCCTTTTGCGATTCCACATAGTCCGCTTCGATGAGTTTATTGAGGTGCGCGTCTAAGTTGCCATCGGTTGCGCGCAGCACACGCTTTAATTCAGAGAAAGTAGCTTCACCTCGGCCCGAAAGAAATGCGGCGAGTTGTGTGCGCAGCGGTTGATGCAGCAATGGATCGAGTGTAGGCAGAGGTGAACTCATCAAGGCATTTCCTTATTTTGGCTATTCTGAAAAATCGCATGCGCACGAATGACCGGCTTTCCGTTCTCCAATTGCGGAGCCAAACGGTCCAAGCGCAAGATCAGTGTGCCGTCTTTAACTTTGGCCCAGTTCGTTTGATCAAAACGGAAGCGACCATCCGGTGTGCCGTTGCGCATCACGACCTCCAACGGTTGATTCAAAATAATAGGAAGAGCTGCTTCCGCCGGGATATGCAGTTGGGTGCTTTCCAGCATTAATTTAAATGGAATGACCGTCCCGGCGGATAGTTTTAGAATTTGAATATTGTTTGCCGGTAACGGGTTTGTAACCGGAAGTTGCGCAAACCACAGCGGTGGTATGACCACCACCAATAGCCAAACCGACAAAGCCAACAACCGACCGGGGATCTGCTCACCCAGGTTGCGGTCGGCCATCCAACCGACCAGGGGCATGCCGATGGCAAAGCAAGCCGCCGCCAGCCAGCGTGTAGTTTGTAGCGGAAGCCCTGCGGCAAGGCCGGTTGCGCCCAACAAAATCGTCGCAACACCGATCCACTCCGTCAACGGGCGGGAGAACAGACCGAACAAATAAATACCCAGACCCAGCAAAACGGTCCATAGGGCAAAAACCATCACACCGCCGCCGTAGAAAAACATCGCGCAGGAACCGAGCGTACCCATCGTGATGAGCATCCACCAAGCGCGCGTAATTTGGGTTTGAGCGAAAGGCAGGGTTTCTTCCCGCTCCCGGCGCGCGCGTCGTGTCAATCGTTGATCTAACCAAGCAGTCCCAACGAACCAAAAAGTTAACCAGAGCAATAGCGCCAGCGCGTGCTGGTGTAGATCAGGAAAAACTTCATTGTTGATGAATAGATCAGTGGCTATGCACAGTAGGCCGCCCACTCCACCCCAGAGCAGCAGGGTATGGCGCTCTAGGTGCAAACTGCGGTGACCCTCCGCCAGCATGGATTGGATAACTTCGAGGCGAATTTCAGCGCTGGACATACAGGACTCCTTGACACTCTGTATTGCAGAGTATATTGCTCTGCAATACAGAGTGTCAAGCCACACCCATTCTGGAAAGGCTCTGAATCCGCATTGCTCGGCGATGAAGGGGCTATCCGGTCTTTAACCGGGTGCGGAATTTTTCAGATCAAGCGCTACGCGTGTAAAGGACAAAGCTATAAATTCACCGCGCTATGTGATTATTTACCTTCCACCGGTTCGATATGTTCGGTGGCCACGCTGACCAGCCAATGCCGGATGGCCTGTTCTTGCTCAGGCGATATCTCGGCGGCAAGTTGCCGTTCAAGGGCATGAACCCGCAGGCGGCATTTTGCTAAGAGCCGCTTGCCGACAGCCGTTACATCGAGATGCTGGATACGCCCGTGGATGGCATGCGGCCGACGGGTGATCCTATCGGAACGCTCCAGATTAGCAACGATTACACTGACGGTTTGCGGTGTCAGCAGCGATAACCGCGCAAGATCGGCATTCGATAGCCCTGGGTAAGCGACCAGCATGGTTAACACCGAGAACTGCGGCGGTGTGACTCCAAGGTCGGACAAGGCGTGCTCCATACGCAGCCGATAGGCTGCGCCAGCCTGCCTCAGTAGATAGCCGAGATAGCCCGCAATACCGCGTTTGCCTTCGCCGATCTTGGGAAATGGTGCGGATGTTGGTGATTTGCGCATAGTATTAGAGCTCTGATATGATGTTCGTGCTTTGATATTATCCCATGTGTGTGGATAAGGAGCAATAATGTCGACATTACCCCCGCGTTTGGATTACGCGGATTTCGCCAAGGCCGCGTCTGCATCGCACGCGGCACTGCTCGCTTTAGGGCAGAGCGTCGATGAGTCCGGTCTGGAGAAAACGTTAATCGAACTCGTGAAGCTGCGCGCTTCACAAATCAACGGTTGCGCTTTTTGTGTGCAATTCCATATCGACATTGCGCGCAAGATTGGCCTACCTCAAGAGAAACTCGATCTCGTTGCCGCGTGGCAGGATGCCGGTATTTTCTCCGAAAGAGAAGCGGCGGCGCTTGCTTGGGCAGAAACGCTGACCAAGGTATCGCACAAGCCAGTGTCCGACGCAGCCTACGCGGTTGTCCTCCAGCATTTCAGCAAGACGGAAATAGCCTTTTTGACGGTAGCGATCGCGGCCATTAATAGCTGGAATCGGATTAGCGTAGCCTTTCGTTTCGCCCCGGTTATTCTTCAGAAGTCAGCAACGATGAACGTGGCATGAGTCCCACTAACCCTGCTTCTGAACAGACCCCGGTGTTGCCGCCGCTACCGGTGGGCATGCGCTATGTCAATGATCTAGCGGATGTCATCGCATGCTATCCGCTGATGCGACAGCTTCGTCCGCATCTGGCATCCGCTGAGGAGTTCGTTGAACGATGGCGATGCCAGGTAGCCGTCGGCTATCGCCTGCTGGGCCTCTGGAAAGAGGAGCAACCGATAGCCCTGGCCGGATTTCGAGTACAAGAAAATCTTGTGCATGGTACGCACTTCTACGTGGATGACCTCGTTACCGACGAGTCTCGGCGCAGCGGCGGATATGGTCGGCATTTGATGGACCGTCTTAAGATAGAGGCGCGTGCCCTTGGCTGCGGCAAGCTCGTACTGGATACTCCGCTTAGCAATGTGTTGGGTCATCGTTTCTACTATCGCAACGGCCTCCTGGCAACGGCTTTGCGCTTCAACATTGTGCTGGACTGATTAAGCGTTAACGGCAACGCTCCCTTGAGTTTAACGAAACCATCGCGGTATTCATCGCATGGAAAGTCCATTTTCCAGCTCACGCGCTGTACCCTTAAACTAGAGAGATATTCGTTTTACGCTTGGGAAGAAATGCGGAATTCGCTACACTAAGCAATTTCGGCCTCGTCCCCATGTCTCAACTTGCAGTTTTACTGTGGCTTGCCAATATTGTCCTTGATACAGTGGGGCATCTTGCTTTTAAACATGCGGCCCTAACGGATCATGAAAACGAGTGGCAACGCTGGCGTTTGATGCTGTCGACTCCGATGATTTGGATCGGTGTCTTTTGCTTCGCCTTCGAGTTTTTGGTTTGGTTGGCCCTGCTGTCATTAATCCCGCTTTCCCTAGCCGTGATGTTGGGTGCGATTAATATCGCCGTGGTGATGTACGCCGGCAAACTTTTTTTTAAAGAACGTTTAGATCGCCTGCGGGTGGCGGGGATGTGGCTGGTGACACTGGGTGTCGCGTTAGCGGGTTTCGGCACATGAGTACAAAGCGCTTTTACTTCATCGGTTTTGCGGCTTTGATCGTGTTTGATACGTTGACGCAAGTATTTTTCAAGCTGGCGACGCAGCACACGGGGCCTTTCGAGGCCAACACAGGCTGGCTGTTTGGCATTATTAATAACGGTTGGATATTCGGTGCAATGCTCGGCTATGTGCTGGCATTTTTCACCTGGATGACCCTGCTCAAACATGCGCCGGTGGGCCCGGCATTTGCCGCTTCGCATCTGGAAGTCGTTACCGTCTTGGCCGTTTCAGTCGCCTATTTCGGCGAACACTTGTCGTTGCTGCAAGTCTTAGGGGCGATCTGTATTGTGTCGGGCATTATTTGCCTCAGCTTGAGCGAGTCGAAACACGGCGATGCTTAACGCTTGGCGTGAAACACCGCCCACGGCTGGCTTAGCGCTGGTGTTGCAGGATTTGTTGCCCGGCGATGCGGATTTAGGGGCTGCATTTGCGCATTATCTTCATCTGCCCGAAACTCAAATTGAGTGCTCCGGGACGGCGGCCTTAGTGCTGGCGCTCGCGGTGCTTAAGCAAAAAAGTCCACGTCGAAAAATAATTATCCCCGCCTATACCTGTCCTTTGGTTGCCTTGGCGATTGCGCACAACGGCCTGCAGCCCATTTTATGCGATTTGCGCGCGGGTAGTTTTGATCTCGACCAAGATCGTTTGTCTCAGCTTTGTGATGCGTCCACGTTGGCGGTGATCCCCACGCATTTGGGTGGACGCATTGCGGATTTAGCACCCGTCATGGAAATAGCCGCTCGTGTAGGCGCGAAGGTGATCGAAGATGCGGCTCAAGCGTTGGGTGGTTTTGCCCAAGGTAAGCCGGTGGGCAGTATCGGTGATATCGGTTTTTGGAGTCTGGCGGTGGGCAAGGGCTTGACGCTCTACGAGGGCGGCGTGTTGTATGCCGGCGATACGGAGTTACGCCAACGCTTACGTCAAGTCAGTGCCGAAACGATTCAACACAAGGCAGGTTGGGAGTTTAAGCGTTGCGTCGAACTAATCGCGTATTGGGCTTTTTACCGCCCGCTGGGCTTGCGGATAGTTTATGGTTGGCCACTGCGCAGCGCCTTACGCCGCAACGATCCAGTGGCGGCGGTGGGCGATGATTTTGATGCGGCGATTCCATTGCATCGCGTTAGCGCTTGGCGCCGGGCTGTGGGTGTTCATGCGCTGGCGCGCCTGGCACCGTTTCAACAAAACCTAAACGCGCAAGCGGCACGGCGCAAACAGCAACTAGCAAATGTGGCAGGGATTCAGGTGCTGGATGACACACCGGGTACGCAGGGCGTTTGGCCTTTTTTCATGCTGTTATTACCCACCGCCGCAGCGCGGGATGCCGCATTGGCGGCGCTCTGGACATCGGGTTTTGGTGTTAGCCGCTTGTTTATACACGCGCTACCGGACTATGCTTATCTCGCGCATCTGTTTGCGGCACCGAATGTACCCCATGCACGCGATTTCGCGGCGCGGATGTTGACGGTGAGTAATAGCCCGTGGCTGGAAGATGCGGGTTTCGAGCGCGTGCTCAGCGCGCTAGGCGACGCAGTAAATCGAGGTTAAGTAGATGCTGCGCTGCTTGCCAGTCGGCGAGCTGTTGCGGTGGGATGTCGGGTTGCTGGTCTAAGCCGCTCAGCAAGCGCTTAAAGTAGCTGCGATAGCGATACACCGAAACATCGCCGGTTACATCGCACCCTACCAAACGATCACGCAGTAGATCAACCATTGCACCGAGCTCTGACCAGCGCATGCCGCCCTGATCCCAATTGGTCTGCACATCTAGCGGCGAGAGGACATCTTTGTCGATGGAGAGGTAAATCGGTGCGCTGGAAGTGGGTAGACTGGCGGCGAAAGCTTCCAGTAATTGCGCCGTTGAGGCATAGCTGCGAGCGCCTTGCGCGCCGAGTTTTTGCAGTAAGCCGACATCGCGTCCCACGCAGCCGTAACGTACTTTATTTTGGCGTAGCGGGCGCAAGTGGTTTTCCCAAGCATGGCCGGATTCGACATCCTTTGAAGTAATTCCCAGTACTTCAACGCTGGCCACGTGCGGTAGTCGGCTCACGTGCCATACCCAGGAGCCGCAGTGGATGCCGAACGGGTAGCGCATATTGTCGGGGTGGTTGTCGAACACCACCACCCGCACCGGTTCGCGTAATTGGCGCAGGCGTTCGATCAGCAAAAAACTCATATGATGATAATCACCGCTACCCATAAAAACCGGGCCATTTATGGTGTTTAAATACGGAGCCAGCCGCGCGTCGAGTGCGCGCAGGGTTTTCAAACGACAGCCGAAGCGGATGGTTTCTTGCCAATCGGATAAGGCAACGCGCTGTTCGCCGGGTAGGGCAAGCACCGATGCGTCGAAATCAAGAACCAGCGGATTTTGCATGTTCCTCGTACCATTGTCGATCGGACTCAAAAAAACGGCGCAGCGGCTTTAGCAATGCGCGCAGCAGTGGATTGCGGATATACACCGCGTGTTGCGTGAAGGTGAATTGCGCGCCGAGGTGGCGTTTTATTTCCGGATCTGTCCAACCGGCAACATAGGTTTGCAAGCCGCGTTGTAGCGCATATTCTAAATTATGAAACCAACTCACCGTGTATAAATTGTACGCGCGCGACTGCGGATAAAGAAATCCGACATATTTATCGAGCAGCATACCCTGATGCTCGAAACACAAATTAAAACCGATAATCTCGCCCTGCGCGCGATACAGAAACAAGACACCGTTGAGCGTGGCATCTTGTAAGAGAGCACGAAAAAACGCGGGTGTGAGCTGGTCGAAATGAATGTCGCTTTGCTGAAAAACATTGCGATAGAGCGCATATAAATGTTCTAAATTGATGTCGTCTAAAAAATAGACATCGCCGCTGTGCAATATTTCGACGGCTAACGCCGTACGCGACTTGAGTTTGCGTTTCATTTCCTTGCGCCGAGTTCGCGGCATGCGCGTAAAAACTTCTTCGATGGAAGTAAAGTTAATCGGTACATAAGCCAGCGCTTGTCCTTCCACCATAAAAAAACCGGCGCGTTGGCAAGCGCTGATTACTTGCTGCGTATGGTGATTGGCTAATTCGCCGGTGAGCGGGGAGTGGGTCGGCAGGTCTTTGAGTATGAAAAAACTAAATTGCGGCGTAATTTCGCGGAGCAAGGTTTGCACCAATGTATCGGCGTTGAGGTTGATCGGCAGCGGTGCATATTCGGTGCAAGTTGTTCCACCGAAACAGGTGTAGGGCGTTAACCAACGGCGCCAAATACGCTGTAGCGGGAGTGCGCGCAGGCGACGTTGTACTGGGGTGTCTAAGGTGGTGGTGAGGTCAAAGTGCAGTGCGAAACCGGGCATCGCGCCGGGGAGCGCTATGCTACGGAAGTCTTGTGGTGGATGGGCGACAAAGTGCCGGAGTAAACCGGCGGGTTCGATTAGGTTATAGATGGTGCTCTCCGTCTGAATCCGGCGGCGAAGCGGTGTAATCCGGCCATTTGTTGGCCGAACAGGATATCCGTTATTACATTACCGGAAGTTTGCGAGTCTGGAATAAAATTGGGTGCTGACATCGCGCGATCACTTTGATGGTTGTTGAGCCCACGTAACACGGAACAGTGCGCCTTGCTGTGCGCCGTCGGCGATGGTGATTTGCGCCGCGTGAAGATCGGCGATTTCTTTCACAATGGCTAATCCTAAGCCGCAACCATCATCCGAGCTACCGGAGATACGATAGAAGCGGTCAAATACTTTCGTGCGTTCAGATTTTGGGATGCCCGGACCATTGTCTTCAACCTCGATGAAGGGGCTTTCTGCGTGCGTTCCGCAGCGCACGGTTACCGCGCCGCCGTTAGGCGTATAACGTAAGGCATTGTCGACAAGATTGGTGAGCAATTCATAGATTAAACGGTCATTGCCGGTGGTTTTAGCGGCTTCAAGTTCAAATCCAAGGTCGATGTTGCGGGCCAGCGCCTGATCGATAAATGGCTCTGCGTTTTGTTCGATCAAGTTCTTAAGGTCGACCCAATTCAGATCGTAAGCCAGTGCGCTCGTGGGTTTTGCTTTGGCCAACATCAAGAGTTGATGGATGAGGTGGGTGAGGCGCCCCGTAGCATGCAGTAGCGGATCGATCTTAGATTTATCGGCGGTTAGTTTGGGATCACCGGCGAGCAATTCCAACTGCGTTTGTAAACCGGCGAGTGGTGTGCGCAGTTGATGCGCGGCATTGGAAACGAAGCGTTGTTGAGCCGCGCTGGCCTCGGTCAGGAGCGCGAATAGACGATTGAGTGCAATCACCAAAGATTTTAATTCATCGGGTGTCTGTTTTAGTTCAATCGGCTGCAAATCATTAGCCGAACGCGCTTGAATTTGTACGCTGATATCGTCAATGGGGCGCAAACCGATTTTCACGCCGATGATAACAATGAGAATGGTCACCAGGGCATTTAACGTGTCGGGAATCAGCGTCGCCCAAAAAATTTTGCTGGCGGTTTGCTCGCGCTTTTTTCGCGTTTCGGCGACCTGAATAATAACGGCGGGACCGCCTTTTAAATGGTGCAACAATACGACAGCCCGGATGGGTACGCCGTTATGATACGAATCGTAAAAATCCGGATCGCTCTCCGTTTCGGTTAGTTCTATTTCTGGTACCAGATTGCCGTCGCCAAAGAGAACTGTTCCATCCAGCGCGATGACGGAAATAAATATTTTATCCAATCGATCGGTGCGTAGCGCAAGGTCGGTTTGCTTGGGCAAGTCGACATAAGCGTGCTTGTGTTCCAGGCGCAGGTGCGCGGAAGTGGCTAGCGCGGCATCGACCAGCGCTTGGTCGTAGGCATCGTTTGCCGGCGCGTTCGCACTATTGAAGTCGACGAACTCGCCAATGACTAAAATACTGCTGAGAGGAATCAGCAGCCACAAGAGTAAACGCCCGCGAATGCTGTTAGAGATGCGCATCGATTCGGTATCCAATGCCGCGGATGGTGCGAATAGAAACGGCGCTGTCGGTTAGCTTACTGCGCAGCCGTGAAATATAAACTTCAATCGCGTTGGGCGACAGATCGACGTCCCAACCCGTGAGCACTTGTAGGATTTTTTCTTTGCTGACAACCTTCGGTGATTGAATGAGGAGCAATTCGAGCAAAGCCCATTCACGATTGGTCAGATCCAAGGGCCGTCCGTTCAAGGTGGACGTGTGTCGTGCGGTGTCCATTTCCAATGCACCGTGGATTAGCCGCGAATCGGTGACTGCATTTGCGCGGCGGATCAGGGCGCGAATCCGCGCCACCAATTCTGGCAAACGAAAAGGTTTAATCATGTAATCATCAGCGCCCACTTCAAGCCCTTTGACACAGTCTTCTAAAGTGTCGCGCGCCGTCAAAATAAGTACCGGTGTTTTTTGTCCCAATTGCCGCAGTTGTCGAACCAGGGAAAATCCGTCCGCTTTGGGGAGTCCTAAATCGACAATGAGCAAGTCAAAGTGTTCGCCGTGCAGGTAGGTTTCCGCCTGTTCGGCACTGCCGACCCGGTCCACCGTAAAGTGTTCGCGCTCAAGACCGTGCTTAATGCCTTCAGCAACCAACGCATTATCTTCTACGACGAGAACGCGCACACGGTATCCCTAGGTTTCAAATTAAAAGACAGCTTGCGTCATCATACGTCACTCGCGTGCGCGATGCACTGTACTAGGCGGCTATGGCAGTCGAAGCGGCGGGCAGACGTTGCAGAAAGAAATTACTCAGACGCTCGGCCACTTGATGCTTGCGGCGATCCAAGGTTAAAACATGGTAGGTGTCGTCGACGTAGAAAGTTTCAATGTCACGTGCGGCAATATGGCTTGCGACAAAGTGTGCATTTTTTATACTGGCCATATCATCCTCCAGCGCATGCACGATCATGGTCGGCGTGTGTACCTGCGGTAGAGCGCGCCGCGCTTCGCGAATGAGTCGCACGCTTTCATGAATGGTTACGGCGGGCGTGCGAAATATTCCATATTGCTCAGCGGCGTTGGCATCGCGATTTTCCAACACGGACTGTACTTGGGCGCGTGTACGCTCGCATTTGATGCCGTAGGGCGAGGCTTCGGTCCAGGAGAAAAATAGCCGGAGCGGGCTATAAATAACCAGCGGAAGCAACAGTCGGCGCTTGTATTTAGGCATATTCCAGCCGTCGTAAAAGAAGGTCGAGGACAACAAACCAAGACCCGCAACTCGATCACCTTTTTGAGCCGCCAATCGTAGCGCCAGCAAAGCGCCCATAGAGAGGCCAGCGACATACACTTGCCGATGTTCCGCTTTGAGTGCTTCGAAGGATTGTTCGATGGTGCCGTACCAATCCTGCCAACGTGATTTTTTGAGTTCGGTAATGCTGCCGCAGTGGCCTGCCAAGCGTGGACACATGACGCTGAAGCCTTGCTGCTGTAATTTTTTTGCCAATGATCGCATCTCGGCGGGAGTGCCGGTTAAGCCGTGAACCAGCAGCACGGCATCTTCGCCGCGCCGCGTATAATATCCGGCGGGTCCCAACAATGATTCGATGGCTTGGCTCATGTTATTCAGCTCCGCAACGTTTTAACAGCATGGCAAACAGATGCATCCCGAGATCGATTTCTGCTTCTGTAATATGGAAAGAGGGCGCGAGCGTGATGACGTTTTTATAATAGCCGCCGATATCCAGCACTAAGCCGTAACGTTTACCGTCAACCTCTAAGTCGCCCTTGAGCCCTTCGTTGAACACCTGATCGGCCAGTGCTTTGTTCGGCGTAAAACCGTCCGTGGTGCACAACTCGATGCGCAAAGCGAGGCCAATGCCGCTGACATCGCCGACCACCTTCCAGTGTTGTTTCAGATCCTTCAATTTTTGAAGGAAGTAAGCGCCCTTGGCGCGGATCATGGGCTCAAAATCTTGTTCTTGGGTCATGCGCAAGACTTCCAGCGCAACCGCCGTGCCCAGCGGGTTTGAAGCGAACGTGGAGTGGGTGGAGCCGGGTGGAAATTTATCCGGGCTGATGAGTTCTTCACGCGCCCAAATACCGGAGATCGGATTTAGACCATTGGTAATGGCTTTGCCGAAGATAAACACATCCGGCACGATGCCGAAATTTTCCCACGACCACAGTTTTCCGGAGCGGTATACGCCCATTTGAATTTCATCCACGACCAGCAATACTTTGCGCTCTTTGAGCGTCTTTTGTAGTTTCTGGAAGTAGCCTTCGGGCGGAATCACATAGCCACCGGTACCTTGAATGGTCTCCACATAGAACGCACCGTACTCACAGGATTTATCTTTATCGTCCCATACGCCGTTGTATTCGGTTTCAAACAAACGTTCGAATTCGTGATGGCAGTAAGTGTCACAGCTTTCCGGTTTCATCCCATAGGGGCAACGGAAGCAATACGGAAAAGGCACGAAGTGGCCGCGATCTGAAAAATGGCCGTAACGTCGTCGATAGCGATAGCTGGACGTAATGGCCGAAGCACCGAGCGTACGACCATGATAGCCGCCCATAAAGGCAAACATCAGACTTTTACCGGTGGCATTACGAACTATTTTAAGGGAGTCCTCTACCGCCTGCGCACCGCCGACATTAAAATGCACGCGACCTTTAACACCGTATTTCTTTTCGATGTCGGTACAGATTAGTTCGGCGAGTTCGACTTTTTCGCGGTGCAGATATTGGCAAGCCAATTGCGGCAATGTGTCAATCTGGCGCTTGAGTTCGTTGTTCAAGCGTTGGTTTTTGTAGCCGAAGTTTACGGCGGAATACCACATTTGCAGGTCTAAATACGGGGTACCAGCGGCATCAAAGAGGTAGCTGCCTTCGCACGATTGAAATACCTTTGGTGGATCAGCATAATGAACCGTGTCGCCGTAGGAACAATACAAAGCATCTTTTTCGATGATGGAGAGGTCTTTTGTAGTCAAGTGTGTTCTTCCTAAAATTAAGACACGGAGGCTTGCATCGCGTCAATGGACCAGTCCTGGACGACCGACATTACGTCGGCAAAGGTCTGGAAGGGGTAATGCGGGATTTGGTGTTGCGCGCAATATTGGATCAGGGAGCCTTTAGCGAATACCACATCGGCTTGATGTGCGAGGCAAGCGTCGGATTTGCCATCACCGATGAGTACAACCGGGCGGCCCGAGGTTGCCGCGTAATTTTGCGCCACTGCGCACTTACAAACGCCGTTACCGGCATTGCAACTTGGGTTGAGGTGCGGGAAACTAATGTCAATGCCGTCGGCTAGGAAATGCAGGCGGTTAGCGTGAATCGGCAGATGGGCCAGCCCGTTGTGCTGCAAAGCCACTTTGATGGCATGATCGAGGCCATCGCTGACAACCGCGAGTGTCGCAAATTGGCCGACGTGTTTTTGGAATGCGTCGAAGCAAGGATCCAACTGAATATCGCGAAAAAAACTTTCCAGCGTAATGCGATCAGAGCGCACCATGCGAATCTGCTGCTGCATGCATTCAACGGCACTGATACGTCCGGCAAGCCATTCGTTTTCAACGGCTTCCCACGCGGCAGGGGCGAATTTTTGCAGCAAGGCATCTACGGTGTCTTGCGTGGCTAAGGTTCCGTCGAAATCGATAATGAATATCATGGCGAGGATTGTGAACCGTGAGTCCTTACAAGTTCCTGACGTTTACGCCGGGGGCTTAATTGGCCCGATTCTTCGTGCTAGGCAATAGTCACGGCAAGGCCTGTGCCGTCGAGGTAATCCAGCACCGTACACTGTTCCTGACGGAGTGCGATAGCGCGGAGCAGCGGCAAACCACGTGCAGCCGGAACACTGGTGCGCAGGCTTTCGAGTGCCGCGTCACCCATCTGATCCGGGGGGGTATCCGTTAGGCGAACGCTGATTTTTGCCAAGGTTTGCGGGCTGCGTTGAGGCGCTAACACTAAGGCGATGCCGAACGCATCCGCAATAGGGCGGACACGGTGCAGCGGCTCCGGGTAAGGCGTGTCGCACGCCAATAAAATATTGCATGTGTTATCGACAACCACTTGGGCCAGCGCCTCCAGGAGACCTGCGCTGAAGCATGCATTAAATGCGCATAACACCGATGTGCTGGTCATAGCGCCGGTGGCGATGCCCCAATACCCGGCGGCTGCGTTATGCACCGAATTATGAAAACGGGTGGGTGATATCTGCCGGTCATCGGAGGCTAACATTTCGCAAATAATGTGACAGTTTTCTCCATCCCCCCCCGAAGAGGAAAACACACTGGGTAATTGGGCCGGATCCAGACCGGCCGCCGTAACGGCCTCCAACCCAGCGGCGAGGGTGAGCTTGACGATTGCACTGCTGCGTCGGCGCTCGGCAACGGGCAACAAAGTCGGCGGTGGTAGTACGGTTTTTAGTGGCTGATAGGGCACACGGCCTTCCAGTATTGCTTGGCCGCTCGGCCAATCATTTAAACCGGGACCAAGCAGGCCGATGCCTTCAATGTAAGCTGTGAGCGTCATGGCGGCCCCGCCCACCCAAAAATCAGGCTGCAATTTGTTCCGCCGAATCCAAAGGAATTGCTGAGCACACGTGCGACCGGTTGTTTACGATTAGCCAGTAGATAATCAAGTTTCTGTGCCGGATCGAGTTGCTGCGTATTTAATCCGGCGGGGAGCAAACCGTGTTGCAATGCCAGTGCGCAAATCACGGCTTCTACACCACCGGCCGCCCCCAATGTGTGGCCCGTCGCCCCTTTGGTCGAACTGCACGGGGTATCCGAGCCAAAGACGGCAGCGACGGCTTTCCCCTCCGCCGCATCATTGCTTTGAGTCGCGGTGCCATGCAGATTAATGTAATCAATTTCGATAGGTTTTAACCCCGCCATGTGCAGCGCATCCTGCATCGCCATGCGCGCACCCAGCCCATCCGGATGCGGCGATGACATGTGATAAGCATCGCTCGATTCGCCGATGCCGAGCAACAGCACCGCATCGTCTTGTATATTTTTCGGCATGCGCTCTAGCAGCGCGAAAGCGGCGGCCTCACCAATCGAAATGCCATTGCGCTGTGCATCGAAGGGGCGGCAGGCTTGCTCCGAAGTCAGGCCGAGCGAATTAAAACCATACAAAGTGGTGAGGCACAAGGAGTCCACGCCGCCCACCAGTGCGGCGTCAATCAAGCCCGTCGCCAGCATACGTCGTGCCGAGCTGAATACTTTGGCACTGGACGAACACGCCGATGACACCACAACTGCCGGGCCGGTCAAACCAAAATATCGGCGCGTAAAATCTGCAACAGAAAAAGTATTGTGTGTCGCACCATAAATAAAATCGGCGGGTAATGCGCCCGTCACCGGGTCACGCCGTCGGTAGGCCAGCTCGGTTTGTAGAATGCCGGCGGTGCTGGTGCCGAGAAATACGCCAATGCGTTGCACACCGTATTTTGCGCTGGCCGCACGCACCGCTTCGGCGAAACCATCTTGCATCAATCCCAACAAAGCAAGCCGATTGTTGCGGCAATCAAAATCGGCCAGGTGTACTGGAATTTGCACCGCATCTACTCCGGCGACCTCGCCAATGAATGTCGCCAGATCCACCGTGTCGAACGCGCAAGGCGTAAGCCCGGCGCGGCGCTGGTGCAGCGCATCCAATGTCTGATCGAGGCCGTGACCGATGCTGCTGGTTACGGTGAAATGGGAAAGCCAAAGTGGGTTCAAAGGAAAATAAGCCTATTTTATTTTGTGCGGTAAGCCTTCGACTATGCCGGGAGAACGCACCGGGGTTTGATCTAGACGAGGGTCATTGCAAAATTTTTATCTCGACTTGGAGAAAAGGCACCACGACGAAAGATTATCAGAGTTTGACCCACACGCAATAGGATTGTCAGTCGCCTGGGCCGCGCAAGAATAAAGAGGAGGGTAACGTATTATTAACGTTAACCTGGGAAGAGGGAGAAGAGATCGAAGCAGGAATACACCGCCGAATTCAAAGCGCCTGCGGTCAAGCGTGTAAAGGGCGGATTGATGATGGGAGCAGCCGCCCGTGAATGGGGCTGGATTAGTGATGCAGTTGCATGGTACTGGAATGAATAATTTCTTGTGCGCGGCGCTCAAAATCTTCTGCTTTATGATCGTCAATGGTCAGTTTAATGAGGTGTTTGCAGGCCGTCGCTGTTTTCGCGAGAGCTTGTGGAGTGTCCTCGGATGCATTGAGTTTTTTGATGATTGAAGCGGCATTCCCGCCCAATATTTCACGCGCTAAACTAATCAATTCGTTTTTCGGGTTGTGAGCAAGACTTGCTCCGCGCGGTTTTGCTTCGGTCTGGGAGTGAATAAATCCGAGATCGGCAAGCTGGCGCAGCGCGGCCTCTACATTCGGTAGACCCGCGCCTTTACTTCGAATTTCGTCCACGGTTGATTTTCCATTGACCAGAATCAACACGTACCGCAGCGCATGATTTAGTTTGTAGGCGCGGGTGGAAAATTCCGCCTCCCCCTTCTCCGTCTTTAAAAATACGAGGCGTGGGTCTATCATGTGGTGAGTTCCTCAATGACACGATAAATCAATCGAATCGTAACGGCCACATAGACGGCACCGAATAAAAATATCAGCGACACAGCCAAGCGCATGGTTTCCGCAGAAAGCTGACCCAGTAAGGGAATGGCGATATAACCCATCAAAAAAAATACAATCATGCCCGTCATATGGCGCCATTTTTGACCGACTACGCCGCCCGGTACTTTTGCTTTTAAACTAAATGCTGACCACAAGCAGTACAGCATGACTAAAATCCCCAAACCGGTGATTACCGCCGTAATTTCCTCGCGCATGTAATATCCTTTTTTTGTATCGTTATTTTTTGGCCTGACATTGTGCAGTAGTCATAGCGACGGCACTTTGTAACCGACCGTCAAATATTACATAAAATAGTAACAAAAGACTAGCGTCTTTAGACGGACTTAAATTCGATCAAGTGTCATTGATGCGGCGGCGATGTTGTAACGATAAAAAGGCCGCTAGGATTCCGAGAACGAGACCGGCCAGCACATCGACGGCGACATGCTGGCGTGTGGCAAGCGTGGAATAAACGATGCCGAGTAGCCACAGTCCATTTAGGCTGAGTACCCATAAAGGCGCGCCGAAGCGGCGCAGTCGATGATGTAACCAGAGGCCTGAAAAAACGGCGGTAGCAACATGTAACGAGGGCAAGGCGTTGCCCGAAGCGTCTATGTTTTTTAGGAAATTCACGTTGGGATAGAGTGCCCAGTCGATATTGGGCGAGGGGATGGTCGTGGGCCAGAAATAGAAAATGATTAATCCGGTTAGACAAGTGACGGCCATGTCGATGCCGTAGCCATAGAGCGCGCGCCGCGTCGCCAGTAATGCCGGGGGTAGAGAAACATAGATCCATAGCGAAAGGTAAATGGGCATCGCCGACGGTTGGAATGCGATTAGGCGATCCAGGAAGGTGATGGGCATTACGATTGTCGGGTAAGCCGGCGTTTTAAGGATATAAAAGTAGGCGCTGAAAAATAAACTGATGAACAGTGTTGTTCCAATTCCTTTAATAAATTTATGTTGCGCTAATGCCGCGCGTGCGTGGCTGTACCACGGAGTGGCGGTTGCAGGGACACGCGTCATGCGCGGGCCTGGCGCAAGGTGATGAAGTGTAGGTTGGCCGCACCGGCCGCTGCGAGAATGGTGGGAAGCACTTCGAGAATCACGGGTGTGCCGGTCGGTGTGCGCGCCGCGTTGCCATCGTGCAGCAATAAAATAGCGCCCGCGCGCAATCCGCCTAATAATTTATGCTGAACGCGCACAATGTTACCGATCCGAGTATCGAAACCGCGTACTGACCAACTGGTCAGTTGTAGTCCCAGTCGCGTTAGTACGGGGTCGAGTAAAGGGTTACGCAATCCGGCGGGCGTACGAAAAAACTGTGGCTGATAACCCGTGATCGCTGTGAGCGTGTTCTGCGCGTCCTGTAATTCGCGCAGAAAACCGGAGAAGCCCTTGAAGGAAAAAAAATGGCTGTGATGCTGGCTGTGATTTTCCACGGCATGACCGCGATGCACAATTTCCCGACATAAGTCTGGGTAGTGCGCGGCTTTTTCACCGATACAGAAAAAAGTAGCCTGCACCGCATAGCGGTCCAGGATATCCAACACTTGCGGTGTCACGATGGGATCGGGTCCATCGTCGATGGTTAAAGCGATTTCATTTCTGGCCCTTGCGGAAGCGGGCAGTTGTGTCCAATTGGATCCAAGCCAGTGACTGCGCGGCCATAGCCCCAGTACCGTGAGCAGGGCATGATTAGCCGCCACCGCGCCGAATGTCCAGCGCCACTGAGCGGGTAGCGCAATCAGGGCGATCAGCGCGAACAAATGCAGCAGCATGGAAGCGCGGATCAACGGCGTAGGCCGCCAATTACGCATTGGACTTCCGTGCAAAAATGGCCGCGTAAAGGAGGGCCAACATAACACCCGGTGCCACCGTCACACCCAAGGCTTGTAAGATGGAAACCTTGGAAAAGGCCAGCAGGCCAAACCCGGCAAGAGTGGTGAGATTGGCCAACAACATAGAGGCTAGCGTACGCGGTGAGAGGGTACGTGCCGATGGCTCGGGGCAATCAAAAAACAAGGCGTAATTGGAGCCCACGGCCACCACCAGCAGCAGGCCGACCAAGTGCAGAATAATCAATGGCTGGCCGAACAAGACCAATCCCGCCGTAACGGTGATGGTTGCCGCCGACAGCGGTATGATAATGCGCAGCACACGCCGCAGTGAGCGAAATACAAAAAGCAATAATCCAAAAATAGCCGCCAGCCCGCCGAGCGACAAAGCAATGGCTTCCTGCAAATAGCCGGAATATAAATGATCCGACTCGGTTTTCATATCCACGAACAGGGCATTGGATAAACCGGCAGTGTGCAGCGCGCGGCGGATGTGTTGTGGCTGGATATGCGCGCCGGGCGCTGCTGTCAGCGGCAGTAAGGCGCGCCAATGGTCGCCTTGGCGGATTAGCAGGGCATCCACGGCGATGCTCATCGAAGTATGTTTGAGATCGGATGCTTGTAGTAAAGATTGTTTGCGGGCGATAGCCACATCGTTAATAAATGGTTGAAGGCGTTGCGCGCGTATCGGCAAACCGCGCACCGCTTCTTCAAGCCGTGCTTCGAGTACGGCGGTATCGGGTAAGCTGGCTTGGCGTGCGCGCTGCATTGCGACACTGGGAAGGTAGCGGCTGGGAGTTTCAAATCCGCCCAGTTCGCCTTGGTCAACCTGCGATTGCAGTACGTCGGAAACTTGTTCGGATGCACGCAATACGGATTCTTGGGTTGCACCGGATACCACTACCAGATAGCGCACATCCGGCGCGCCCATGTCGGCGCGTAAACGGGTATCTAGTGCTAAATCACTCTGCGGGACTGGACTCAAGGAAGATATTTTGTCATTCCACAAAGTATGGCGATTGACGATTAAAATCACGCCGGCAATCAGTACGACCAGTGTGGCGGCCCAACGCAGTTTTGCGGCGTGTTGCACTAGACGGGAGAGGGCGTGGCCGATGGCCGATACATCGTGTACGTGAAAATTTTTCGGCAGTAGGTGCGGTAGGACAAAGCGCGTTACGGCCGCGGCGACGATTAGCCCCGCAATGGCATAGAGCCCGAGCTGCGCCAGACCCGGAAAGCCGGACAACAACAGCGATGCAAAACCAAAGATCGATGTCAGCACACCGAGACGGATAGTGGGCCAGAAGTGTTGAACCCAGTTTTGCCGATCCGTTTGGCCTTGTGCGGATTGCACAAATAGATAGATAGAATAATCCACCGCTTCGCCGATCAATGCAGTGCCAAATCCGAGGGTGATGCCGTGTACCGATCCAAAGCCTAAGCTGACGGCGGCGATGCCCGCCAAGGCACCGCTGACAACCGGTAAAAACCCCAATACCAGTGCGCTGAAAGAGCGATAAACCAGCCATAACAGCGCTGCGATCAGTGCTACGCTGATGATCGATAAACGCGTTACCTGATTTTTAATGGTGTCGCGCGATGTGACTGAAAATACTCCCGGCCCCGTCATTAAAAGTTTAGCCGCAGACGTGGCGCTGGGTGCGGTGTCGAAGGCTTGTCGGATCGCGTTTACGGCATTTTGCTGAGCATCGATATGGCTGCCCGAAGCGCGTGTTTGCAGTAGCAGCAAAGCACGTTCGCCATCGTGCGATGCCCAGGCACCGGCGATTAACGGCGGGTGGCTGCCGTGGTTGAGTTGATCGAGTAATTGCCACATTTCGCCGCTGGGATCGCGTGTCAACAGAGGCTTGAGCAGTAGCCCGGCCGGTGAGGCGAGCAAGTCAATGCTGTCGCTTAAAGCATGATGCAGCCCTGCGGCACTGAAACGCGCGGGTGTCACGGTCGGGCTAAGTAGATAACGGTGATTGAATAAATAAGCACGGTCGCGTTCAGCGTTGACGGGTTCACCGTTACTAACGCTGACAAAAGCAGGATTCGTGCGCAAGCGTTGCGCGACTTGTTTGGAAAGTTGAGCGCGGGTGGGCGCACCCCCCCCTTCGATACCGACCAGTATCAGGCGCGAAGCGAGACCATCACGAATTTGTTCCAGCAGCAATTGCTGTTCGGGGGTTGGGTTGCGGGGCAAAAATGCGGATAAATCGGTGGTGAATTGGCTGCGGCTGATGACGATGCTGCAGGCCAGCATAAACACCAGCCATAGCACGATGGCGGTTCGATTGCGCGGTGCGGAAGCTTGTTTCACGGGGTTAATTTTTCGATCAACATGAGCGATCTGTCACCATCGGTTTGAAAGATTTCAATGCGGCGTATGGCATCACGCACACCGGCGATACGAATACTTTGTACCACGGCCCGCATTTTTTCATCCAGCGGTACAAGCCGTAGTGTCCACTGATCGATGTTGCCGCCCAGAGTGAGTTGATAGTTACGCTCTAATGCGGTGCGGTCGCCGGCGAGTGTGCCGCGTATGCTTTCAATAAAAACGGCTAGCTCGGGGTAGTCTTGTAACGGCAGGCGATATTTTTGCCGACCACGTTCGATCAGCAGAGCGCCTTGATCCAGCAGCATCGATTCGGGTTTGGGTTTGAGGGTGCGTTTTTCCAAGCGGTCGGGCGCGTTGTAGAACAACTCGCCGGAGGATTCCACCGGTTTGTCGAGCAGCGCAATAAATTTTTTCTCGATAAAATGCGCGTGGCCGACGCGCGTTTGCGCCAAGCTTTGCATGAGTTGTTCGATATCCCAGTCGGCGGCGTAGGCGGTCGTGGGTACGAACGGCAGCACCAGAAAAAGGTGCCAGTAAACAGCAGTGCTACGGAGTGTCATCATGATTTAACTATTGTGCCAGTCGGTGTGGCGGCCTGCCAGAAATCGAAAAAATTAAACCAGTTATACGGCGCTTGGCGGCAGTATTGATCCAGCAATACGGCATAACGCTGGAGCGCGGCTTGTACGGCGGCATCGCGCTGACCCCGCGCGACATTTGAAAAATCCGCGAGCGTGTCAAAATGGATGGCATAGCGATTGCCGCCCAAGTACAAGCCGGTCATAAAAAGTACCGGTCGTCGCAGCAATGCGGCCATGCGGAACGGTCCGCTCGGTAAGTACGCCGTTGCGCCAAGCATTTGCACCGGCTGCAGAGCATCGTGACCGATGGTGCGATCAGCCAAGATGCCGATGATACTGCCTTCATCCAAGCGCGCATTGACCTTGAGCATCGAATCGATGTGCCCCAGGCCGATGATGTCCGGCACAAGCTGGGGATTAATGGCGGCCAAGATGGCGTTAATTTTTTGCGCATTGTCTTCGTGCATAACCATCGCGACACAAAAATCCGTGTCTTTGCGGGCCAGTGCACGGATCACTTCAAAGCTACCTAGATGCGCACCCATCAGGAGCAAGCCATGATTCTCGGCCAGCAGGCGGTGTAAGATGTCTTCGCCACGCACTTCAAAATCAAATAAATCGAAGCGTTGGTTGACCAAATAGACACGGTCGTGAATGGCGGTGGCAAAAGTAAAAAAATGACGGTATAAATCACGTAGATGCGGCGTGCGCCCTAAGGCACGACGTAAATACTGGCGTGAGGCACGACGGGCGGACGGTGCGAATAATAAAAAATAAACGGCAATACCGTGCAGGACGACACGTGCAATATTTCTTCCGAGCCTAAGCGAAATCCATGTCATGAGGCGCAGCATGAACATATTGCTGCGTTCCGGATGATGCACCCAGGCGGCGGTGCGCAATGTCATGTCGGTGGTACGGTCATAATGCGACCATCGGCAATTTTGCGTAGCCCTGCAACAATGTCAAAATGGATCGAACCGCCGGGCGTGACATTGTGCCGAATCTCCAATAAATCTCCCGGACCGGCCGGGCTTAAAAATTTTACCGAACAAATTTCACACTGCTCCAGCGTGATACCACGGGCCTCGGCAATGGCTTGCAGCGCGGCATCCAGCAGCACCACACCGGGCAGAATGGGTGCGCCGGGAAAATGACCGGCAAAAGCCGGGTGATCGAATGGAACCCTCCAGAGCGTGCTTTGAGTCATATGGGCGGGCGTAATTTGTGTGTCTGAAGCAGCGCTTGCAATGTAGCGCGCGGCAGTTTTCCGGTGCCGTTGCGAGGCAGCGTTTCCACCAATAGTAAAGGGCGCGGTAGAAAAACCGGATCAATACGCTCGCGTAGCGCGGCTAATAACCAGGCGGCCTCTATATCCGGTGCCACGACGCACGCGGCCAGTCGCGTGACATGCTCCGCGCCGGTTTCATCCGGCATGAAAAACGCACCGTCCACAACCCCGGGAATCGCATTCAGTAAGTGGTTGAGGCTGGCTAGAGAATGTCGTTTACCGGCGATATTGATTAGATCGTCCAAGCGTCCGTGGAGTAAAAAACGTTCGTTTGAAAGTATTTCAATGTGGTCGCCCATCGGTGTTGGTGCCTCGATATGGCCACCGCATGCATATACACGGTCCGCCTCGGCGCGTAACGTTATGCCGGGAAGCAGATGCCATTCGGTGGTTTGCGTGGGATGTCGTGTCGCAATCAATCCGGTTTCGGTACTGCCGTAAATTTCGAAGAGGGGGGCGCGACAATAGGCTTCGATGTCATGGGCGAGTTGAGTGGATAGCGGTGCCGTGGAGGATAATACCAACGCCAGCTCCGGCAAATCCAGTTCGGTTTCCAGGAGTGCGCGCAAATGCACCGGTGAGGATATTAATCCTCGTGGTGCGGGTACCGCCGCCAGCGCTTGGCCGATATCCGCCGGATAAAACGGCTGCGCATGGCTGAGTATATTGTGGCTGTGCCACGCCATGAGTACGGTCGATTCAAATCCGTACATATGCTGCGGTGGGACGGTACCCAGCAGTGTGCAGGACGTGGTGTTAAGCAGCCCCAGGCGCCGGGCTTCGGCCTGCACGCTGTTGACTAAGGCACCCCAGGTTTTCGGATGTGGTTGAGGCGTGCCGGTCGAGCCTGAAGTGAAGACCACGGCGATGTGTTGTTGTCGATCAATTTGTGGAACAGCAAGGGTATTGGTGTGGTTTACATCCATGACGGGATATCGGAGTTGCGGCAGATCCAGTGTGTAGTCATCGCTATCCGTCAAACAAAATACATCCGGTGCAAAAATCCGGATTTGGCGCATCATTTCCGGGGTGTGCGCAGGAGGAAGAAGACTAACTTTACCCGTCACAATAGCGGCGGCTAACCCCACGCTAAATTGGTAACGGTCGCGGCACAGATTGAGTAGCTGACCACCGCTCGGAAACAGCGCGCTTAGTTGTTGTACTTCGGCTAGAAATTGGTGCCGCGTAACAGCGCCATCGGCGCGCCAAGCAATGATGCTGTCCGGAGTGGTGTGGGATACCAGCGGTAGGGTAAACATAATTGAGGTTACAACAATTAATGCGGGTGCGCCGAGGAGTCGCAGAACGCCCGCACGGCATCGAAGATGCGCGTGTGTTTTGTGTCGGGCAGCATCCATCGGCGTAGCCAGTATTCTGCAATGAACATCAAAGCGACTAAAGGCAGCGTCATGAAGTTAGCAAAAAATGACCAAGTCGCCAGCGGTGTCAGGAAAAATAGGAGGGTAGACGTTAGCGCCATTGCCGCAAAAAACAAGCTCCAGGCAACCGTCACTTGGCGTGCGTAAATAGTGTGCTGTGGTGTTAACGGGGCGTGCACGGCCTCCGCAAAGCGTGTACACAACGGTTTGCGTCCGGCGAATAAAGTCCACGCAAAAGTAATGAATAAGAGGCATTGCATGCCCACATGCTGCAACCAGTACACCAACCCGACATGACGTTCCAGCGCCGACCAGCTCGCCCATAGGGCTACACAGAGCAGCGCTAACACACTTAACATCAGTAAGCGTTTAGGCGAACGCCACGTGAGTGCGAGTGTGATCAAAACCACGGGTGCGATGGCGATTAAGGCGCCTAAATGGCCGTTCGGCGAGGAATTATTGGTGTAATGCGCCAAGAAGGGATAGCCGATCAATAGCGTAGCAATGCCCAACCAGCGCAGGAGGCGGAGCACCATCAGCGGGTTCGATGCGCCGCGATATGCTCGGTGAGATGGCGCAGCGAGCTGAAAATGTGCTGGTTGTCGGCGCTGTCGGCGCGCAGTTGTAGACCATAGCGCTTAGAGACCACTAATGCGATTTCCAGGATATCAATGGAATCCAGGCCCAAGCCGTCGCCATACAAAGGAGCGTCGGGGATTACTTGATCGCCTGTTACTTCGAGATTTAAGCTTTCAATCATGAGCGCCGCAACCTCGCGTTGTAAATCGGCAGTGCTCGGGGTAGTAGGCGTTTGAATGTTTTGCATTATTTTTAGGTGTACGTTGTATCGGGTGTGGTCCAGCCGCTAAGCGCTTTACCGAGTGCGCATTTTACCCTTTAGCGCCTGGGAAAGCATATCCGTATAGCTGGCCGAGAAATGAGTCAGCCGGTGAACGATCCATATTTATCGCACCCGTCCCGTCTATTTCCGCGTGATATTTTACTCAATATTAAGATTTTTCTGCTTGATGTGCAGCCAGCTTTAACCTTGTAAACGCGAGAAAATTTTTGAATGGATCGACCGGTTAATTATATATCGGCTAGGCGCGCGGCGACGACGGCTGAGCCTAATAAACCCACGTCGGCGTTTACCACGACCTTTACCGGCATTGCTTTCAGCAGCGGCTGCATGCGTTCTTCTTTGTTTAGGAAGTTCTGCATAAAAGTACCATCGGTCAGTTTATCGAGAATCTTCGGTGCCACGCCGCCAGCTACATATACACCGCCTGTCGCCAAGCCGGTGAGCGCAAGATTGCCCGCTTGCGCGCCGTACAAGCGGACAAATAAATTCAAGGCTTGCATCGCGAGCGGGTCGCTACCCGCCATGCCAAAGCGGCTGATCACAGCAGCGTGATCTTCGGTTTTGAAGGCATTTTGCAAGGCGGTGGTTGGTCGAAGTTGGTTGGCTGCCGTTAAAAATTCAAAGACATCGACTAAACCGCGGCCCGATACAACCCGCTCCCAAGTCACCCAGCGATAGCGCTGCCGTAAATACTTCAGCAGGTCGACTTGCAGATCGTCGGTCGGTGCAAAATCGGTATGCCCGCCCTCGGACGCGATGACTTGGTAATGATTATCCTGCCACACCAAAAATCCCTGACCGAGTCCGGTACCGGCACCAATAATAACGCGTGTTCCGTGCGCAACCGCTGTTCCCGCTTGCAGGGTGACCAAGTCTTGCGCGGGTAACGCTTCAATGCCGTAACCCACGGATTGAAAATCGTTGATCAGGCATACACGCGGAATACCGAGCGCGGCTTCCATCTCATCCGCGTTCAATGTCCAAGGTAGATTCGTAGTGCGTGCGGTGCGACCGCTGACCGGACCGGCGATACCGAAGCACGCCGCCGCTATTGGGCATTTTATTGTTCCCGAAGCTTCTCGGAGGAACTCCTGAGTCATGGCCGTCAAGGAGTTATAATCGGCACTGACATAGCGCTTTTCGAACAACACATCAAAACGGTTGTCCTTCGGCGCGGATATTTGCAACAAAGTCTTAGTGCCGCCGATATCACCCGCTAAAATCGCCATGTTTGTGTTCTCCCAACGGAGCGGTTCAAGTCAGCACCGTTACGCGCTGCCGTCAGTCTAACGATAGCCCTACTCTGCCATTATGGGAGGAAATAAAAAGCGCCCGCTGCGGGGCGCCTTCGTCAATCCTCCCTCGCGATTCGTTAAACGCAGCCGGTTGGTTTGGGTAGTCCGCCGTATTTGGTGATGGGCTTCATGGGGCCCGTCATCCAGACTTTAAACAAAGCGTTTTGGTCTTCCTCAATATATTTCGCGAATTTACGAATGGGCGGCACGCTGCCGAACTCTTCAAAAAATTGGCGTGCTTTTAAAATATGTTCCCACTTAATGTCGGTCAATTCATACGCATCTGCAGCCGCCATGGCGCGACCAATTTCCTCAGTCCACTCGCTCATGTCGGCCAGGTAACCGTCACCATCACGTTCTGGTAGATCCATTGCTAAATTCTCCTAGGTGTTAATTTGGGCCGTCTGCTGGAGGGTCATTGTTGCATTAGGCGAGAGGCCCCTTGATTGAAGCGAATACGTGTTTTATTAGACATTATCCTACGGAATTAGTCAAGTATTGGTCGATTTTGTAATTTTTGGAGAGGCCGGAAATTTGTCATATAACATATTAATATTCAAACGGTTACATAATTTAATTATGCATCAGCAGGAAAAATATCCTGATTAGCGGGTACGATGTTGATTTCGCGAATAAGTAATCTTGCATATGGTTTTCCCCAGTAAAAAACTTCTGGCCGTGGTCGAGTTTCTGGAGCACGCTAAGCTCTCAGCACGCTATCAGCAACTTGGTTACAGCGTTAGTACCGAATGCCAAGTACGCCGAGCAATTACGGCGCTGCGGAAAGTACAGCCGGATGTTATCGTGGCCGACTTTTATTCACAGCCCGATTTCCGCGACCGTGTGAGTAATCTCGAATCGTTGCTTGCGACGGCGCAGGCCATGCCGCAGGTAAAAATTTTGGTACTCTATGAGCCGCCGAATCAAACGGCGTTGGAGCGGGTGCGCAGTCGTTTGCGTATCGACGCGGCATTGCCCATGCCGGTCGAGGAAACTGAATTAATGGCGGTGTTACAGACCTGGTTGGTTGCGGCAACGGTTTAAGTAGGCCGTGCTTAGATAGGCAGGCGGGTGGTTGCGGCAGCAGATGGTGTTTCTGTATCAGCGCGAAACGGCCCTGTAGCGCCGCCTGACCGGCCAACGTGATGGAAACCACGATCTTCGTTTCGGGCGCGTGGTGTTCAATCCGGCAGGCAACAAATACCGGCTGCTGGTCTGGGTCAATTACGCTTACCGCGTGGTGTACATCCGATTTATCGGCACCCATGCGCAATACGACAAGATAGACGTGCAAACGATTTGACGGATGCGCGTATGGTTACCAAGGTGGCTTGATTTTGTCGATTATGTACTGGGAGCAGTCATACCAACTTGGCGCGTGATTGGCACTGACCTAAAGTAGTCCGGCAGGTAACGTGTGGCTAGCTCTCGCACCGAGGGAGGCCCGGAAAATGTTGTAATACAAGACGGTATCTGACCCTAAATGTGACCCCGAAAATTTTAACAACAGTCGTCACAATCAGCAGAACAGCGGCTGTTAATAGCGTGGCTTTAAGCGGTGCAATAAAGGCCAAAAAGAGGAATGCGCCGGTG
>JAYVZN010000101.1:0-20025 GCA_043783305.1 Betaproteobacteria bacterium
TGCGTCGTTTGACATGGGGCTCCTCATCGCGTGGTGTTAGCGCGGGGGAGTGTGCGGCGTTTGGGTGGGCTACGATAGGTGGGGCGGTTGGACGCTTACCGAGCAGTGCTAGATTTTTCTCTTCCGCTAAGGCCATTATTTTTTTCGCCACCACGCCATTGGCGTTAGCGCTATCGTAAAGATGAAATTCGCCTAAACCCCTGAATGGCCCGGCACCCGTACCTCGCTCTAATTCAGTTAACACCATCTGATAAATGGACTCATCGCCGAAACGCCAAGCCCCTTTATTAGGCACACTGGTCTTTTAAAGTCTCTACATCTCTAAATTCACCTTCGACACCAAGAAACGTTTTACTTTCGACGCTTAGTAATTTTTCTTCTGTGCGAAAAATGTGACCCACAAAAATGCTTGTTGCCTTTTGAAATAATTGCTCATCGGTCAGTGAGTCACCAGCCATTGAGCATGAGTATGCCGTATTACACCTGAAGGCCAAAAAAATGAACGATAGCGTGAAAATCGGTTTCATAATTTTGACGCGCAACATGAAAGCTCAGAGGCACCGAGCCAGCTCGCCAACGAAGCATCCCGCTGGAACGAAGCGGTGGATATCACTTTCAATTTATTGTACATTCCTCGCGTTCAGTTCGTGCCCCACTCAATTTAGGAGGGTTTTAGCTGCTTCACACCTGTGCGAGTCTGGAACTCCCACTCTGCTGCCACCCCTTTCCGCTTGAGAGGGAAAAGGAGTGAAAGAATAATAGTCGTCGGCTGTCCACGGTTTTACTGGCGCTTTTGAAGCGTTCACTTTATAGCCTCCTGGCTTAAGCCTGCGTTAGTTGATCACACAGGCTTAGGTTGTACACCTCTTGGCCTTCTACCTTACCCTGGAGTTAATTTAGCCAAACTCAGTGCGCAAATTTTCTGTCGCCCATTCCGCAAATACCCGTACTCGCGCAGATAACAACTTTGCATGCGGATAGACGATACTCAGCGGGATAGGTGGTGGTTCATACTCAATCAAAATGAGTTTGAGTTTCTTCTGCGCCACCAAGGGGGCAACCTGATAAGACAAAAAAGTACCGATGCCAAGGTTATCGATACAGGCATCGATGGTTGCCGCCGCTTGATTGCACACAAACTGTCCGCGTACCGGAACAGAAAGCGTTCGTCCTTTATGGCGGAAGTTCCATGCGACACCCGGTGCAAGCCCGATGAGACGTAGGCAGTCATGCTTGAGTAAATCTTTTGGTTCCTGCGGCAGACCTCTCTCTTTCAAATATTGAGGACTGGCGCAGACGACGCGCCGAACATGGCCAGCCGGAATCGCGATCAGCGATGAATCTGCCAAGTGGCCGATGCGGACCGCTACATCGATGCTTTCTTCGACTAAGCTTACAACGCGATCCAGTAACAATAGCTCCACACTTGCCTCTTTAAATTGACGTACAAAACGCGTCACGATTGGTGTGACGTGTAGTTGACCAAAGAGTACGGGTGCTGTAACGCGCAATTCCCCGCGCGGCTCTTGCCGTTGTGACGAAAGCGCCATCTCAGCTTCGTCAATCTCCGCCAAAATACTGCGACAGCGCGCTAAGTAATGGCGTCCCTCCTGGGTGAGCGAAATACGTCGGGTGGTTCGGTTAAGCAATCGAACGCCCAGCGTTTTTTCAAGCGCAGCTAGCGTTCTGACTACAGATGGCAGCGATGTTTCGACTGATGTCGCCGCCGCCGTCAAACTTCCCCGCTCGACTATTTGGACGAATGTCGCCATTGCTTGCAGTTTATCCATGGAAGCATATTAGTCCATATTGTGGAGTAGTGAAATGTATATTTGCCTATTTATTTCATTTAAAAATTTCGTCATTCTTCGTCTAACGCAGAATCTGCTGCGCCTGATTTAGGAGAAATTTGTCATGACACAAACGTGTAATGAAACCAAGATTGGCGAAAATTATTCGACTGCCCACTTAGGGCCTTTTGAAAAACTTACGCAATACAAATTCAGCCACGAGGGATTACCCATGGATATCGAGGGCAAAATCTTTCTCAACACATTACTCAAGCTGAGCAGTGCGGAAGTATCTTTGAATTGCTTTCCGCCGAACACGTCTATGCCTTTCCATCATCACCATCAGGCCAACGAAGAGATTTATGTTTTTGTTCGCGGTCGCGGTGAATTCCAAGTTGACGGTGAAACCTTCTCAGTCACTGAGGGTAGCGTTGTCGCTGTAGCACCCAATGGGTCGCGGTGCTGGCGCAGCCTGCCTGGCGAGCCGCTATATTTCATCGTTATTCAAGCACCAGCAGGTCAATATAAATCTGGCGTTTCTATCAACGATGGCGTTGGCGATAGTCAGCCTGTTGTTTGGCCCGCGACACTAAAACCATAACCTGCTGCCAGACAAGGGCTATATCGATGGAGAATTAAAATGCACGCACAGATCATTAGCTATCAACTCAAGAACATAAGCCAAGCAGATTACGAAAAGCAAATGGTGCAGATGGACGCGCCAGTGCTCGCAGCCGTCAATGGCCTGTTTTCAAAAGTGTGGCTTTCAAATCCTGGTGAAAATACTTACGGCGGTTTCTATCTTTGGGAGAGCCAAGAGCACATGCAAAATTTCATGGCATCCGATTTGATTAAGGCGGTTATGTCTCGACCTTTTCTCACGACCATACATTCTGTGGACTACGCCGTAGCGGAAGGTCCGAGTCGAATCACGCGGGGATTACTCGCCGCCTGAGTCAGTCGTTTAAAAACCGGATCGGCTCTAAAAATATCTATCAACCTGTTTATCTTAAAAGGAAATAACAATGACAAAGACGCACTCGACACTACTTCTTGCATTAACTTTTGCATGGGCCGGTCTATCACACGCCGACAAATTAAAAACACAAAACCATATTCCGGTACAAGACCTCAAATGGTTCGACACCGGTATCGGCCCAATGCGGGCTGCCGTCGCTTATGGCGATATGTCCAAAGGGCCTTATGGCGTTTTCTTGAAATTTCCCGGAGGATTTTCCAGCCCAGTTCACCATCATTCAGACGATTATCGGGCGGTTGTAGTCGCTGGCACGATCGTGAATAGCGAAGTAGGTGAAACAGATATTACGATGGAACCCGGCTCGTATTGGCAGCAACGTGGCAAAGTAAAGCATGTCACCAAATGTATTTCGCCGGATGGCTGCACGGTTTTTCTGACACAAAGAGGTAAATTCGATTTCATTGATAAATAAAATTTGTAAATTGTGCTTGGGCCTACCCCCTGAGTGGGGTGGGCCAATAAACAAAGCGCCAGTAATATGAGATGTAGGCGCAGTCTTTCTATGTTAGCTCCCAAAGGATGACCATGAAAAAATTACTAATTTTGTTGCTTTTATTCACTTCGCCAGCATCGTTCGCAGCCGCACCGATGGTCAAGACATCGGCACCAGGCTACTACAGGTTTATGCTGGGTGATTTTGAAATCACTGCGCTTTCAGATGGCACGGCCATTTGGCCTATGAAAAAACTATTGACCAACACTACTCCTGCCAACGTAAAGGGTGCCCTCGCAAAATCTTTCATACGCGGAGAAACTGAAACGGAGACGTCGGTCAACTCGTACCTTATCAATACCGGGGCAAAGCTGATCTTGGTTGATGCTGGCTCAGCCGGGCTTTTTGGGCCAACTCTCGGGAAGCTACTCCTGAACTTGGCGGCATCGGGCTATAAACCGGAACAGATTGATGAGATATATATTACGCATTTACATAATGATCATGTTGGTGGGTTACTGAGCAACGGCGAGCCTGCATTCGCCAATGCAATTGTCCGAGTCGATCAACACGACATGGATTTTTGGCTCAGTAAAGAAAACCTCGACAAAGCATCCGAAGAAAACAAGGGATACTTTCAAGGCCCTACAATCTCGCTTGCCCCATATCTTAAAGCAAATCGCGTAAAGTCATTCGACGGGAATATTGCGCTGGTACCAGGAATTAGCTCAGTAAGTTCACGCGGACACACCGCTGGCCACAGTGGGTTTTTGGTTGAAAGTAAGGGCCAAAAATTGATGTTATGGGGAGATATCATACATTTTGGTGCTCTGCAATTTGATGTGCCGAGCGTGACCATTAAGTTCGACACTGACAGTAAAGCGGCGGTTGTACAAAGAAAGAAGGCTTTTGCTCAAGCTGCAAAAGAAGGATTTCTTGTTGGTGCAAGTCACATACCATTCCCAGGCCTCGGTCATGTTCGGTTGGATGGAAAACGCTATGTTTGGGTACCTGTGAACTATGGCGTTATGCCTCAAACTTAGCTTAATTGTTTCTTATGTTCGTTGACAAAAGATTATCGTGCTTTGTTCATCTTTGAGCTCATGAGAGCGAGCGTATGTACTTCATCTGCATCCGCGTTTGCGGCCCAGATGGGGTATCCAAGACTGCATAAATTTAAAATTCTGTGTTCTACATCTGACGATATTGGATGAGCTAGGCATACCATACCCTTTTATTTTTCGGGTGCTTAAGATGCGTCGTTTGTGTCTGATCAGATTGCGAGAACGGAATAGGAGATGTCGGATATGGAAATTAAGTTACATGCGCAACGAGCTTTCGGCCCAGCCCAGACGTTTCAGCAATCGCCTACCATCCGTGCCCTCTGTACCTTGGTGCTAGCCGCATTGCTCGGATCAATCGCTGCCTGCGTTCAGTTTCTGGAGGCACCGGAAGCAGCCTTGACTCATGCTGGTGACGGCCTGCAGCCTGTGGCTACATGGCCGTCTAAGACCTACTATCGCTATGCGGAAGTGCATGGGCACCGTATTTTTTACCGTGAATCTGGCGACCCATCGTGGTCCCATGTGTTGTTGCTGCATGGATTTCCGTCATCGTCGCACACATACCGTGAATTGATTCCATTACTTTCTGGGCGCTACCATGTGATTGCGCCAGATTATCTCGGTTCCGGGTTTAGCGACCACCCCGATCCCGGTGAAATTCCCTACTCATTTAACCTTCTGGCAGAGAACGTGACTGGGCTTATCGATGCTCTTGGCATCGACCGATATGTCCTGTACATGCAGGACTTCGGATCTCCTGTAGGCTTCAGGGTTGCCATAGCGCACCCGGAGCGGATTCGTGGGTTGGTAATACAGAACGCGAATGCGTATCTAGACGGCTTGACCCCTATGCGCCAAAAATTTTTTAGGGCGGCAAATTCTGACCACTCACCCGAAAAAGTCGCAACTTTGCTTGATTACGTCGGGCGTGATGCGGTGATCAACCGTCAGTACCTGCGCGATGTACCTGGTGAGAAGCGCGCCGTAATGAGTCCCGACACATGGACGCACGACCTCATAGGCCTTGCAACTGAGAGGGATCGTATGATCCAGGTTCGCCTATTCCAAGACTACGCATCAAACCTCGATGCTTACCCCGCGTGGCAAGATTTTCTTCGACGGCAACAGCCGCCAACGCTTATTGTTTGGGGGCGGAACGACCCAGCGTTCATTCCCGCCGGTGCCCAGGCATATCTGCGTGATATCCCAAACGCAGAATTACATCTGCTGGATGCAGGGCATTTCGCACTCGAGGAACGCCCAGTGGAAATCGCACAACTAATGGTTCGATTTATCGAACGTCTCGGATGCGGGCGCGATTCAAAGTGAATGCGAGGTTAAATTACGTAAACTGGATTCTCCTACACAAAGGCGCAAATATGGCTACACCGACGATGAGTGATGCGTAATTGGCAAGAAGACTTGAGGCGTATCACGAGCTGCGAAGCCGAATGGATTAAGCACCTGATTTACTTCGATGGTAAGGGGGGTGCCCCCCGCAGATTTAAGGACGACAGACGGCGGGCGTACCGCTATGCCCTACCCTACAGATTTTTACGTACTGGAATGCGACTTAGGGACTTTGCAGAAGCGCTTGCTCTGGGAGACGACGGCACACTGGAAATAACAGGTGAGGATGCTACTGGAAGCGCCGAACAGCCAGAAGATAAAAAAGGTTGCGGAGTAGGCGGCTAAGCGTGAATCGAATAGTGCCGCGCCTTGGTAAATCACTTGCATGGGATCGTAGAGTGCAAACAGCAGAATATCCATAACACCTGCCACAATAAAAGATGGCCAAAGAATTTGAATTGCACGTTCCAAATTATTTCTCCTTATCCCTATTTCGCGAGTTGGTATGGTGGCAGTTTACTCCGACTTTCTGACTTCTCCCAAGTGGATTTCTGTCTGACCGGCCGGCCAGTGCCCCGCCAAACGCCAAGTATTGTCCGGCGCTTCTACGGTGACGCGCCAAGCGCCTTTG
Source organism: Betaproteobacteria bacterium (assembly GCA_043783305.1). Classification (GTDB taxonomy): domain Bacteria; phylum Pseudomonadota; class Gammaproteobacteria; order Burkholderiales; family Thiobacteraceae; genus RBG-16-58-11. The sequence goes on from JAYVZN010000101.1 coordinate 6,308, forward strand.
CCTAAGTCCGGCATGGCCGCAATATAGCGCCCTTCCGGATTGGCCTGCAGTGTTAGTTTATGGTCACGCCCCGCTTGGGTGGGGTGTAAAAAGGATAGCGCAAGCGATTGCGGGTGGGTCTTAAGATCACCGCTGAGTGTCATCCATAAAACTTTACCACCGGCACCGACGGTGAGCGTTGCACCGAGATGTAGAGCTTGTGCTACCTGATCGCGCCGCAAGGTTTTATTGATCGCCATACCTTGTTTGTAGTAATCGTCTTCGACCAAGCCATCTGCGCTTTTTATGGCAAGCCAAATAGAGATCATGCTCGCCACTACGGCAGACAATGGTAAAAAAATTAATATCCAGGGCCAGGGCTCACGATACCAAACTTGCGATTTAGCCATCATCCTAATTTCCTTTAGCGGCTCAAAAATGTTGCTTTAACGGTTTTCTTTAATTTTTGATTATCCAAAGCCTGGACGGTAAAAATCACAGGGCTAGCTTGCGATTTAGCTTGGCTCGGGTCGAGTTGTAGATGCACTATGGCATCTTTATTTTGCAAGGAATCTACTTCCAGCATGCTGATTTGATCCGCCATTCTTATCCCCGGCAAACCGGAAACAGAAATGGAATATCGGTGCGGCTGATCATCCATATTAATGATTTGCACACGGTAAACATTTTCGACCCAGCCCTCCACCGTTTCGCGAATTGCGATGCGGTCACGAATGGCATCGACGCGTAAGGGCACGCGATTAAAAAGTGAAATGGCGAAAGTGCTGATAATCGCCAGTAGCACCAGGCCATAGAGGATGGTGCGTGGTCGTAGAGCATGGGACAAGATTTTCTGATCCGGGTATTTACCTTGAATTACGTTTTCCGTGGTGTAGCGAATTAAACCACGCGCATAACCCATTTTATCCATGACCTGGTCACAGGCATCAATGCAGGCCGCACAACCGATGCATTCATATTGCAGGCCATCGCGAATATCGATATCCGTAGGACACACTTGTACGCAAATACCGCAATCCACGCAGTCGCCTAACTGTGCCGCCTGTCGGTTAATCGACTTGGAGCGCGAGCCGCGCGGTTCACCGCGATTGATGTCATAGGTTACCGTCAACGTGTCGGCATCGAACATCACACTTTGGAAACGACCGTATGGGCACATATAGATGCACACTTGTTCGCGCATAAAACCGGCGTTACCGTAGGTGGCGAGGCCGTAAAAAAATATCCAGAAAATTTCCCACGAGCCTAATGTCCAATTTACAAATGAGGGTGCCAATTCCAGAGCAGGCACAAAATAGGCTACGAAAGTAAATCCGGTCCACAAGGACAAAGCGAGCCAAACAGCATGTTTAACTGTTTTTTTGGCAATTTTTTCCACGTTCCACGGCATTTGGTCGAGCTTGATTTGTTTTGGGCGATCACCTTCAATCTTGCGTGCGATCCACGTAAAGATTTCGGTATAGACCGTTTGCGGACAAGCAAAGCCGCACCATAGACGACCGGCGATGGCGGTAAACAGAAACAAAGAAAACGCGGAGATCACCAACAAGCCGGTTAGATAAATAAAATCTTGCGGCCAAAGGACTAAACCCAGAATATAAAATTTACGCGCCGCTAAGTCGAACAAGACCGCCTGACGGCCATCCCAAGAAAGCCAAGGTAAACCGTAATAAAGTAATTGCGTCGATAGCACCAGCGCAATGCGCCAATTGGCGAACCAGCCGGAAACCGCACGCGGGTAAATGGCTTGCCGCACCGCCAGCAACGATTGCTCGGCTTCCACGGCAGGAATGATCGGGATTACGATGTGCTTGTGCTGTGCCACGTTGCGGCCGTTTCTACTGGTTTATTTTGCTTCTGGTTTCGCATGCGACAGGCTGTACACATAAGCCGCCAGCAAATGCACTTTAGCTTCACCGAGTTTCTCGAGTTGCGCCGGCATATGGCCATTGCGACCTTTGGTGATGGTCTCGATGATGCCCGCTTCAGTACCGCTGTACAGCCAAATTTTGTCGGTCAAGTTCGGTGCGCCCAGGGCTTGCATCCCCTTGCCATCCGGCATATGGCAGCCAACACAGAAGGTAGCAAACTTTTCCTTACCGGCTGCCGCCAGCTTGGCATCGTTTTGACGCGCCGATAATGACAGCACATAGTTGGCAACTTCTTTAACACCTTGCTCGCCCAACACCGGGCCCCAAGCCGGCATTACACCGCCGCGGCCGTTGCTGATAGTGGTTTTGATCGTGTCCGGCTCTCCACCATACAACCAGTCACCATCGGTCAAGTTCGGGAAGCCTTTAGCGCCGCCCGCGTCCGAACCGTGACACTGCGAACAATACGTCAGGAACAAGTGCTTACCGGTTTCGATAGCTTCCGGGTTGGCCGCTACAAGTTTTAAATCCTGATGTAAAAATTTATCGAACAAGGGGCCGTATTTTTTAGCGGCTGCCGTTTGTTCTTCCTGAAATTGGCCGCGCGAGCTCCAACCTAAATACCCCTTGTAACTGCCCAAACCGGGATACAACGATAAGTAAATTAAAGCGCAAACAATGGTCATATAAAACAAAGTTAGCCACCAGCGCGGCAAGGGATTGTTGAGTTCTTGTAAATCGCCGTCCCAAGCTTTTTCAATGACTTCGGCTTTTTGACCAGGTGCTAATTTACGCGTGGCTTGGCCGCGGACAAACCAGGCAATCCACACCAAACTCAGAATGGTAAGGCCCGCCACATACAGGCTCCAAAATTCACTCACAAAATCACTCATCGAAACTCTCCTTAAATCAAACGCCCCAGTGAGACGCTAACATTCGCTTTATTGGCGTGCCTTGGAATGCGGGGGTTTATCGTCGTCGGCAAAGGGTAAATTCGCGGCTTCTTCGAATTCTTCTTTGCGTCGATCGCTCCAAGCCCAGTACACGATGCCGCTAAAGGTAACAAAAAATACGACGGTGACGATGCTGCCGATCAGTTCGTCCATGGTTATCTCGCTTCCTTGAGTGCCGTGCCCAAACCTTGTAGATAGGCGATCAACGCTTGAATTTCGGTTTTAGATTCCAAATCTTTTTGGGCACCGGCAATGTCTGCATCGGTATACGGTACGCCGACCCTACGTAAGGCACGCATCTTGGCTTCAATATCGCTGGCATCAACCTGGGTTGTTTCCAACCAAGCGTAGGAAGGCATATTCGACTCCGGCACGACATCCTGCGGATGGTGTAAATGCACGCGGTGCCAATCATCCGAATAGCGACCGCCGACACGCGCTAAGTCCGGTCCGGTGCGTTTCGAGCCATACAAGAATGGATGGTCATACACGGATTCGCCGGCGACGGAGTAGTGACCATAACGTTCGGTCTCGGCGCGAAACGGACGGATCATTTGCGAATGACAACCGACGCAGCCTTCGCGAATGTAAATATCGCGACCAGTCAGTTGCAGTGCGCCGTAGGGTTTTAAACCCGCGATGGGTTGCGTGGTGGATTTTTGAAAAAACAAAGGTACGATTTGCACCATACCGCCGACGCTTACCGCGAGGATGGTCAGCAAGCTGAGTAGGCCAATGTTCTTTTCAATTTTTTGATGAAAGGTTTCCATGTTTAGCTCCTGATTTTTTGGTTAGGCGTGTACAGCTTGAGGAATCGGCGCTTCCACCGCCTGGCCGGCGGCTACGGTTTTCCACACGTTGTAAGCCATAATCAGCATGCCGCTGAAAAACATCAGGCCACCCAATAAACGAACAAAGTAAAACGGATACATCGCGTTCAACACTTGCGCGAAAGCATAGGTCAGCGTGCCGTCTGGGTTGGATGCGCGCCACATCAAACCTTGCGTGACACCGGCGATCCATAGTGCAGAGATGTACAACACGACACCCAACGTCGCGACCCAAAAATGCGTGGTAATGAGTTTCACGCTATACATTTCTTCGCGGTTAAACATACGCGGGATTAGGTAGTACATGGAGCCGATAGTGATCATCGCGACCCAGCCCAAGGCACCGGAATGCACATGACCAATGGTCCACTCGGTGTAGTGCGATAAAGCATTCACGGTTTTAATCGCCATCATCGGACCTTCGAAGGTGGACATGCCGTAGAACGCTAGTGAAGTCACCAGGAATTTAAGAATGGGATCGGTGCGCAACTTATCCCAAGCACCGGATAAGGTCATGATACCGTTCATCATGCCACCCCAACTCGGAGCCAGCAGCATCAAGGAAAACACCATCCCTAGGGATTGCACCCAATCCGGCAGTACGGTGTATTGCAAATGATGCGGACCTGCCCACATGTAAATGAAAGACAGGGACCAGAAGTGCACAATGGACAGGCGATAAGAATAAATCGGCCGCCCGGATTGTTTCGGAATGAAGTAATACATCATGCCGAGGAAAGCGGTGGTCAAGAAAAAACCGACTGCATTATGACCATACCACCATTGCACCATCGCATCTTGCACCCCGGCATAGGCGGAATAGGATTTGAACCAAGTTACCGGTATCGCGGCACTGTTGACGATATGCAGTAAGGCTATGGTCAATATGTAAGCGGCAAAAAACCAGTTGGCCACATAAATATACTTAGTCCTGCGTTTAATAATGGTACCGAAAAATACAATAGCATACGCTATCCATACCAGGGTAATCAGGATATCAATCGGCCATTCAAGCTCGGCGTACTCCTTGGAGGAAGTGAATCCCATCGGCAGCGTAATCACCGCTGACACAATGACGGCTTGCCAAGCCCAAAAAGTGAAACTGGCTAACTTCTCGGCATACAGTCGCACTTGGCTGGTTCTTTGCACGATATAGTAAGAAGCGGCAAACAAGCCCGACCCGCCAAAGGCAAAAATCACTGCATTGGTATGCAAGGGCCGTAAGCGGCCATAGGTGAACCAAGGCTGGCCGAAACTTAACTCCGGCCAGATCAGTTGCGCCGCGATTATCACGCCGATCAACATACCGACGATACCCCAGACAATGGTCATGATGGCAAATTGCCGCACCACCTTATAGTTATAGGTACTTGCTTCCATATCGAGCTTCTCCTTGTAAATTTGAAGCAGTCATTGTTTTAAAAAAATCACTTTAGCGGTATCGGTTTGGGTGGCGTGTCATCGTCCATCAGGATGCGATGCGCCGGTCCTTCCATGTCCTCGAACTGTCCTGCCTTTACCGCCCAAACAAATACAGCAGCGATTAGCCCCACAAAAATAACGCTGATGGGAATGAGCAGAAATAGGATGTCCAATTAGTGTCCCTCCGCTACGAAGCTGGTGGGAGTTAAGACGGCTGAAGTCGTAGCGCTTGCAACACGCGCGTCCCGACTTAAGCGCAAAGCATTCAACACCACCAACAACGACGAAGCCGACATGCCGATGCCGGCCATCCAGGGTGTTACGAATCCCAGTGCGGCGGCGGGAATTGCGGCTAGGTTGTAGAGCGCGGCCCACCCTAAATTCTGACGAATGACGTTGGCGGTTTGCCGTGCCACCACGATTGCATCGGCCAAGCGTTCGAGCTGACCGTTCATCATCACCATGTCGGCGCTGGCTTGCGCCACTTCCGCGCCCTGCCCCACGGCCATCGAGACCTGTGCCGCCGCCAGTACCGGCGCATCGTTCACGCCATCACCCACCATCGCAACGACGGCGCCTTGCGCTTGCAGCACGCGCAGGTGCTCCAACTTGTCTTGTGGTAATAGCTGCCCCGCAAACTGCGTAATTCCTAGTCGTTCCGCCGTGCGCTGGACGGTTGTTACGCCGTCACCAGACAGCAAGCTCACTTCAATACCGAGTTGTTTGAGTCGCGTCACTGCTTGTAGCGCATCGCTGCGCAGTTGATCGCCGAGCAGAAATACGCATAGCCAGCCTTGCTCGCTGCCCAAAGCAATTTGCGTCTCGTCGTCGAGCAGGTCACATTTAGCTGGCAGTGGCTGCTGGTGCAATTGCGCTACAAATTCCGGGCGACCCAAGCGTAAGCGCCGACCATCGATAACACCTTCTAATCCTTGGCCGGCAATATTTCGAATCTCGAATGCCGCCAGATTCGGCAAGCCTGTATCGTGCAAGGCACGTGCGACGGGGTGTTCCGACATCGCCTCCAAACTGCTGGCGAGAGTGCGGCACCGTGCAACCGACTCATTGCCGAAGAGAATGGTGTTGCGTAATACCGGGCGCCCCAAAGTTAAGGTGCCGGTCTTATCGAATATCACGTGGCTGACTTTAGCTAAGGTTTCCAGCGCATGTCCACGAGTGATGAGTAAACCCATGCGCGTCAGCCGACCCGTTGCGGCAGTCAGCGCGGCGGGTGTGGCTAAACCCAGAGCGCAAGGACACGTCACGACCAAAACCGAGACCGTAATCCAAAAGGCACGCGCCGGATCCACTACCGACCAAGCGAGCGCTACCGCGCCCGCAACCAATAGCAACGCAAATACGAACCCGCCGGCAAAACGATCCGCCAGTTGTGCAATGTGCGGCTTCTCAGCTTGGGCGCGATCCAGTAAACGTAAAATCCCGGCATGCAAGGTATCGGTGCCGACCCGCTCTACACGCATCACCAAGGGACCAGAAATATTGATCGCGCCGCCCACCAGCCGATCACCGGCGGATTTGGCGCGTGCGCGCGATTCTCCCGTCAAGAGGGATTCATCGGCTTCGCTCTGCCCCGTGAGTACGATGCCATCCGCAGGAATGGTCTCACCCGGTTTGATCATAATGGTGTCGTGTGCCGCCAATTGCGAAACCGGCACGACTTCAGTGGTTTGGTCGGCTGGATAATCGCAGAAGCGATGCGCCACTGCGGGAATCAACTTCGCCAAGGTTTCAAGCGCCGCTGCGGATTTACGCCGCACACCCATTTCTAGGTAACGACCGACGAGCAGAAAAAATACGAACATGGTGATGGAGTCGAAATACACTTCGCCCGAGTGCGTCAGCGTGGCCCATAAACTCGCAGCAAAAGCAGCACCGACACCGAGCGCCACCGGCACGTCCATGCCGAGGCGGCGGCTTCGTAAATCACGCCATGCTCCCTGAAAAAACGGCCCGGCGGAATAAAACACAACCGGCATCGTTAGCATCAAGCTGGCCCAACGCATCAGTGCTTCGATATCCCAAGTCATGCTGCCGGGTTCGGCCACATACACCGGGATGGCGTACATCATGACTTGCATCATACCTAAGCCAGCTATGGCCAAACGGCGCTGACTGCGCGCACGTTCACGCATAAAGACTTGTTCTTGGCGTTGCGGATCGAAGGGATGTGCGGCATAACCAATATCGCGTATCGCTTGCAAAATGGCGGATAGCTGAATCTTATCGTTATCCCATTGCACACGTGCGCGGTGCGTACTGAAATTAATTTCTACCGCAAGCACACCCGGCAATTGCAGGAGATGACGCTCATTCAGCCAAATACAGGCGGCGCAGACGATGCCTTCTAAGATTAAGGCCGCTTCGCGCACTGGCCCTGCTCCCGCTTTAACAAAGGAACGTTGAATTTCCGGTAAGTCGAATAATTGGAGTTGACGTAAAACCTGCTCGACATCCTGCGGCTGGATCGTCGCGGGAAATACGGTGCGATGCCAGTAGTAATCCGTGTTTCCACTATCCACAATCATTTGCGCAACGGCTTGGCAGCCTCGGCAGCAAGTTTCGTGCTTTGCTTTCGCCAAGTTGACCGAATAATGCGCCCCGCGCGGCAGCGCCAAGCCACAATGAAAGCAATTTGTTGCATTTGACGGATTAGGCACGGACTAATCCCACACCAAACCGCGCAATGTGTATTGCTTGAAGACTAGCTAACTGGGGGCTGGCTAACTGGAGGCCGGGCGCGTGTCTCAGTATTTGATCGCAATATTGCATACCTAAACCTTGCTCCAACCCTATAGAAAAAGACAACTTTTAATATCAGGATATTAACATCTACTTATGTATATAGCAACTCATCGCGCCATCGAAAATATAACAAGCAAAAGCGAATGAGGATAAAAAAATAAAAACTTTTATTAAAACCATTCAGTAAGCGCTGTTAAATAATACTGTGATGTCTTGAATTAGCATAGTGCCCAGCGAAAAAAACGCGCAGGCGCTCAAAATCAGGCTAAATACTGACCCTAAAAATTTCAAAAAAACCTATTTATGCGGCCGGTACGTGGCAACTGCCGTACCAGCCATTGGTCGCCAAGATCGAGCCTGTATGAAAAAGACCGTAAACACCAAAACAGACAACAATTAATCCGGCCGCTTGGCGAACGCGTGCAGACTGCACCCAATGTCGGCACCGCTCCCAAAAGAAACCGAATGCCAGCAAACTGGGCAATGTACCTAGTCCGAATGCCAGCATAACTAAAGCCCCGCGCCCTGCACTACCGCTGGCCAGCGCGACAATTAGAATGCTATACACCAAACCACATGGCAGCCAACCCCATAATGCACCCAAGCTGAGCGCACGCGGAATGGTCGTGACGGGTAAAAAACTAAGGGTGTACGGTTGAATCCGTTTCCATAAACCGGCCCCAATGCGTTCCACGTGCCGTACCAAACCCCAAAATCCAGCCAAGTGCAAACCCAGCAGAATCAGCATAACGCTCGACAAACCGAAGAGTAAATGCTGTATTGGTGCCACATCGCGTAACAGCATTCCGGCCTGTCCAAGGGTTCCAACCAAAGCACCGGCGACGGAATAACTCGCAATACGACCGATGCTATAGGCCCAATGAAAAGGCCAGCGTGGACGATTTTCCGGGAGTTGCTGCGTTAATGCGCCCACGATTCCGCCGCACATACCAAAGCAATGCACCGCCCCCAACAAACCCACCCAAAACACCGCCATTAAGCTAAATTGGTTCATTGCTGAAGACCATTACTTTACGGATGCCCCACTTTATTCACTGCGGTAGTTTACGCACGGGAATACGATCCACGACACTGAAGCGGCTACCACCGGACGGCTTTAAAACCAAAAGCGTGCCGTGCTCGACCAACTCTAAGGTTAAAGCATCCACATTGGGTTGATGTGAAATCAAGATCATATTTTTAGGGCCTTTGAATGCACCGATACGCGCGGCCACTTGCTCGCTGCGCCTAGCGGCTTCATCCTCCGGAAATTCCGTCTGTAAATCCAATGCATTCCATGTCTGCACTTTTCCGAAAGCAATGCGCCCCGTGTCTTGCGTGCGGCAATAAGGACTGACCAAAACCTCGCTAATCGGAATTTTGTACTTCTTGAAGACATGGCCAATCCGCGCGGCTTCTTTTTGCCCTTGCGGAGATAAATTATTCTGGCCGATACAATTATCGAACTCTGCCGTCGGGCTTGTACTGTGCGTCATACTGTCCACCGACGTGTGCCGCATTAAAATCACGTACCCGCCCTGCTGCAAGCGCGCCCAGATAGATTCCTCAGCGGCATTCGCCGGGAGGCCGATAACGATACCGGCCACCAAAAAAAGCATACGGTTTATTTTTGTCACGTTATATTCCTTTATGGTTACGCTCCACCGCCCATACGGCGGCTTCAACGCGTGATTTAAAGCCTAATTTTTGGAGTAAATGTTTTACATGGACTTTGACTGTGCCTTCGGCGATGTTGAGATCACGCGCAATTAATTTGTTACTCATACCAACCGCGATGCGCTCAATAATTTTTTGCTCCTGCTCCGTAAGTCCGGCTTCGTTCGGTGACTTAGGTTGACTATCATGCCGCACGGCACGTACCAACAAGCCGGCCAAGGCAGGACTCAAGACCGTTTGGCCACGCGCGGCTTCAAGCAGTTTCGTCATTAAATCTTCGGGCTCCATATCCTTCAGCAAGTAACCATCCGCACCGGCGCGCAACGCTGCGACTAAATCTTCTTGTTGGTCCGACACCGTTAACATGATCACACGGGAGTCTAGGTCTGCGGCTTTAAGAATTTTGAGGACATCCATTCCACTCATGTCTTTCATATTGAGATCTAATAAAATCAACTCGGGCTGATGTAAATAGGCAAGATCAATACCCTCTTCCCCCGAGGAAGCTTCGCCGACCAAGTTAAAGCCGCCCGCATCGTTAATGAGTTGTTTGACCCCTTTGCGAAATAAGGGATGGTCGTCCACAATCAATAGCGAAGTTAAAGAAGTAGTCGGCATTGATTAAGCGCTCTGTTGATGCAATTTAACGCTACGTCGGCTGATGGGAACAAATCGAACTTCAAGCTTAGTACCCCCTTGCGGACGATTCATAATCTCCAGCGCACCGCCTAAACTGCGTGCGCGCTCTTCCATGATCGCGATCCCATAATGATGCGTTTGTGACTGCTGATTGCCGATACCCACACCATCGTCGTCGATGGTGACGCTGATGCGTCCTTCAGCTTCACCGCATAAAGTAATTTTTGCATTTTCAGCTTGCGCATGATGAACTACATTCGCCAATGCTTCGCGCACAATCTGTAAGATATGTATTTCTTCATTGGCGGATAAAATGCAATTGGTCAATTGCGTTTCCACGGCAATTTTAACCGGGCCGCGCGCTTCAAATTCCTGCGCTGTTTTATCCAACGCCGCGGTCAAATTTCCTTCTTCAATGCGCAAGCGAAAAGTGGTTAACAATTCGCGTAATTGACGATAGGCGCTGTTTAAACCCTCGCGCAATTCGCTGAGTATCGTACTGGTTTCGACGCTGTTTTTTTCACGGGCGAGCACACCGCTCAAGCGGCTAACTTGAATCTTCATATAGGACAATGACTGCGCTAAAGAATCGTGTAGTTCGCGTGCAATCACCGAGCGTTCGTCCAGGAGTGACAACACGCGCTCACGCTCAGCGCGCTTAAATGTACCGATGGCCGTGCCGATATGACGTGATAAGGCTTCCAGTAAACGCATTTTCCAAGGGTCGACTTCGCCTCCGGTGGGTACCAACAATTGCAAGACCCCATGCACGCGTTCTGCATCGCGTAATTGAATCGATAAGACCCTTTGCCCAGCCAACTCGCGATATCGCATCGCCTCGCCTTCCAGACACTCCGCGCAAGAGCTTACGCTGCAAAACGCCACAGCGCCATCCTCCGATCTTAAGGTGGATGCCAAAATAGAAACACGGCCTTGTGCTCCGGCCTCCATTAAACACGTCGTACCGGCCCCTAGCGCCAATACCTCTTCGATTTCTCGCAACAGCAATTTAAAAGTATCGGCCTCAAGCGTTCCCGTGTAGAGGCGTGCGATCGAGTGATATAACAACTCCAACGAACGATTGCTGCGCTCCAAATCGGCGGTTTTTTCAGCGACGCGCACTTCCAAAGATTGGTACAACGCCGCCAGATCTTCTGCCATTAAATTAAAAGCATGGCCCAGGCAGCCCAATTCATCCTGCCCAACGTAAGGCGTGCGCGCTGCAAGATCACCGTGCCGGATGCACGTGGTGAACGTTAGTAATGCGCGCAGCGGTTTGAGTAAAGCCGAGTGAAAAAAAACCATCGTCAGCAGCATCACACCCAAGGTAGTCAATAAGGTCACACTGATGATCGTACGTAAAAAACCAATGCGCTCCTCCGTATCCTGTTCAATTTGCTGCACCAACTGGTTAATATCCGAGACAAAATCTTGCGTACGTCGCATCAGTTCACGTCCGTTATTGGGAATCTCCGACCCCAGCGGTGCACTCAACAAAGGCTTCATGCGCTGATTCCAACCCAGAATTATTTTTTGCTTGAGGACGGCGCTTTTGCTATAAGCACCAACGATATTCGGATTACTCAGCGCAGGACTGTAGAGTGATTGTTCGAAGGCCGTAACGGCGTGGGCCAACGCAAGTCGGTCAGCATCTTGCGCCGAAGGAGTTTGGACAGCAAAGGCCAGCGTACTCATGCGATAACTTTGCATGCGCAACGAACCAGCGATATTGAGCGCACCGGCATTGCCGCGCGCGGTTTCCGCCATAATAGCCGCCCCACCCATGCCGGCCAATACCACCAAGGTGACGATAGTCATCGCACCGGCTATGCGTATCAGCAAGGAATGTCGCAGTGATGTACTTGGTTCGCTCATGGTCGAGTCCTTACGCAGGTTCATGGTCGTATCAATATACCGCTTCGCGCTCCCCCATTCATCGGAATGATTTGTTCATCTCGAATCAAAAATTTCATGTAACAATGCGGCTGCCGATTTGATGAGTATACCGAGCGAATGGAAGATCAGCTTTGTTTCCTTCTCACCGCGAAGGTAAGCGGCAGTCGAGATTTTCCAAAAAACCGAGAAAAATAATGCACAAAAATGATCACCCGCCGAGGAATAGCCAGTACGAGTACTCCGAGCACCAGTCCCGCGGTGATATCAAGTAATACATGTTGTCGTATAGCGATAGCAGACCAACAGATCAAACCCACCCATGTCACCATCAACAACCATTGAAACCGAAGTAATGGGTGTCGATCTATAAGTGCATTTGCACAAATAACTGAAATAGCGGCATGTAAGGAAGGAAGACAGTTTTTGGGCGTGTCCAACAGATGAAGCGCTGTTAGTGTGAAGCCCCAGGCTCCATGTGAGGTCATTGGAAGCATCAACACTTTTGTTGGGTAAAGCAAAAATATGCACGAAGCTATGCAACTAGCCAATGGGATTGACCATGTTAAATAATAAACCTGCTCTATCGGTGCTCGAAGAAACGCAACAAAAATTAAAATAAAAAATGAAATGTAGACACCGATCGCCCCATCTTGAAACTGAATGAGGTGGTCAATATATGTTTCCGGCAAGGTAAACGCATAACCCGACAAGGCGGCGGAACCATAGTAGAATATTCCGTTGCCTGCAAGCGCGATAGTTGCGCGCAGACAACGTTCAATCGTATTCATAGAACCCTTGTTTCCATATAAGGCAAAGCAACTCGTTGAATCACTTGGTTCAAACTATGAATTGCAATTCGATTATAAGCGGGTAAGTGTTTCAGCCAAATCGCCGCGAACTCGACATAGGGGCGTGCGCCCCGCCGTAATTTAAAAGAACCGGCACCGCCACTGCAGTGCAAGATATTGCCGAGTTCCCCTGTTTCTAAAAATGCCTTAAGCATAATACGAAGAGAATCCTTGAATAAATGATTTCTTTCATCGTCAAGTGTTCGTATAGGCGCATTTATAGAGAAACCCTGGCATGGAGGTCCACCAGCAATCAAATCGATTTCATCCTCAGCAACTCCAAGGAGCTTTTTTAAATTGGCTTCACAGACTTGGCGTACATCGCCAACTATTACTTGGGCATCTTGGTGATTGAGTTGGTAGGTTTCTGCAAACTGAGGCACAAGTTCATTTGCAAGAACAGGGGTAAATCCAGATTGTTTCAGGCCGCACGATAACCCACCTGCACCAGCGAATAGGTCTACACTCTTCATATAAATTTACGGTGCTGGAGTTTTTTCATTAAGAATGGCACTTACTTAAAGCATAAGTAACTGACTTAATGAAATAAAGGCTGGCTCAAGTGATAAGGTGGCATCGCCAGACAAACCATCTATCACTTTCAAGGAGCCAGCCTATATGCCTCCTAAACGTCACGCCTGTGCACCGCAACAACGACGCGTTCGCAGCCATGCCAGCAACAGCGATCCTTACACATTTTTCAATTTGCTCACCAGTCCAAAATTGCTTGATGAAGTCGGGGCGTTGCTGCCGGCACATCGAGAAAGATTGTTCCCCCCGACCGAGACGCTGTCGATGTTTCTGGCGCAAGCAATGAAC
>JAYVZN010000102.1:0-19731 GCA_043783305.1 Betaproteobacteria bacterium
TTTCTTCCAGTGTTTGGTGTGAGTAGCTTCTTGCGTCAATTGTTTTTTTGCATTTCATGTGTTGTATTATATGTGGCTTTACTTATGAACGTCTTAATATCTTTATCCCCTTGAAATTCATCGCGCAAAAAATCAAGCACCTGCAATTGCGACGGTTTATGGTCTAAGTAGGCGCTATCGAAGCGCTTCTGCTGCTCACGATTCCACTGAACAGTTCCAACCCCACCGTTTTTTCCGGTATGTTTTAGTTTTACCCAAAGCGCTGCTGCCTTCTTTGACTCGAACAGGACACATTGCACTTCTTTCAAGTTGGACAGTATGCTTTTGGGTGCTTTTTTTAGTTCTGTTTTTACTGGCTTGGATACTTTCAAACTATCCAGTAAAGAAAAGTTATTGAGCAACTTAAGTGCTGCTAACCGTCTATTTCCCTCAGCTGTAACATATTTTTTTTCCTTCACATCGAAAAAAATTGCCAGTCCGTCAAGGGGATTAAGTCCATGTTTTGAAATGTGGCGTGCTAAGGCAATCGTTTCGCTATCAACTATTTTTTCTAATGCTGCTCGCTGATTTTTTTGTTCAGTTTCAAAGCGGGGGTTATTTGTGTCCAAATAAATATCGTCTACAAGAACAGGAATAGCTTCCGACATAAATCCCCCTAATTTGATTGTTTCGTCTAAAGTTTAGAGTGCGTATTGCGCATTGTACCAATGCGCGAGAGTAATCGAACCTCCGGCCTGTTTTGCCATTCTAATGCGATGCACTTGGCAACGTTCGCTTTGCAATTTAACACAAATCTTGTATAGCTCAGGTGCGAAGCAATGCTGTAAAGCCTATCTTTTTCCTTTCGACAATTGCGCAGGCCATCGGCGCGATGTGTGAACTACAGCAAGGATATGTACTTCGTCACTCTGCTCACGGTAAGCCACGATGTAAGGGTATTGGCTCATGACCAATTCGCGGGTATCCGCTATTCGTCCAGCCCTGCCGATAGTTGGCTGGTTTATCAGAATGCCGGTCTCACTGCGTATGCTGGCAATAACCCGCCGCGCAGCATCGGGATTCTCTTCGGCAATGTAAGCTTTGATTGCGCGCAGATCAGCAATAGCGGCCTCAAGCCAGCGCAGTATCATTATTCATCGCGCTCAGCAAAGAATGCTTTGACCTCACTATCGTCAGCGAATTCGCCACGGTCAGCCGCTGCAACCCTTTGTTTGAGCACTTCGACATAGTGCTGGTCTGCGGCGAGGTATCCGGCCAGGGCTTCGTGGATTATTTCAGACTCTGTCCGGTGCGTTTCCTTAGCCAGTTGATGAAACTGCCGTTGCATTTCTTGTTCGATAATCAGGGATTCACTCATGATTTACTCTCCTTAAGCTCGGTTTACCAAATCGCTCTGTCGCAATGCTTGCGTATCAAGCCATCTTTACTTACCAGTGCCGCATCTGCAACCGCGGCATGGGCAACAATCATGCGATCAAACGGGTCGCGCGTCCAGGTCAGTGTACCGGCTATTTTCATTACCCGGGCCAACGACACATCCGTCACACTCAGGCCGATGTCCTTGGCCAGCGCATCCAGTACATGACCGCCGTCGCGGCTGATGCGGCCAATTTCGTGCAAATAGGTTAGCTCAAGTTGCACCACAGGAGAAACCTGCAACAAGCCAGATTCGATGGTCTGTAATGCCACCGGGGTCAGCAGCTCCGAGCGGCCTTCGTACAGCCAGCAAACGATATGCGTATCCAGGTGGACTAGGCCAGATTTTCCAACTCGTGCCATTCTCCGACCTTCACAGTATGCAGTGATTCAGCGTCACCACGGATCAGTTTCCTGCGTTTCAATTTCAAACTTTTCGATTTATTTAATGCGACTGCCGGGCTGAGCAACAGCACCTTGCCATTGCGTTCAATACTAACGGGCTGGCCTGTCAGCAAGACTTCATCAGCGATCTGGAAAATTTGTTGGCGCAAAGTAGTTAGGGTGAGTTTTTTCATGGCATCCCTCCATTCATGTACATGGATTAATGCTACATGTACATATTTAGCCTGTCAAATCCAACTGGCGCTACCGCTGCATCACTAAACACCCTGTTTCAAACTCGCTGCGATAAACGCATCCAGATCGCCGTCCAGTATTTTTTGCGTATTGGAAGTTTCGTAATTCGTGCGTAGGTCTTTGATGCGCGATTGGTCGAGCACGTAGGAACGGATCTGGTGGCCCCAGCCCACGTCGGATTTACCCGCTTCCAGCTTATCTTGCTCCACCTGGCGCTTGCGGATTTCCGCTTCGTATAGGCGTGATTTGAGCATAGCCATCGCCTCGGCGCGGTTGCGGTGCTGCGAGCGGTCATTCTGGCATTGCACTACGATGCCGGTCGGCGCGTGGGTGATGCGGATCGCGGAATCGGTTTTGTTGATGTGCTGACCACCGGCACCGGAGGCACGAAAGGTATCGACACGTAAATCGGCAGGGTTGATGTCGATCTCGAACGACTCGTCGACTTCCGGATACACAAACACACTGGCAAACGAAGTATGGCGACCACCCGCCGAATCGAATGGCGATTTGCGTACCAAGCGGTGGACACCGGTCTCGGTGCGCAAATAACCGTAGGCGTAATCGCCCTCGATTTTCAGACTGGCGGAGCGGATACCGGCAACATCACCGTCGGTTTCTTCCAACAGTTCGGCTTTGAAGCCTTTGCGTTCGGCGTATTTTAGATACTGGCGCAGCAACATCGAGGCCCAGTCGCAAGCTTCTGTGCCGCCTGCGCCAGCTTGGATGTCGATGAAGCAGTTATTGGGATCCATCGGATTGGCGAACATGCGCTGGAACTCCATGCCTTCGACGGTTTTTTCCAGGGCTTGCGAGTCGGCTTCCACGGCTTGCAGGGTGTCGTCGTCGTTTTCCGCGCTGGCCATGTCGAATAGCTCTTGCGAGTCCTTGAGGCCGCTATCGAGCTCAATCAAGGTATTGACCACGGCTTCCAGCATGCGCCGTTCGCGGCCCAGCTCTTGGGCGCGCTTGGCATCTTCCCAAATCGTCGGGTCTTCTAGTTGCTGTGAGACTTCCGCGAGGCGATCTTGCTTGACATCGAAGTCAAAGATACCTCCGCAAGTCGGTGGTGCGGACGGCCAAGCCGCTAAGGCGGTTGGCGATAATGTTGAGTTGTTCGGCTTCCATAAGGGTTCAGTTTCATAAAACGCTATTTTACCGCATCGCCGTCAATGTGCACCGCACCAATCATAAAAGGCATCACCGAATCAATAATAGGGCAACGATAACGGCGAGAATAAAAGAAACGCTTTTCCAAAAAAGCGCTGGGTTACGTTCCATGAGAGGTGGACGCCGCTTATTGAGAAACGCTTTATTCGGATGACGTAGATCAAATAGATATTCCGATAATTCCTCGTAACGCTGGTAGGGATTTGGATGCACCGCCTTCCGGAGCGCTTCATCGACCCAGGTGGGGATAGCGCGATCCTCTTCAAGCGCCGAGATATATTTCAATTTTTTTTGGGCGGTTTTTGTTCTGGATTTTGCTACTTGCGCTCCATAGGGTAGCTTTCCGGTTAACATTTGATAAGTTATCACGCCCAAAGAAAATAGGTCCGAGCGCACGGAACCGCCTTCGCCTAGAAAATATTCCGGCGCGGTATATTGTGCCGTACCAAGGAGGTTGTTGCGTTCGATGGGTGTCGTTACTTCCATAATGCCGGCAACGCTCGTTGAGCCAAAATCGATAATCTTCACCGTACCCGTTTTATCGATCATGATGTTGTCGGGTCTCAGATCCTGGTGCAACATTTCCAAGCGGTGAAATGCGCGTAATCCTTTGGCGATTTGTTCGACCATCCCACGCACTGTTTCCAAGTTTGGTTTTGGGTTGTCAATCATCCACTGCGTTAATGTCTGTCCGTCAATAAATTCTGTAACGAGATAGAGGTAGTTGCGTTTTCGGGTTTGTGAGCAAGGCTTGAGCACATACGCGCTATTGATACGCCGAGCGATCCACTCTTCCATTAAAAATCGTTCCAGGTAAGCCGGATCGCCCCGAAGGTCAACGGAGGGCGTTTTGACGATAACGGAAGTATTTGTTTCATTATCCACCGCCAAGTAAACGTGACTGCGACTACTGGCATGTACTTCTCTGATAATTTTGTACCCGTCAAAAATCATTCTTGTTTCCAACGCGGGCGGAAACGGCAACTCGGTTAACTGCTGATAAATCTCATGAACATCCTGACGCGGTAATTCATCGACGCGAATAAGCTGAGTGGTGAGGTTATCCGCACTACCGCGGTTGTATGCTTCGTCAACGATGGCTTGCGCGGCTTTATCCAGATCATTTTCATTTTCATGAACCGTATTGATGATGAAAGGAGCGTCCGCATATTCATAAGCGCCATCCGTGGCGAATAAAAAAGTATCTCCTTTTTCCACCGGCACAACTTGATAATCAATTTCAAGTTGCGGATGAATACCCAAAGCACGGCTAAGGTAATTTTTATCCGGCGAAACCCAAAACCGATGATCATTGGTTAATTGTTCCAGGGTATTACCGCGCAAGCGGTAGATGCGCGTATCACCCACATGAAAAATATGCGCTGTTGTCGATTTGATGACCATAGCGCTGAATGTGCAGACATAGCCCCGGTCTTTATCGTAGCGGTGCTGACTTTGCCGAGTCTGTGAATGTAACCAGGAATTGGTTGCCATCAACACGCACTGCGCCGACTTCTTGACCGACCAGGTTTCCGCAGTACAAAAATAATCCGCTAAAAATCCCGTAACGGCGGCTTCGCTAGCGATCTGGCTTACATCGCTGCTACTGATCCCATCGGCCAGCGCAATGGCAATGCCTTTGGAAGTTAAAAGGGGTTCTTTGGGTATATAAACACCGTGAAAATCCTGATTAATTTCCTTGCGGCCTTTATCGGAATATTGCCCGACCGATATTTTTAATTGACTGGACATTTTATCCTGTCGCAGCAGCCTTCAACACGCATAGGGCTGAGACGCTCAGTAACTTTTGTAAGGAAGAAACTTGCCGCTCATCACGATCTTAACGCGGTCTCCTTTGGGATCGGGTTCACGCTGCATATCCATATTGAAATCGATAGCGCTCATAATGCCGTCGCCGAATTCTTCGTGGATCAGCGCCTTAAAAGTGGTGCCATAAACGTTGACCAATTCGTAAAAACGGTAAATCAATGGGTCCGTCGGCACGGCGGTGGGAAGCGATCCTTTATAAGGAACAACCTGAAGTTGTTCCATCGCCTCGGCGGGCAAGTCCAGCAGGGCACCTATCTTGGCGGCTTGCTCGGCGGTTAGCGTCATCTGTCCCAGCAGAGCGGCTGTTGTCCACTCCTTGCTTTTACCAATGGCTTCCGCCAGTTGGGGCCACGTTAGTTGTTTGCGCAGTTTGTGCGTAATAATCAATTCGGTTACTTCGTTGCGAGTCATGGCGAACACCTTTATAAAATAAACAGGGATTGTTAGGGAGCCTCAACCCAGCATAGCGGTTGAGACCCTGCTATTTTAATGCCAATTAATTAAAAGAGCGTTTAGGCGCGGTTTTGATGTGCGTGGTATATAACGTTAGCCCGGTTAACGAAAGGCCTCCTATCAGGTTCCCCAGAACCGTTGGAATTTCATTCCAAATCATGTAATCCATTACTGAGAAATTTCCACCCATCATCATCGCGGATGGGAACAGAAACATGTTGACGACGGAATGCTCGAAGGCCATTCCAAAAAAGAGCATGATCGGCATCCACATGGCGATCACTTTACCGCTGACCGTGGTAGAAATCATCGCGCCGACGACACCTAGAGAGACCATCCAGTTACACAACATTCCACGGATGAAAAGTGTGAGCATGCCGGCGGCACCGTGCGCTTGATACCCCAGCGTACGCGCTTCACCAATTCCGGCAATCACTTTACCCACTTTATCGGGTGGCGCAGTGAAACCATAGGTGAAGACGATCGCCATCATCAAAGCGACTGTTAACGCGCCCAAAAAATTACCAATAAAAACGAGCCCCCAGTGCTTGAGAATACCACTCAGGGTGACACCGGGTCGTTTATCAAACAAGGCCAGCGGCGTTAAAACAAAAACACCGGTGAGTAAATCAAAACCCATTAAATACAAAATGGAAAAACCAACCGGAAATAAAATAGCCCCAATGATCGGATAACCTGTTTGAACACTGACCGTCACGGCGAATACCGCCGCAATGGCTAGGATAGCCCCGGCCATGTAGGCTCTAATCAACACATCGCGGGTGGCCATGAAAATTTTTGATTCCCCGGCATCCACCATCTTGGTAACAAATTCTGAAGGTGCTAAATAAGACATATTGTTTCCTTTCAACTTTAAATATATTTATAGGTGGATCGTTTAAGTGCGGCGGATGTAACGTTAAAGTGTCCTATTTGTAAGCGAATTTAGGTGGTAAGTCGTGCAACTCATCCGTGCACAAAGATACCAGATTTCCAGGTTGAAGAAAGCGTGTTGAATTAAGGGTAAAAACGAAATAAGGGATTGGCCAGCGACAAATCTTTAAAATTGATCACCCCGGTTTCTGCTGGGAGGACTCGACGCTACCAAGCAGGGCGCAAAGGTAAATAAATGTCGAAGTCGTTTAAGACGGGGATGCGCATGCTATTTCCCAGTGCTGCAGGATAAGTTGCAAGCGGCGTTTACCATTGAATTCGTTAATGTCGAGACGGTACACCGCTTCTATTTCACCGGGTAGGATGTCCGCGCGGAAGAACAGCATCGCTTCAAACTGCGTGCCGTCGCGTTCAAGTTTGAGCTTGGTGTGTTTTTCACCCACGATGCGTTGACTTGCAACGATGAATCGATCCACGAATTGCGGTTCGGGAAAACCTTGGCCCCAGACTTGCTGCGTCAAGGTTTGCGCCATGTCGAGATCGGCATCGGCAATGGGTAGCCCGCCGTCGGTTTCAATGCGGCGCGCGAGTAGGGCGGGTGTGAGCCGCTCCTGCGCGACGGTTTCAAAGGCCGTTTCAAACAGAGTCAGCGATTCCGGTGCAAGAGTCACGCCGGCCGCCATCGCGTGACCGCCGAATTTCTTGAGTAAACCGGGGTGACGCTTGGCCACTAAGTCCAACGCATCGCGTAGATGAAAACCCGGGATGGAACGTCCCGAGCCTTTCAACTCACCGTCGCCGCTTTGCGCAAAGGCGATCACTGGGCGATGAAATTTTTCCTTGAGGCGCGAGGCAAGTATGCCGATCACGCCTTGATGCCAGGTCGGGTCGAATAGGCTTAAGGCGAAGCGCTCGTCGACGACGATGTGCTCCAAATTTTCCAGCGCGCTTTCCTGCATCCCGGCTTCAATTTCACGCCGGGTTCGATTTAATTCATCCAGCTTGCGTGCTAATTCTTGGGCGTGGTCTGTGTCATCGGTGGTGAGCAGGCTGATACCGAGCGACATGTCATCGAGACGCCCGGCGGCATTTAAGCGCGGGCCGAGCATGAAGCCCATGTCCCAAGTCGAGGCGCGCTGCGCATCGCGGGCGGTGATTTGATACAAGGCGAGAATACCGGCGCAAGCCTGTCCGGCGCGAATTCGCGCCAAGCCTTGGCGCACTAAAATGCGATTGTTGTCGTCCAGCTTCACCACGTCGGCCACGGTGCCGAGCGCAACGATGTCGAGCAGCTTGGCGAGATTGGGTTCGGTTTTTTCTGCAAACACACCACGCCGACGCAACTCGGCGCGTAAGGCCAGCATCACATAAAACATCACCCCCACCCCGGCGATATTTTTACTGGGAAAAGGACAGTCGGGTTGATTCGGATTCACGATCACGTCGGCATTTGGCAAAGTATCTGCCGGTAAATGATGATCGGTAACAAAAACGCGCATACCAAGACGATGCGCTTCGTCTACGCCAGCGTGACTGGCAATGCCGTTGTCGACGGTAATGATCACATCCGGTTGCATTGTTGCGGCTAAGCGCACGATCTCCGGCGTTAAGCCATAACCGTATTCAAACCGGTTAGGTACCAGAAAATCGACTATCGCTCCAAACTCGCGCAAGGCGCGTAAACCTACCGCGCAGGCCGTGGCACCATCGGCATCGTAATCGGCCACAATGAGCAAGCGTTGCTTGGCGACAATGGCATCCGCGAGCAAAACGGCCATCGCCTCGGCATTCTTAAGCTGGGCAATGGGCAGGAGTGCCGCCAACGCGGCATCTAATTGATGCGGATCGGTCACGTCACGGGCGGCGTAAATGCGCGCCAGCAAGGGTGAGAGGCCGTGCTGCGTAAGACGCGTGAAATTGGCTTGCGTATAAGGGCGAGTGGTAATACGGGTCATACGCGGATTATCCTACCAAGTACTGTATTTATAGCGGGTTTGCAGTGTGACACGCTGACCGTCAATGCGGTGGTAAATAATTATTCAACGTTTTTGTGCGCCGCCAAAAGTACCAACGCTGTGCGCGCTTGCTGTGTAATATCAGCAGACTTTGCGCGTTCATGGCATAAAGGGTAAGGCTGCGAATGCGCCCGGCGTGCAAAGCTTGTTCCAGCGGTGCAAACCAGTTTGATTCTAATTGCGCCAATCCGGCGCGCCAGGCGGCATCGTCGCCATACCAGGCGGCATGGCGCAGGCCATCGAGCACGACCCAGTGCTGTGAGTGGGGTGCGGCACCAGCCAAGCACGCGCGGGCATCCGGCGGTAAGGCATGCCAAGCCACTTGTGCCGTTAGGGTTAGGCCGCGTGCGAGGGCATCGTCGGCCCAGAGGCGGTGCAAGGAACAGGGCGACAATTTTTGCGCGATACCACCGCCCCACAGCCACAGGCTATTGATCGCGGTTTGTCCGCGTTGTTCGCGGGCTTCGTTGATGGGATGCGCATGCAACAGCATTTGCGCTTCATTGAGGATTTGATTCCAACGCTGCCCAGTGGCCCCACGGGGTAAACAATCATTGACCGCTTGCCCTGCGACACGCGCCAGCGGCTCCGTTATTAATTCCGGCGATTGATCCAATGCGAGATACCAACGCGTCGGGTGCGCGGGAAAGAATCGCAGATTGTCGGAGACGAAATGTTGATTGAGCGTCGTGCAAAGCGCGTCCGCCTCCGCTTCCGTAATATCCAGCATAGCGCCATCCACTAGCACCAATTGACCACGCTGCGCTTGTAAGTACACCGGATCGGCGCGCAGCCAATAAGAAGTATCGGTGCTACCGCCGTCGGCGCGCCAAGTATACGGCGCAACCGACTGTTTATCTTTCACGTTGAATTGTTCGAGTAAAAAGTGCTCCAAGGTACATCCGGGACTTTGCTGCAGCGTACCGCGGGCGAACAAGCGCTCTAAAGCGGGTAAGCGCAAATCTTGATAACGACCCGGTAAAGCATTCGGCGCTTGCGGCAGGAGTAAGTCGGGGATGATCAGCGAGAGGTTCACAGCTTTTAGTGTAACATTTACGCTCTAAAGTTTTAGTATTTACCGAGCACTATTCGGAAAGGGTCGGGATGGATTTGATTTTATGGCGTCATGCCGAAGCAGAAGACGGTCTGCCGGATGCTCAACGGCGATTGACCGATAAAGGGCAAAAACAAGCGCAACAAATGGCCGCTTGGCTACGCGCACATTTACCGCAAAACACGCGCATCCTGGCCAGCCCCGCAACGCGCACGCAACAAACGGTACAAACCCTGGAACTTCCATTTGAAACGACGACCGAAGTCGGTATAAATGCGAGCACGGTTTCGATCCTCAGGGTCGCGTCTTGGCCGGAAGCCCCGCACGCTGTTTTGATCGTGGGTCATCAGCCGACATTGGGCCTGCTCGCCGCATTTTTATTGTGTGGAGAAGAGCAGTATTGGAGTGTAAAAAAAGGTGCGTTGTGGTGGATCAGCAATCGTGTACGCCAAGGCGAAGGGCAGACCGTGCTGCGTTGTTCCCTTACACCCGATATGATGAATTAGGTAAACTTAACGCCGCCTAATGATTGCACGGGCTGATGCGCGCATGGAACGATGCATAAGCGGACCGGTCAAACGACCATTACCTCTATAAAATTTAAAGGCCATGAAAGCAACTTTTGTCAGCGATACTTTATTTATTTTATTCGGTGCCGCCGGTGATCTTTCTTGGCGCTTAGTGGTTCCTGCCCTTTTCAACTTGTACCTTGACGGCCATCTACCGCAGCGCTTTAAGCTGTTGGCCGTTGATCGTACAGAGAGTAGTGATGCTGACCTCGCGGCGCACTTTTACAAAGGCATTACGGAGAATTCGCGACGCGGAGAACCGCCACCGGATGCTTGGAACAATTTTGCAAGTTTGATTCGATCTATCCGGGTCGATGCGAACAACCACAGCGACTATCCGGCGCTAGCTCAAGCCCTGGAGCGCTACGATGCGGAATGGGACGGCAAAGCGGAGCGGGTTTTTTACTTGGCCACACCGCCTTCTTTGTTTGAGCCGATTGCGCTCGGTCTTGGTGCTGCGGGCTTAGCGC
Source organism: Betaproteobacteria bacterium (assembly GCA_043783305.1). Lineage (GTDB taxonomy): Bacteria > Pseudomonadota > Gammaproteobacteria > Burkholderiales > Thiobacteraceae > RBG-16-58-11. The sequence goes on from JAYVZN010000102.1 coordinate 10,511, forward strand.
AAGATCGGGAGCATGTTCGTTTGGTGGTGGAAAAACCGCTGGGAAATGATCTGGCATCCTTCCGTCGGATCAACGATGCGCTGTGCCGCGTTTTTGAAGAACGGCAGTTGTTTCGTATCGATCATTTTCTGGGTAAGGAAACGGTGCAAAATATTCTGGCTATGCGTTTCGCAAATCCCATGTTTGAACCGATTTGGAACCGGCGTTATGTGGACCACGTAGTGATTACGGCGGCTGAAACCCTGGGCGTTGAACAACGCGGTGGTTATTATGAACAGGCTGGCGCGCTGCGCGACATGGTGCAAAATCATTTGTTTCAATTGCTTTGTCTCGTCGCGATGGAACCTCCGGTCGCCTACGACGCGGATGATATTCGGGGCAAAAAAGTCGATGTTTTACATGCCTTACGCCCGATTACACCCGACACCGTGGATGCGTGCGCTGCGCGTGGACAGTATGCGGAGGGCTGGATTCAAGGCGAAAAACTACCGGCGTACCGCAATGAGCCGCATGTCGGCGCGCATTCCAATACCGAAACCTATGCGGCGCTTAAACTGTATATCGACAACTGGCGTTGGCAGGATGTGCCCTTCTATCTGCGTACCGGCAAACGGCTGGCGGCGAGCGTTTCGGAAATTTCTATTCGCTTTCGCGATGTTCCGCATCGGGCTTTTCCCGTATCGGCGGGTCTCAACACGCAACCGGCACGGCTCGTTATTCAACTGAATCCGGAACAAGGCATTGTACTGAAATTTTTAGCCAAGGAACCCGGCTCGCCGTTGCGCCTGCGTCCTGTTGATATGCGCTTTAGTTATAAAGAAGCTTTTCAAGCCGAGACACCGGCCGCTTACGAAACCTTGCTGTGGGATGTTATGGTCGGCGATGCGACGCTGTTTATGCGCGCCGATCAGGTTGAAGCCGCATGGCAATTGTTGATGCCGGTGCTCGAAGTTTGGGCGGCAAATCCAGCGCCGGATTTTCCCAACTACGCGGCCGGATCTTGGGGCCCGGAAGCGGCGGATTTATTGGTAGCGCGCGATGGTAAAAGCTGGTTAACGCCGACGTTCAGTACGACGACAGGCCGAGAACTTTAATCGATGACGGATCAAATCTTCCTGCAAAATGCACCCGCTGGCCCGGGCGTTTCACCGACCTGGTGCAGCAGCGCCAAGGAAATGGTCGGCTGTGCCTTGGGTTCATCGTGTGTATGGTTCACCATTGGCGGCGGGATTGTGAACGAAGTGTTTTACCCGCGCATCGATATTCCGCAAATTCGCGACCTCGGTTTTATCGTGGCCGATGACCAAAATTTTTGGGTCGAGGTGAAACGCTTAGACTCTCATCGTTTAATCTGGGCGGCACCGGGTGTTCCGGCGATTGAAATTCTGCATGAACACCCGCGCTTCACGCTGAGATTGCGCATTGTCCCGGACCCTCGTCGCGACGTATTGCTCGTGGATATTCAGCTCGAGGGCGAACCGGGATTGCGACCCTACGCGCTGCTGGCGCCGCACTTGGGCGGTACCGGCTACGACAACCAGGCCGCCGTAGATACCTATCGCGGACGGCGTGTGCTGTGGGCGGAGCAGGGGCCTTTCGGTTTGGCTTTGATGGCGACGGATAAAAGTCAAAGCGATGCCTGGGAGCGCGCAAGCGCGGGTTACGTCGGCGGTAGCGACGGCTGGCAAGATTTTTCGCAGCACCAGCGCATGCAATGGCAATACGCAAGTGCCGGGCCGGGTAATGTGGCATTGATGGGCGAATTGCCGCGACAGGCAACGCTGGCGCTGGGATTTTCCAGCAGCAAAGAATCGGCGGCAACCTTGGCCATCTCCGCTTTGCTGCAACCATTCGATCAAGTTTGGCAAGAATACCGCGATGACTGGTTGGTATGGCATCGCCGTTGTGCCCAGTTGAGCGATAGTTTGCAGGCGTTTCCAGCCGTCTTGCGCGAACAATTCTTAACCTCCGCTATGGTGTTGCGCGTGCATCAAGATAAGTTGTTCCCCGGCGCGATGGTAGCCAGCCTGAGTATTCCCTGGGGCAATACCCGCGATGAGCGCGGCGGCTATCATTTGGTCTGGCCGCGCGATTTGGTCGAGAGTGCCGGAGCCTTGTTAGTGCTCGGCGCCGAGGACGAAGCGCGCGATATTTTGCGCTATCTGATTGCGACCCAGCATGCGGACGGGCACTGGTATCAAAATCAATGGCTCGGCGGTAAAGCGTACTGGCAGGGCGAGCAACTCGATGAATCGGCTTTTCCCGTACTGCTCGCGGCGCGCTTAGCGGAGCGCGATGCACTGCAAGGGATTGCGGTGTCCGACATGATCGCGCGTGCGCTGGGATTTATTGCGCGTAACGGTCCGATTAGCCAGCAAGACCGGTGGGAAGAAGATGCGGGCATTAATACTTTTACGCTCTCAGTGTGTATCGCGGCGTTGGTGGAAGGTTCTGCTTGGTTGACTCCCGGCGCACGCACCTTCACGCTCGCGCTGGCCGATTTTTGGAACGCGCATATTGAAACCTGGACCGCGGTTTACGACACAGCGCTGGCCCGTCGCAGCGGTGTAAAAGGTTATTATATTCGCAATGCACCCAGTGAAAACCCGCGTGCGTTACTCGATGTATTGCCGATCAAAAACCGCGATGCTGACCCAGTGCTGACCGCTGAAGAACAGATCAGTGTCGACTGCCTGCAATTAGTGCGCTTTGGCTTGCGCCGCGCTGATGATCCACTGATGTTGGATAGCGTCAAGCTGATCGACCAATTACTGAAAGTGGATACTCCCAGCGGCCCTTGCTGGCACCGCTATAACGGCGATGGTTATGGCGAGCATGCCGATGGTTCGGCGTTCGACGGCGTGGGCTTAGGGCGTGCTTGGCCGCTGCTGACCGGCGAACGCGGACACTATGAACTCGCTGCGGGCAATGATCCGCTACCTTACTTGGAAGCGATGGTGGCCATGAGCGGTAGCGGTGGCATGCTGCCGGAACAAGTGTGGGATAGCGCACCCATACCCGCGCGCGGATTATTTCCGGGTAGACCCAGCGGTTCCGCCATGCCGCTGGTTTGGGCGCACGCGGAGTACGTCAAACTCTTGATCTCGAGCAAGCTCGGCCACCCTATTGATCGACCCTCCGCAACTTGGCAACGCTATCAGGGACTACGCCCGGCAATGCAACAGGCCGTCTGGTTGCCGCAAGCGCCGCTTACGGCGATCCGCATTGGACAAACGCTGTATATCGCCGTATTCGAACCGAGTAATATGCTTTGGAGCAGCGATGCTTGGCAAAGCCAGCAAGACACCTTAATGCAGGACACCGGCTTGGGCTTGCATGTTGCCGAGATCGATACTCAAACCATGCGATCCGGGCAGCAGATTATTTTTACTTTTCAACGTGTGGACAACGGCGAATGGGAAGGCCGTAACTACACGATTACGCTAGTCGGCGATTTGGCAGGATCGGTATCTTCGCAATGACGCGAATATCCGCGTGACGAAAAAAAATCATCAAGCAGCGAAATATCGCCCTAGCCGTGATCCCTACCAAAATCGGCATAACAAAAACAGTAAACCAATACGTGGAAAGATTCCCGCTTGCAGTAAGAGGTGCCGTGCGATTCTGCATCGGGTTGCAACACAGATTTCATAGCAAGCACGCGAGAGTAAAAAATGAAAACACAAACGCACGATAGCGCACTGCAAACCTTGAGCAAAGTACCCGAAGTAACCTTAATTTTTTGGGTGATTAAAATCGCAGCAACCACCCTTGGTGAAACCGCCGGCGATGCAGTCTCTATGTCGCTGAATCTCGGTTATTTGCTGAGCACCGCCATTTTTGCCACCCTCTTTTTCATCGCAGTGTTTGCGCAAATCAAAGCAAAAGTTTTTCATCCATTTTTATACTGGGCAACGATCATTGCCACCACCACGGTCGGGACCACCTTGGCCGATTACGCGGACCGCTCGCTCGGCATCGGTTATGCGGGAGGCTCCACGCTCCTGTTTGTTCTGCTGATGGCTTCTCTGGCGATCTGGTACCGCACCCTCGGCACAATATCGGTTGCGAGTGTCAGCTCGCCCAAAGCCGAGATATTCTATTGGGTGACGATCATGTTTTCGCAGACCTTAGGCACGGCGTTGGGTGATTGGACCGCCGACACGGCCGGCTTGGGCTATAGCGGCGGTGCGCTGGTGTTTAGTGCGCTGTTGCTACTGGCCGTTGCGGCGTACTATCGAACCAAAATATCGCGCACGGTTTTATTTTGGACTGCATTCATACTCACGCGCCCTTTGGGTGCGGTAGTCGGTGATTATTTGGATAAGCCGCTCGCGGCCGGTGGGCTGGCCTTGAGTCGCTTTAGCGCATCGGCGGCGTTGTTAGCGTTTATTGTTGTCTGTGCCTTACTTTTCGAACAAAGGGCCTCGAAGCAAGCCCATTGAAGCGGCGCAAGTCTTGGGCTCTCAGTATCTTTGCCTGAGACTTGCCTGTGTAGTGGGTCAAGCAGCTCGAAGGTAACTTAAGGTAGCACGATGAAAACAAGCATTGTTAAAGTGCGCGGCATGCTGTTATTGAGTGTGAACGAAATGGAAAAGCGGATTAGCACGGTGCCGGTAAACCCATACTCTGACAAGAACGCAGCCGCGTGATGCTCAACACCGAGCACACAGCCGGTACGTTAGTGTCCGCCGTGTCCGTGCTGGCGATAAACGGCGGCTCGTCGAGCATAAAATTTACGTTGTATCGGATGGGTGATCTGCGGCAGCGACGGCTGCATGGCAAAGTCGACCGCATCGGTTTGCACGACACCACGCTGACGTTTTACAACCAGGAGCGAAATCAACGCGACAGCCGCATCGTCGGCAATTTCGATCACCAGTCGGCGGCGAATTTTTTGATCGGTTGGCTTGATGAGCAAATCGATCTTACTTCGATCCAAGCCGTAGGCCATCGCATCGTCAACGGCGGCGCGCACTACAACAAGCCGCAACGCGTTACCCAGGAGTTACTCGATGCACTGCGCCGCATCAGCGCCTATGCGCCGGAGCATCTGCCTTCCGAGATTGCCGTGATCGATTTGCTGCGCGAACGGGTTCCGGATCTGCCGCAGATCGTTTGCTTCGACACTGCTTTTCACCGCGAGATGCCGCGGGTCGCCAAGATATTACCCATTCCTCGACGCTTCCAGGCGCAGGGGGTCGAGCGCTACGGTTTTCACGGGCTGTCTTATGCATTCCTCCTGGACGAGTTGGCACGCGTGGCAGGTGCCAAGGTAGCGCGGGGCAGGGTGGTTCTGGCCCACCTTGGAAATGGGGCAAGCCTGGCTGCGGTGCGTGGTGGTAAAGGGATCGACACCAGCATGGGTTTCACGCCGGCTGCCGGCGTACCGATGGGCACTCGCTCCGGCGATCTCGATCCAGGGCTGGTTTGGTACTTGGCGCAAACCGAGCAGATGAATGCAGAGCAGTTTCATCACATGACCAACCACGAGTCGGGATTGCTCGGCGTTTCAGAAACAAGCTCCGATCTGCGTGATCTACTGGCTCGCGAAGACGGCGATGTTCGCGCCGCCGAAGCGGTAGCGCTGTTCTGCTACCAAGTAAAAAAATACATCGGCGGATTTGCCGCCGCGCTTGGCGGGCTGGGCACGCTCGTCTTTGCGGGGGGTATCGGAGAAAACGCGCCGACCGTTCGTGCACGGATCTGCGCCGGACTGGAGTTTCTTGGAATTGAAATCGATGAAGAACGTAATATAACCAATGCGAGCGTGATTTCTACAGCGACCAGCCGAGTCGCCGTGCGCGTCATGCATACGGATGAGGAAGTGATGATCGCGGAATCGGTCTGCCGCGTTTTAAACCTTCCAACGGAAAAGGAAAAAGAACATGGTCGGCAAAACGAAAACATTTAAGCGCACGGATAAACCCTTGTCGCCCGATCTTCTGCACAAGATGGACGCTTACTGGCGGGCCGCCAACTATCTATCGGTCGGCCAGATTTATTTGTATGACAATCCGCTGCTCAAAAAGCCCTTGAAGCTGGAGCATGTGAAGCCGCGTCTGCTGGGGCATTGGGGTACCACGCCGGGCTTGAATTTTGTTTATGTCCACCTCAACCGGGTCATCCGGCAATACGACTTAAATGTGATCAATATTACAGGCCCCGGGCATGGTGGCCCGGCTCTGGTGGCCAACACCTATCTGGAGGGAACGTACAGCGAGCTATATCCGAACGTCTCCCAGGATGAGCATGGGATGAAAAAATTGTTCACCCAGTTTTCCTTTCCCGGCGGCATCCCCAGCCATGTCGCAGCGGAAACCCCGGGCTCCATCAACGAAGGTGGCGAACTCGGCTATGCGCTTTCGCACGCCTATGGTGCCGCGTTCGACAATCCCGATCTGCTGGTGGTCTGCGTGGTGGGCGATGGCGAGGCAGAAACCGGCCCGATGGCGACCAGTTGGCACTCGAACAAATTCCTCAATCCGATTCACGATGGTGCCGTGCTGCCTATTCTGCATCTGAACGGCTACAAGATCGCCGGCCCCACCGTGCTGGCGCGCATTCCCCACGACGAACTGGAAGCGCTGTTCCGCGGCTATGGATATACGCCGTATTTCGTCGAGGGTGACGACCCCGAGCAGATGCATCAGTTGATGGCCGCCACACTCGATACGGTGGTTGCCGAGATCCAACGCATCCAGCGCGACGCGCGTGCCAATGGCTTTAGCAAGCGCCCGCGCTGGCCCATGATTATCCTGCGCTCGCCGAAGGGCTGGACCGGACCTGAAATCGTGGACGGCAAACTGATCGAAGGAACCTTTCGCGCGCACCAAGTTCCAGTCACCCATTTCCTCAAGGAGCCGGAGCATTTAAAGACACTCGAACAGTGGATGAAAAGTTACCGCCCCGAAGAACTATTTGATAGCCAGGGCAGGTTGATTCCGGAACTGGCCGAACTGGCGCCGCAAGGCGAGCGGCGCATGGGCGCTAACCCGCATGCCAATGGCGGCATGCTGCTGCGCGACCTGAAAATGCCGGACTTCCGCGACTATGCGGTCAAGGTGCCGAAACCCGGCGCGGTGGTAGCCGAAGCGACACGCACGCAGGGTGAATTCATGCGCGACGTGATGAAGCTCAACGCCGAGGCACGCAACTTCCGTATTTTCAGCCCGGATGAAACCGCGTCGAATCGCTGGGATGCGCTGTTCGAAGTAACGAACCGTTGTTCGATGGCCGAAATCGTTCCCGGCGACGAACATGTCGCGCCCGATGGCCGGGTGATGGAAATGTTGAGTGAACATCAGTGCCAAGGCTGGCTCGAAGGCTATCTATTGACTGGGCGGCATGGCTTCTTCTCCTGCTATGAAGCCTTTATCCATATTGTTGATTCGATGTTCAACCAGCATGCCAAGTGGCTCGACGTAACGCGCGACATTGCGTGGCGGCGGCCCATTGCATCGCTCAACTATTTGCTGTCTTCACACGTTTGGCGCCAGGACCACAATGGCTTCAGCCATCAGGATCCCGGATTTATCGACCTGGTGGTGAACAAGAAAGCCGCAATCATTCGTGTCTATTTGCCACCCGATGCCAACACGCTGCTTTCGGTGACCGATCATTGCCTACGCAGCCACAACGACGTCAATGTCATTGTCGCGGGCAAGCAGCCGGAACTGCAATGGCTGGACATGGATGCCGCGATCAAACACTGCACCGCCGGGCTCGGTATCTGGGAGTGGGCCAGCAACGACGAAGGCGGGGCTCCCGATGTAGTCATGGCCTGCTGCGGTGACGTGCCCACCTTGGAGACACTGGCGGCGGTGAAAATACTGCGTCAACACTTCCCGGAACTGAAGATCCGCGTTATCAACATAGTAAATTTGATGACACTGCAGCCGCAGAGTGAGCACCCCCACGGCATCTCCGACAAAGACTTCGACACCCTTTTTACCCAGGACAAGCCCATTATTTTTGCCTTCCACGGTTATCCCTGGTTGATCCACCGCCTGACCTACCGCCGCACCAATCATGGTCAGTTGCACGTACGCGGCTACAAGGAAAACGGCACCACCACCACCCCCTTCGACATGGCGGTATTGAATGATCTCGACCGCTTCCACCTGGTCGGCGACGTCATCGATCGTGTCCCGAGTCTGGGTTCACGTGCCGCCTACGCCAAACAGTACCTACGAGACAAGCTGCTCGATCACAAGGCTTACATTGAAAAACACGGTGAAGACATGCCGGAGATTCAGAATTGGAAATGGGACACTCACGAAACTGAGACGAAAGGAGCTACGCGCAAATGATATGTTTACGGGCATAGTATGCAAGCGGTTTGGCTATTTGCCGTCGCTGGGCTGTCGGCATTTCACTTAAATCCTGCGCAGCTTCCACCCTGCGCTCCCTAAAAGTTGAAAGTATCGGGGCAGTCACCAACCAGTCCGAGCCATCCCCCATGTCCGCTGTGGCGCGATAACCGCTCCAGGGCCAATCCCGGGCGCTTCGCACCATCTCTGCACGCACTGGGTTGAGTACGATATAACGCGCCAATTCGGCTAGATAGCAGTCCTTCTGCACGATGACGGCCTTATACCGCCCTTGGAAAATATAACCAACTTGCTTGTGCTTGCAGTTAAAACGTTGCGTGTATACCCCATTCAACTGGCGCATGCCTTTCGATAAATTGCCGTCCGGTGTCTCAACCAGGAGGTGGTAATGATTGTCCATCAGGCAATAAGCGTGAATCAGCCAGTTGAAACGCTCACAGGCTTCCGATAGCACTTCAAGAAACAGCTTCCGGTCGGCATCTCCCGAATAAATATTTTCCCGCCCATCACCGCGCGAAGTGACGTGGTAGAGGCTGTGTGCAAGCTTGATGCGGAGCGGGCGGGTTATGGATTGATTTAGTACTAAAATATTACATTACAAGATGTGACCCCTTTATGTTGGGCTGACTTATTAATCGGCTCTGACTGATGCGGAGATGATGCAATATATTTGGCTTAGGAGTAGTAATATCATATTACAAGATGTGACCCCTTTGTTCTGGTGGATGCTTGACCCCTTGGATGCTAGATGTGACCCCTTGGATGCTGCTGACCCCTTGGATGCTGCCGGCCTGTTCGCTGACCGACTGGCTGGTTTCACCTAGATAGCTCAGTGTGAAATTACCCAGCGGTGTCCCATGCGAAATTACGCGCCCGATGGTGTCATAG
>JAYVZN010000103.1:0-51163 GCA_043783305.1 Betaproteobacteria bacterium
TGGGGGTAATGGGATTGTTTCTAAGACCAGTGGGGTGCATGTGCGGCATGCGGGGCAGCATGCGATGGAGGGGCCGACAGGGGTGCCGTTGGTGCTGCCCAGCCTTCCCCGTAGTGAAGCCACTCCCATCAACAAAAATTACAAATTTCCGTTTTCTGACGAATAGAGATTCCTATGATTATTAGCCACTCAATCTTAGGCGCGATCAAAGATATGGACTTCTCATTTGCCGCTTTGGTAAAGAACGCGGGCACCTACCCCGTGCTACCCAGCCAAATGTGGCATGGCGGTGTGCACCTCGAAGTCAATGCGCCGCGCACCGACCAAGCGCGCGCCATAGCCGACGGCACGATCATCGCCTACCGCCTTCCCACGGTAAAACCCACCGATGCCCAAGCGCTTGAACAACACCCGTTGTCCTACCGCGGCTGGAGCGACGACGGCTTCGTGCTCCTCAAACACGAAAAAGAATCCGGCGCGAATACCCCGGTTGTGTTCTATTCCCTGTATATGCACCTATCGAAATTGGCCGCGCGCTTCAAAGGTAAGCCCGGCGCAGTGCAAACGCCTGCCGCCGACGACAACCTGATCAAGCGCAAGCGACAACTGGGCGAACTGGGCAGCGTCTACGATAAAGATCACAGCATGCACTTCGAGATATTCACCGATGAGGCCAGTCTAAATAAATTCTTCAAACGTGGTAACAATGACTGCATCGTCGATGACCAAGGTCGAGGCGAAATCGATCTATGGGGTGACACGCATTTCGTGATTCCCAAGGGCACACCGTATTGGACGCAATACCCCGAAGCCCCGGACTGCCCCACCAGTAAAGCCACCCGCTCCACGCTGTGCGTGACCGTGGCCTACAGCCGATCCGCCAAGTCGGGCACGATTGAAAACGGCAACCGCCTCATCACGACCTACAACGAAGGCGGCGCAAAAATCGACCAGCGTAGCGATCCAAACTTCGAGTATGAAATCTACAAGCTGGCGCAGAAGCGCTTCCCGCAGCACATCAGCGCCGGTTACGAGTTGCTCCGCTTCGGTCGCGTGATCGGTCCCGACCGCTTGCCAGCCAATGCTCGCAACTTGCAGGAGATCCCCCTAGGCTATGGTCGCCAAGGCTGGGTTGACCTCAACCGACCTGAGATCAAGAAACTCAGCGATGCCGACTTCCCCTATTGGCATTGGAAGCGCATCACCGAAGATGACGGCCCCCTCAACCCCAACGACAGTAAATGCGAACCCGCTGCGCTCCTGCCCTTGTTCGACAAAAACCATGATGGGCTGCTCGCGCCGCTGGAATTCGCACGTTTCGTGCGCGAAGAAGAAAATCGCAAACGCCTAAGCTACGCCATCTGCAAATTCCCCACGGAATGGGACGCCTCCGACTTCGAGCAGCGCTGGGGCTGGCTCAAGGCCTACTTCAAGAACCCCGCCGCCCGAGAAAAGGAACTGGCGCTAAACCACAAGGCCTGGCTCAGCACGGTGCAAGCGCGCCTGGCACCCTTGCAAACGAATGCCGAGCAGCAACTCAAGGAAGTGAAAGACGCCCGCCAAGAGGTACTGGAAGACAAGGCCGCACTGGACCAATGCCTGCAAGACAACACCAAGAAGCAGGCCGATCTGGAGCAAAAACTCAAGCAACAAAACGCGCTGCTGGCCAAACAGCAAAAGGACAAGGCGACCAAGACCGGGGACATCGACAAGACAACGAATGCAATCTTCGATACCGATGGCGAGATCATCACCATCCAAGAGCAAAGAGCAGAGATCAAGCAGGCCATCGCCCGTATCGCCGAACGCCTGGAGACCGCTGATCAAGCGCTTATCATCTGTGAGCAAACCTTGGCCAAGCTCAAGCGCGACTTGCAGAAAATCCCGGAAGAGCTCAAGGCCGCAGACACCGAGATCAAGCGCGCCGACGAAGACTTAAAAAAGAACCCACCGAATCCCGACTCGGACAAGCTGTGGCAGGAATTCAAGGCGCATGTCACGGCCTTGCAGTTCTGGGACAAGGTGCCGGGGCTACCCAATGCCAAGCAGGTCTGGCACTTCCATCCGGTGGCGTTTGTGGAGCATTTTAAGAAGTGTCATTGGTTGAGTAAGGGGGAGTTGGAGCAGATTTATCCTGATTCAGTGGGTTCCAATGCAGCCGATGTGCTTCCCATACCGCAAGCGCGCGAACGCTACAGACTAGATGTTAATAAAATCATCTACAAATATGGCGTTACCACGAGAACCAAAATGATTCATTTCTTTGGCCAGGGTGCGGTTGAGTCAACCTGCTTACAGATAATGCTAGAGCAATCAGAGAGAGGTAACCGCCCAGGTAGCCTAGCTTCGGAGGTTACGGATTTCTATAAAAACCCACGGGATATTTACTACACGCACATCCAGCGATATGACAATATTCAAGATAATATTGAAAAAGAAAAATTGCTTAATAGTAAGGGTCAACCGGTTTCTATAACCGGGGACAAAGATGCCAAATACGATGCGGCTTTAACAGTTGATTTGACGTTAAGTAAAACTGGAGATGGCCAAAAATTTCGGGGGCGAGGTATGAAGCAGCTCACTGGCCGTTACAACTACGCAAGATATTATGTTTATCGAGGATGGTTAAAAAAGAACAGCTTCGACATTGATTGGTGGCCCGCTAGTTCTGCAAAGCGCCCTCCGATCATTGATGATCCTCAGCGAGTCGGCAACAACAATTTTAACTGTATCGATGCAGGAGGATGGTATTGGGAAGCCGGCGCATCTCGAACCGGATTTAAGTCTATTAATTCCACGATTACGGAAGGTTCGGGCAATGACCCTGATGCAATTGAAAGCGTTACACGGAAGATAAATGGGGGGATTAATGGTCTCCCTGAGCGCATTCAGCATACACAACGTATTTACAAGATTTTAGGTGACGCATAATGCTGGCTATCCGTGGAAATGCTCAGCCGCCCAGTAAAATAATCTGGCCTAAATCGCTGCGACCCACAGCCTTTATGCTGATGGCCCTCATACTAAGCACGCCAATTTTTGCGAGTGAGGCTCCACTTTCTTTAATCGCAAAAATCCCTATCAACACATTACGAATCGAATCGCCACAAGACAGCCCTTATGTGCCATTTAGTTATGGCAAGCATGGATATATTGGCGCAGGTAATTCGGTTTACTTTGGTGATGGTTGTTGGACATTTGACTTAAAAGCCAAATCTTTGAAATGCGAGCTGCCTCGTAGCCTTAATTCTGTAATTATTGCCGATGATGCGAGATGGCTGTTTGGGTGTGTCGCCTCTAAAGATCAGAAAAGGGATGCGTTTTGGTTAGACACTGTAACCAATACTCGAAAAGAAACTAAATACTGCAATGTTTTGTTTCCTGAGAGTCGCCTTGACAGAAGTGGTAAATTTTTAGCAGATCCGGCGCGCCCACGCGGTGGAGGTAATGACTACGCATCTGTAGATTTATATTATCTAGGCACGAAAAAATCTATAGAAGGCAAGCCATTTAAAAATGGGCACAACTTCCGTCCTTTTTTGGGATTCTCGACAGACGGAAAATCTTTGCTGTTTACCACATCGAGCCAGCTTGGGATAGTGGATGCAAAGACCTTAAAGCTTCGCTCTACAATATCGCCCCCGTTCGTCCACTTTGTCGCCGGGCACTCAGGAACCGTGATCGCAGGTTTAGCCGCCATAGTGAACCCGGAAACCGGTGACATCCCGGACTTCAATGAAAAATCCCCGACCAGCGTTTGGGATATAAAGCAGAAAAAATACCTATGGCAAGAAAAAAATTGGGGGCAGGCGCTCTCATTTAGCCCGGACGACCAGTATTTACTCACGAGCAAACACGTTGTTAATTTAAAAACTGGCGAGATTGTCGGATCAAACTATATCGGCAAAGAAGGAAAAATCAGCCCCGATAACAAAACTTTGCTGACGAAAGACGATAAATTTTTTTATATTTACAGGGTGGGAAAGGATTAATTTTAAATCAGCATAAAATGCGTTCCCAAATTAAATGATCCTCTGCCGAGCATGATAGACATTTTCAATAAAATATTTGAACTTATCAAGGAAGCTAAGGGCGGTTCATCTTGGCTGTTCGTCCTTCTGGCGGCTACGTTTGTAGACACCTACGTAATTGCTTGCTTTGATCGGTCATTAGCCGATTTCATCACGGCCCCGCAAACTTTCTTGGTAACTATTCAGGGGCGCGAGTTAGCGGAGATTAGCCTTTTTGTTATTATGTTCGTGGTGACATGGTTTTACCTTATTCCAGGGGTCTGCGTGCCGTTCTGGAGGTGGTTAGTCATTTACGTTAGCAGCAAAATAAAGATAACTCAATTTAATTGGCCAACCGTGGAACGGGGGTTTATCCCCTTGGGTTGGGCTGAGCGACGTGCAATTACGCAGGACAATTCGCTTTTGTTTCAACTCTGCGTTCAGAGGCGTGAAGCCGCACATCGACGCGACAGCTTACTAGCCTACATGCTCGGTATAATTATTTTTTCCAGTGTGGCTTGGATTATTTCCCCGCCTGAATCCACCTGCCTGCTGTACTTATTGGAGCAGTTTTTTTCAAGCAGGAACAAATTCCTCCAAATGTTAATTTGCATCGCTTCGCTCCCAGCCATTGGCATCACAATGCATGTTCTTTTTTATAATGTATCGGATGATGATGATTATATGTATTTACCCGAATTGGCAGATGAATATAGGCAGAGAAATTAGCAAGAGCAGCACGCGCGACGTGGTTGCGGCACAATGGGGCAGTTCAAAGTCGAATTAAATTATGCACCCCGAAACCAGTCACTTCTTCGACGATGCCTGCCGCTTGCAGATGCTCGAACAAGATAATGGTGAAGTCCGCTCTCAAGGCCCCGCGCCAAGATTGTAGGATGAGCCAGAACACGTTTTGGACCAAGGTAGGCGTGACGCAAAGCGGCGGCTCGCGCTATGAGAATGGTTGGCGCATACCCGCGCTGGTCGCGCTGCTGGTGGATTTGGTACATGTGCGTGGCATTGATGCCACGAAGCTCAAGCGCGAGGAAATGGTTTTTCTGCAATTCATGGAAGACAGCCAACCCGATCTGTAAGCAGCCCTGCTGAAAGGTGTGCGTGATGAGTCTCGTAAAACGAAACATACCAATTTGCGCCCAACCAGTAGCGCCGCGTACTCGGCATGGCCGGTGCATTTTTCGCGGTGCTGACGTGGTGGGTTTTTTGTTTAATCGGGGTGATATTGCGCTAACCAGGTGTCAAATGCTGCCGTCTGCATGGGGCGGTTAATGTGATAACCCTGCGCGTATTCGCATTGTGCATCGCGTAAAAATTTAAGCTGTTCAACGGTTTCCACGCCTTCCGCGACCACGCGCAATCGTAGGCTGTGAGCAAGCGCAATGACGGCGTTGACGATGGCGGTATCGTCCGGGTCGACCCCTAGGTCACGGACGAAGGAGCGGTCGATCTTGAGTGTGTCAAGCGGAAAGCGCTTCAAATAGGCGAGCGACGAATAGCCGGTTCCAAAATCATCCACTGAAATATGGATACCCATCTGTTTAATCTTGGTCAAGGTAGCCTGACTACTCGCGCTGTCTTCCATCAACATGCTCTCTGTGACTTCAACTTCTAATTGATTTTCGGGTAAACCCGATTCATGCAAGGCGGATTCAATGGTTTCTGTTAAGCTGCCATCGCGAAATTGTCGCGCCGATAAATTGACGGCTACACTCAAGTGCGTGCCTTGTCGGTTCCAAGCGGCGGCTTGCGCGCAAGCGGTGCGTATCACCCAAGCGCCGACCGGGACGATTAAGCCGGTGTCTTCCAAAAAGGGAATAAAGGCATCCGGGGTAACCAAACCCAGGCGCGGAGAATTCCAGCGCAGCAGTGCTTCAACACCCGTAACACGGTTGCTGCGCAGATCCAGCTTGGCTTGATAAAATAATTGAAATTCTTCGCGCTCTAAGGCTTGTCGAAGCTCCGTCTCCAGTAATAACCGCTCCTCGGCATTGGCATTCAGGTCGTCGGTATAAAACTGAAAATTATTACGCCCTAACGCTTTTGCGCGATACATCGCGATGTCGGCATTGCGGATCAAATTGTCGAGATCGAGATCGTCAAATGGGTAAACCGTAATACCGATGCTGGCACCGACAAAGACGGAGCGCCCATTTAAATCGTAAGGCACCGACAAGGTGGAAAGAATGCGCTGGGCAACACGTGAAATTTCGTCAATGTGTTTGATATCTTCCAGCACAATCGTGAATTCATCCCCGCCCAGTCGCGAAACAGTGGCATCAAAATTTTCGTCAGGTAATGTTGGGGCAAGAGTATCGCTGCTGCGCACGCACTGCTGCAATCGTTCCGTTACTTGCCGCAAAAGCGCATCGCCGAATTGATGGCCGAGAGTGTCGTTGACTTGCTTAAAACGATCCAAGTCGAGATACAGTAGTGCGACCAAATGTTCGGCGCGATGCGCTCGCTGCATTGCGCCGGTCAACCGGTCGCGGAACAACACGCGGTTGGGTAGACCCGTCAAGTGATCGTAGTTTGCTAAGTAGGCGAGGCGTTGCTCGGTACGCTTTTGTTCGGTCACATCACGCGCGACCATGAGCAGGCAAATTTCGTCGTCGATTTCCGTCATTTCCGAAGAGACCAGCATGTCGCGATGCTCTCCATTTTTAGTGACCAAGCAAAGTTCGTGGTTGTGAACTACCTGCCTCAATAATACGGCTTGTTGAGCGGCGCGCTGTTCGCCATCCTCTACCACCCACAACTTTAAATCGCTCAGCATTTTGCCGACGACTTCGGTAACGCTGTAATGGGTAAGACGTGTAAAGCTATTGTTGACGTTAATGACGTAGCCGTCGCGTACGCGGTAAATAATGACGGGATCCGGGCTGACATGAAAAGCTTTGCTGAACAGCGCCTCTGATTGGCGCAGGCTTAAGAGCGCGCGATTCAAGGCGCGCATGGGCAGCATCTTGAGCACGACGAAGACCACGGCGGCAAATCCCAACGCGAACAGTCCGACGAATCCGGTTTTTAACAGCAGCGGGCGTAGCGAGCGGTTAACCTCAAAATAACCGACTGTTTTACCGGTATCGTACAAGGGTGATCGAATCGACAGGATGGGCCTGTTCGGTTTGTATTGTGTGCTGGCAATCGTTTTTTCAGAGGCATCCAAAATACGGCGTTGTTCGGGTAATGAAGATTTGGTATGTCCTTCTTCGAGTAGTGTTTGGAGGCGGTGTTCTTGAAAGCGCCACATGTCGGGGTTGAGGGTAATGTATTGTGTAGTGAGTGTGGCATTAAACTCAGACTCCGATTGCATGGAACCAATTTGATACTGATAGGATAATCCGAAGAAACCGGCGGGCAAGCAGAAGGCAACAATCGTCGCAATGATCATGGCAACGCGGCCGATTGTGCGAGGAAGAGGTGCCTGTTGTTTGTTCATAAGCGGCTTATGGCACCAAAAGATAACCGTTGCTCGATAAAATCGAGGCACCTTGCCGGGAAAGAATGAACGCAATAAAAGCCCGCGCCGGTGCAGAGATATTCTGCGCAGTAATCAGGTACAAGGGTTTAAAGTAAGGGTAGCGACCGTGCGCTAAGTTATTCACGCTGGGCATTACACCATCTAACGGCAGCGCGTGAATGGAACGTTGCTCGGAATAAATTAAGGCCAATGTGCTGGTGCCGATGGCTCCCGGTATACGCTCGATAGCGTCGGCGCTGTCCTGGTCGGTAATGGCGATATGTACGCCGGGGCGTTGATGGGCGATGCTAAGAGCGCGATCTATGTCGGGCGAAATGGCGCGCAGCAAATCGGATTCTGCATCAGAGTTCGGGCGCAGAACGGGGCGCAAGGGGCTATTGTCCGGCCAAGTCGCCAAGCGCCCGTCGAAAATTTTAGAAATATCCGATGTATTAAAAGCGTTATGTCTGTGCATGCTGGCCAGCACCAAAGGGGTCCGTGCAACTTCCAGTGCGGTTAAATTAAGGGTTCGTTCTGCGACCTTCAATGGACGCGCGCTGAGGCTGATATCCAGCGCACCGGCTGTTACGGCCTTGATGCTGCCGCTGCTGCCGAGGGACTCGATAGCCACAACGCGGGTATTGGGGTGCTGAAGCTCAAAAGCCCGCGCCAAGTGTTTTATGCTGCCTAAAGCCGAACCTGTGCCGCCCACCTTGACCAAGTCCGCCGTCGCCGTGTGCGAAGTAAAGCTTAAGATAAACGCAAAGGCCAAGCCAATAGTGCTTAGAAGTGGATGGGAATAAAACACGCCAATATATTTCCTAATAAATGTATTTGAATACATTTGTTCGGCCAGGGGATGCGGCTTATTAGCATGTATCGGCAGAATAAGCGGGAGCTTTAAGAGGTGGTTTTGCGTGCTGAAGCAGCGGCGGATCGAATATCTGAAAATAGTGAAGCATGCCACCCGCTAAATCGGGCAACGGTACGCGATAGCAAAGCTGCAAGGCGTGGTTATTTTTATAACAAGGGAGGCTTGTGCAGGAGGGTGGTTGTTATGGACGTTTGATTTTTGCAGTGGGGCGTTTTGTGGGTGTCTTTTTTACGGATTTCGGTGTTTTTTGGGGTAGCGCAAGGCTGTTTAAATAAGCGTCGATAATTGATTCAGCGGCTTTGGATAACGGAAAATACTTTGGATCGAGTACCCAGTTCATGATCAGACCGTCGACCAACGCGTGCAGCCCGACAGCCGCGAAACGCGGATTAACGGTTGCCGGGATCAGGCCTTGTTTGAAGGCTTGTTTAAAACCATGCTCAATATGTGTGAGAAACGAAGTGCGGCAGGCAATATGCCGGGTGCGCAACTGCGACATTTCGTCGACGTATTCGACTTTATGACAGCAAATCTCAAAGACGCGCTGCGATTGCGGGTCACTGGTAACTTGTTTGAGCACACCGAGGGAGCAATTCCGGATAAAGGTCAACGGATGCTCCAGTTCAGTGGCCCCGCTAGCAAAAGCATGTTCCATCGGTAAGGTGACACGGTCCATCATGGCCTGAAATAAATCGAGTTTATTCTTAAAGTGCCAGTAAATTGCGCCGCGCGTAAGATCGGCGGCTTTGGCTATTTCAGCGAGCGTGGTGTGCGAGACACCTTTATCGTGAAAGACTTGTTCGGCTGTATCGAGTATGTGATTGCGTGTTTCTTGCGCGCCTTCTTTAGTGCGACGAGCCATAATAGTCGGAGCTCCTACTTAAGTAAGGGGTTATTTACCGAGTCAACGGGGACTCCACTAAAGTGTAATTTTTTTGACGGGCTATTTACATACATCCATGAATGTATTATAAAGTACCCAGAGGCTTCTGTGGCCGGCCCTTGCGTACGGGCGCTAAGGCTAAATTATAAAAGCTCGGCGAATTATTGTGTCGATCTATTTCTAACCGGTTGGTTATTCATTGGCTGGAGGGTACACCCTTGAAGTGTCGTGTATTAAGCTCGTTTTCTCATAGTCTAGCATCGTCTGCCGGCTTTTTATTGCTTTCGATGTTCTTATTACAGGGCTGCCAACCCGCCGGTTCGCCGCCCCATAGCGGTATGCCGCCGGCCGAGGTGAGTGTGATCGATGTGACTCCGACCAATGTCCCCGTCAGTTTTGAACACGTGGGGCAGACTGTCGGGTCGCGCGAGGTTGAGGTGCGCGCGCGCGTGACGGGTATTTTGCAAAAACGCAATTTCCGCGAGGGAGGATCCGTTAATAAAGGCGAATCTTTGTTTATCCTGGATCCAGCCCCGTTTGAAAACGCCGCCGCTCGTGCCGAGGCTGATCTCGTCGGTGCTGAAGCGCGTTTGGCACAAGCGCAGCGTAACGCGGCGCGCCTAAAGCCTTTGTACGCCGCCCACGCCGCGAGTCAGAAGGAGTTTGAAGATTCGATATCGGCAGAAGCTATTGCGGTTGCTGATTTAAAAGCGCAACGCACTCGTTTGACCGAAGCGCGACTCAATTTACGTTATACCCGTGTTGAGGCACCGATCTCCGGTATTGCTGGACGCGCACAGCGTTCGGAAGGAAATTACATTTCGGGGCCGGACGTGTTGCTGGCGACCGTGGTGCAAATTGATCCTATGTTTGTGTTATTTGGTATTTCGGACGAAGAACGTTTAAAGTTATTGCAGGAAGTGGAAGCAGGACGTTTAGTGCTACCCAAGAACGATCAGTTTGAAGTCAAAATTAAATTGGCGGATGGCCGTGTCTACAATAAATCCGGCAAGCTCAATTTTTCTGGGGTGCGCATCAGCGGTGATACCGGCACGAGTGAAGCACGTGCTGAATTCCCGAATGCGGGGCAGTTATTGCATTCCGGGGAATTTGTGCGTGTCGTTTTAAGCGGCGCGCAGCGCCCCAAAGCCATTTTGGTGCCGCAGCGAGCCGTGCTGCAAGGGCCGCAAGGCCGATTCGTCTACATTGTAAATGCAGCCAGTAAAGTCGAGATACGTCCGGTGGAAGTGGGCGATTGGTACGGCGATGCATGGTTGATTAATCAGGGCTTACAAGCGGGAGATCAAGTCATTGTCGATGGGGTTATGAAAATCGGTCCCGGTGCTCCGGTGCGCCGCGCCGTCGGCGCAACCCCTAGCGCTTCGCAACCGCACTAAAGGGCGCATATGTTTTCCCGTTTTTTCATCGACCGCCCTATATTTGCCGCTGTTTTATCTGCTTTTCTGATCATTGCCGGCTTATCTTCAATGCGCATTTTACCAATTGCGCAGTATCCGGAGATTGCGCCTCCCGTGGTCACCGTGACCGCCTTCTATCCCGGTGCCTCTGCCGAAGTGATCGAACAAACCGTAGCGGCACCGCTTGAAAATCAAATCAATGGTGTCGAGCACATGTTGTACATGAGTTCGACTTCGACCTCAAACGGCACCGTACAAATTCAGCTCACCTTCGATATCGGAACCAATATCGACCAGGCTGCACTGAATGTTAACAATCGTGTAAAACAAGCAGAGCCACGCCTGCCCTTGGAAGTACGAAGACAAGGGGTGGCGGTCGAAAAGGGCTCTTCTTCGTTTTTACAAGTGCTGGCATTTTCTTCACCGGATGAGCGGTTTGATGATTTGTACACGTCGAACTATGTGCAGCTCAATGTACTCGACCAATTAAAACGCATACCGGGTACCACCAATGTACAAATTTTTGGTGCTAAAGATTACGCAATGCGTATTTGGATCAAGCCCGATCGTCTCACACAATTAAAATTGACGACCGCCGATTTAATTCGCGCAATCAACGAGCAGAATGCGCAGTTTGCGGCTGGTAAGATCGGCCAATCGCCCAATGGCGGCACCCAGGAATTGGTGTACACCATTACCACCAAGGGCCGTTTGGCCGACGCGCGTGAATTTGAAAATATTATTGTACGCGCAGAGTCGAACGGTACGACCTTACGTTTGAAGGATGTGGCGCGGGTCGAACTTGCTTCCAAGGATTATGACTTCATCGGCCGTATCAATGGCCATCCGGCAACCTTGGTGGGTATTTTTCTGCAACCGGGTGCCAATGCGCTGGATGCCGCCAGCCAAGTGCGCGCCAAAATGCAAGAGATCGCCGGGCGCTTCCCGGCGGGTTTAAGTTATTCGATTCCTTACGACACCACACGCTTCGTTGAAGTATCCATTCGCGAAGTGGTGAAGACATTAGCGGAAGCCATGTTGCTGGTATTTCTTGTGGTATTTTTATTTTTGCAGAACTGGCGCGCGACGTTAATCCCATTTGCGGCGGTACCGGTATCACTGATCGGTACTTTTGCGGGTATGCATTTACTCGGTTACTCCATTAACACGTTGACCCTGTTCGGCATGGTGTTGGCCATCGGCATTGTGGTGGACGATGCAATCGTTGTACTGGAAAACGTCGAACGCATCATGCATGAAGAAGGTTTACCGGCGCGTGCGGCGGCCATTAAAGCCATGAAAGAAGTCACCGGCCCGGTGGTCGCCATTGTGCTGGTGCTGTGCGCCGTGTTTGTGCCGATTGCTTTTTTGGGCGGGTTAAGCGGCGAACTGTATCGACAGTTTGCCGTAACGATCACCATCGCCGTATTGATCTCGGGCATGGTTGCGCTCACGCTCACACCGGCTTTGTGTGTGCTGATTCTCAAGCACGAGCACAAAACGCCAGGGCGCTTTTTTACGGCGTTTAATGATTGGTTTCAGCGCGTCACCGGGCGTTACGCCGGAGGTGTTTCGTGGATGATTCGTCGTGGGGGTATTGGCTTGCTGTTATTTGCCGGCATGGTTGCTATCACCGCCGGCCTGTGGCGTGTAACACCCGGCAGTCTGGTGCCGGATGAAGATCAGGGGTATTACATTGCCGCTGTTATTTTACCGGACGGGGCAACTTTATCGCGCACCGACCGCGTAGTCGCCGAGGTGTTGAAGGCCATCAAGTCCAATCCGGCCAATGCCGATGTGATCGCATTTACGGGTTTCGATTTTATTGGTGGCGGCTATCGCAACAACGCGGCCACTATTTTCGTTACGCAAAAACATTGGGATAAACGCCAAGTGACCGCGCCGCAATTAGTGGGCGAACTCTTTATGAAAACAGCGCATATTAAGGAGGCGCTGGTGCTGGCTTTTAATCCGCCACCGATTTTTGGGTTGGGTACGGCCGGTGGTTTTGAGTTTTATATTCAGCAGCGGGGTGAAGGTGGGTCGCAGCGTTTGGCCGAAGTAATGGGTCAATTTTTAGCGCGCGCCAATCAGGATAAAACCCTGGGTGGAGTCAATACGTTTTGGCGTGCAGCGGTACCGCAGTTGTATGTCGACCTGGACCGCGAAAAAGCAAAAGCACTCGGTGTACCGATCGACGATGCCTACAATAGTTTAGCCGCCAGCCTGGGTACTTATTATGTGAATGACTTTAATAAATATGGACGGACTTGGCAGGTACTGATGTCGGCAGATGCCTCCTACCGGAAGCAACCGGACGCGATCGGCGAAATTTATGTGCGCTCCGACCAAGGGAAAATGGTGCCGTTGAAGGCACTGGCTAATATCCGTTACACCGCCGGGCCAGATTCCATCGACCGCTTTAATAATTTACCCGCCGTCAAACTGATTGGCCAAGGCGCACCCGGTGTTTCGTCGGGGCAGGCCATTCAAGCCGTAGAGCGTATTGCGCAAGAGGTGTTACCGCCAGACTTCAGTTACGATTGGGGCGGTGCCTCTTTTCAGGAGAAAAAATCCAGTGGTGCGGCAGGTCTGGCGATCGGCCTAGCGGTGATCATGGTGTTTTTAATTTTGGCGGCACAGTATGAAAAATGGTCGCTACCATTTTCAGTCTTATTGGCCCTGCCCTTCGGTACTTTCGGCGCATTGGCGGCGGTATGGTTGCGTGGTTTGACGAACGATGTGTATTTTCAGATTGGACTAGTGACACTGCTCGGTTTGGCGGCGAAGAATGCCATTTTGATCGTGGAGTATGCTTCGATGAAGCAGCGCGAAGGCTTGTCGGCCTCTGCGGCGGCGCTGGAGGCTGCGCGCTTACGTTTCCGTCCTATTCTAATGACCTCCTTGGCATTTATTTTCGGCGTACTGCCACTCGCGATTTCCAGTGGCGCGGGTGCGGGTGCACGTCACTCGGTCGGCACCGGGGTGATGGGAGGCATGATGGCCGCGACCTTTCTTGCTATTTTCTTTGTGCCGATGTTTTTTAAGTTAATCACGGATCGGCACTTGACTGAAAAACGCTCGACCAAAGAAATCCAAGCCGAAATTGAGCACCATAAAGAAACGCAACAGGTGTCGTCTCCGCATGGCGCACCACGCCGGGAGGATGACCATGTTTGAGCGATTGAGTGTGTACGGGTTGCTTACGCTCCTGACCGGCTGTGCGAGTACCGATTACCAAGCACCGGTGGTGGCGTTGCCGAGCGCTTGGTCGGCACCCGAGGGGTTAACTGTTTCGGCGGTGAGCGATCAATGGTGGACGCTCTATCAGGATCCGCAATTGGATCAAATGGTGCAAGAGGCGCTACGGTACAACGCCAATCTCGCGCTGGCGGTAGCGCGTGTCGACGAAGCGCGCGGACAACTCGGTATCGCGCGCGCCGATCAAGGTTTTAGTGTGGATGCCGGCGTTGATCGCGGTCGTCAAAAAACATCGAGTGTCGGTGCTTTTCCGCTGCCGGCGGGAGTCGCCACGGAACGTAATATCTATCGTGCGCAATTGAACGTGGCTTATGAATTGGATTTGTGGGGGCGATTCCGCCAGGCGACGGCGGCGGCACAAGCGGATCTTCTCGCGAGCGAAGCCGCACAAAATACCGTGCGCATTGCTTTGGCGGCGGATGTGGTGCAAGGTTATTTTGCACTGCGTGCCTTCGACGAGCAGGTCGCCGCGACACAGCGCTCTCTGGACACGCGCAGTGAATGGCTAATTTTGCAACAGCTCCGTTTGAAAGAAGGGGTAATCTCCGAATTTGATTACCGTCAATTGGAAGCCGAGGTCACGGCCGTGCGGGCGCAACTCCCCACCTTGGAACATGAGCGCGCACAACAGGAAAGTGCGCTGGCCATTTTGCTGGGGCGTAGTCCGCAACTTATCTACGAGGGACGAATAGGGCGCTCCGCAGAAGACAGTCAGCAATCCCTGGCATTGTATGTCCCGGCGGGTCTTCCTTCCGAACTGTTGTTGCGGCGCCCCGATTTAATCGAAGCCGAGCAGCGCCTGATCGCCGCAAATGCGCGCATTGCATCGGCTCGTGCCGCTTTATTTCCCTCCTTGGCACTGACCGGCACACTCGGTAGCGAAAGCAGTACGTTGCGCGATTTATTCAGCGGCCCGGCTGGAATTTGGTCACTATTTGCGAGCGTGACGCAGCCGATTTTTGCCGGAGGACGTTTGGATGCCGGTGTCAGCGTCGCGCAAGCACGTGAACGGCAAGCACTGGCGCAGTATCAACGGGCATTGCAGATAGCCTTTCGCGAGGTGCGTGATGCCATTCATGCGCAACAAAAAATGCAGCAGCGTTTTACGGCAGAAGAGCAGCGCGTAAACGCATTGCGTCAATCGTTGCACTTGGCCCGACTACGTTATGAAAATGGAGTGGCAAGCCAATTGGATGTTCTCGATGCAGAGCGCAATTTACTTAATGCGGAGCAGAGCCGCGCCGATGCGCTACGTGCGCAACGCGCAGCCGTGGCGGATTTATTTAAGGCGCTGGGTGGCGGATGGGCGGGCTAAACAAGCCGTCTTGTGAAAAGTTTTTTCCCTTTCCCAGCGCTTCGCTGTTATTACACTTAGACAATACGAAATTTACCCGCCAAATCTCTCAGTTGTTTGGCGAAGCCTTCCAACTGTCCGGCCGAGGTAGCGGTTTGAATAGCGGTCACACTATTTTGTTCTGCACTTTGCGCGATTTGTTCGACTTGGCCCGAGATTTTTCGCGTTGTAGAAACCTGTTCTTTTAAAGCAAAAGTAATTTCGTCCACCGCACGGGCAGCATGCTCGCTACCGGTACGGATACTGGTCACCGAATTTCCAGCCTTGTCGGCCAGTTCAACGCCTTCGTTCACACGCTGCACCCCCGATTCCATTTCCTGCACAGCCTGTTGAGTACCGAGTTGGATTTTGCCGATCATGTCGGTTATTTCCTGCGTGGAACGAGCCGTGCGTTCAGCGAGCTTTCTAACTTCGTCGGCTACTACCGCAAAACCACGTCCTTGTTCTCCGGCACGTGCCGCCTCAATGGCCGCATTGAGCGCTAGTAAATTGGTTTGATCGGCAATTTCTTTGATAACGCTAACGATCGTGGAAATCCGGCTGGATAAACCTTCCAACTCCCGGAGTGAATGAGCGGCACCATTGACCACTCCAGCAATCAAGCGCATTTCATCAGCCGCGCCGTGAATGATGCGACCACCTTCCTCCGATTGAGTTTTGGAATCGAGCGTTGCACTACGGGCCGTGAGCGAGTGTTCTTCTACACGGTCAATGGACAAGGATAACTCCTGCATGGCCGTGGCGATGCTGGAAGCCGCATCGGATTGCACTCCGCTGGCTTGTGCACTGTTACTGGCGGAAACGGAAAGCTCGGCGGCGGATTGCGCAACAATATTGACATTTTGATGTACGGCGGTAATCAGCGCACGCAATTGATCGCGCATATCGGCAATTTTAATAATTAACGCACCGACTTCGTCCGTACCCGGAGTGGGCATCGGGCGGGTTAAATCACCCGCAGCAATTGCCGTCGCCGCCTCTCCGGCTTCGCGCAGGCTACGGTAGATGCGATTAATCGTTGGAACAGACAACAACAACACCAAGGCACAGCCTAATCCGGCGGCGATGCCCAGTTGTAAGTAAGCGTGTTTGGCGGTTAATGTTAGTGAGTCGAGTTTGTCACCTGCATATTTATTCCCTAGGCTGACGGTGCTATCCACGCCTTTGCGGTGCGCTTCGTAATGCAAGCGTAAGGCTTTGGCTGAGGCGCTCGCTGCGGCCATGTCGTTAGCGCGGAGGGCCGGTACAAAACGCTCCAACGCTTCTTTCCAAAATAATTCGCCTTGTTTGCGTTGCTCGCCTAGTAGATTGCCGGCTAGCGCGGGATCGAGTCCGCTGGCTTCCCAAAACTGGTTGCGCTCGTCGTAGTCTTTTTTGAGCGCGTGCAATTTATTAATCAGAGGCTCTCGTTCCGAGGCAGCCGCCTGCAGAAGTTCCGTGCTGACGAGTTGCGCTTCGATTAGATAGAGCGGCGGCGGTAAGATATCGGCAACGACATCCTTGCCTTGTCCCATTTGATCTGCGGATTTCTTCATAGCATGCAAGGAAAAAAAACCAATCCCCGCTAACATCAATAACACAAGCAGGACAATGGCTTGGTTGATAACCAGCGATTTTCCACGAAGTTTAGCAAACATTATTAAATACCTCATGCCGGATTGGAGAGCGTCTTGTGTATTAAAAGCAAGTGACTTCCATCCATTACGGCGTAGTAAGCGGTAACTTTAAGCCACCGAGGTGTAAACCTATAAAATCAGGTTACAGCCCCGGCCCCAGCCGCTGCCAGATGGTTGAATACGCATCGACCGGACCGATTTCGCTGACAAGATGGGCGGCCACTGTTGTGAAGGGAATGTGTGGCTGTGCGTATAGGCGCTGAGCGAGATGGCATTACCCGCGAATGTGGACTGTGAAATTGGCGCGTACTAAGCGAGAGGGTGTTGTTCGTGGTCATAAAAAAAGCCGCATCGGTTTGATGCGGCTTTTTGCGATGCGGTATTTGATTTATGTTTACGGCTGGTAGATGATGGTCTGTTCTTTCTTTTCGACGGTGGTTTCTGAGGTGTGGCGGCTGCTATTGACGCGTTTTGATGTCCCAGGGCTGAACTGTTCTTCCAATTGACGTACCACGTCGGTACCAAGGCTCTTGGATGTTTCCGACATTACACGGCCGCGATTCAGGACTACTTTCGCGGCACGCGTTCCAATAAGTTTGACATCCTGTCCTTCGCCCATTGCGCTAAAACCGGCCTTGACCTCGTAGGTCTTGGTGTTTACCAGGCTAAACTCGGCGACCACTTCCAGGTTGAGAGTGGCCGAGATAGCACTGCCGGTGCCAACTGGATTTATCTCATCGCGAAACTGCGCGCTGGTGAGAGTGCCAAATAGGACGTAGTCAGCATTGGGGAAGTATCCCTTCTTGATGCGGTCGGTTACGTCATAGATTTTTTCGTTATCTTTCTGGGTATAAGGCTTGGCTTGGCTGACACGATAACCGGCCTTAATCATTTCTCCCTTGACATCGGCGAGCAGCTTGCGCACTTCCCCGCGTTCGACGTGCTCATTGATACCCGATTCCATGGAGAAGCTGGATTCGTGCCTGGCATCCGTGGAGTCACGGGAGTGGCTACGGGGGGCGAAATCGCTGCCGGAAGACCGTTCGTTGCTGGATTCGCGCAAGGAGGATTTCTCGTGCGCGTTGACCTTGATGTAAGGCTGTACAATTTTTTCTTCATAGGCGAGGTCGGTGACCGCGATACGCGGTCGGTCGGCGTGGGCCGCAGTGGCGACCAAGCCGGTGGCAAGCAGCATGCCGAACAGACGCAGATGGTACATGAAGGTTTCTCCCGGTGGATTAATGAGTGGCAATGTCTTAGCGCGAAGAAGTCTTGCGGATTTCTTTCTCGTCCGCCCACTCGATCACGCCGGACTCGATGCCGACCAGCACGAGGCTAAATTTGTAGTACACATCCTTGAGACTACTAGATTGCTTGACGATCGAGGTGATGTTGCCTTCAAGCCGAAAGTCGGCCGCTTCCATTTTGCCGATTTTTTTGACGGTATCTTTTTTGAACAAACCGGTTTGGTTTTGACGAATTAGTTCATCGGTCTGGGATTGCATTGCATCGTTATCCACGGCGAAACGTACGGTGCCGCTCTTCAGCATTTGCGCTCGGATCGAATCGGTAATGGAGCGGGTGTCAATGTATTCACTGGTCTTGTTTTTTACATCGGAGACGGTGACCAGTGGCCGTTGTTTTGCCTTGGCGAATACCGGCGACTGAATCAGTGAACGAGTCATGGATTCGGCAATGGTTTGCAGGTCGGTGGAGCCGAACTGGTTGATCACGGATTCTACCGCCTTGGAATCGCCGTATTGCACATTGCCACCGACGACCGGACTGCCGGTGGCGCAGCCGCCGAGGGTGGCAACCAGCAACAGCGTTAGTGTGATTGAGGTAATGGATGACAGATTCATGGGAATTCCTTTCGTTATAGACCGGTGTTCAATTGGTATCGGAGGGAGATTCGTTTTCGGGGCTTTGCACCACGAGACGGAAATCGGTGGCCTGCGGTGTGGGGGCAACCACTTGGATCAATTGCTTATCTCTGCCGTGAAACAAAACCGGCTTCCAGGGTTCATCGCTCCACACGCTAAAACCGGTTTCATCCAACCAGCGAAAGCGGTAGTACATCGTTTGTTGCCCGGTGTGCCGGTTGGTAACTTCGGCTTGAATGGTCAGTAGGCCATTGCGTACGGTCTGGCGCAGTTCGGTGACTTTGAGATAGGTCATCTCACCCTGAGCCTCGATTTTGGAGGCGATAGTGTCGGCGATCACTGTCGAGGTCGCCACGAGACTGGCCACGACGAGCAATCCGGTAAAGTGTTTATGTAATGTCATTAAGGCGCTCCCTAAGCGGTTTTCGTCGCTTTAATTCGACGAAGGTTGATTTGATTTTTTGGCCGGCTTCTTCTTGCCCTTTGCAGCATCTGCGCTAGGTTTACCCATTTCGGGTTTGCTGTCAATAATAGTAGACAGCGTTGGTTTCACGGTGGGTTCAGTCCAAGCGGCCAACTGCTCTGGCGTGTAGCTGGTCTGCGCCACATAGATATTGCCGTCGGTCACGCGCAGTGGCACTACAGCATGCTTGCCGGTCACGGTGAAGGTAACCGTCTTCTCACCTTGGGGCGTGGCTATACTCAGCGTGTGTTGGCCGGCTGGCAGCGTCATGCGACCCAAGGAAATTTGTGCGGGTAGCGTACGCCACACGCGCTCATCCGCACTCTCTGTGGCCACCGAAGCGATGGTGACAAATAGTCCCAGGATGGCTCCGCCACGGTCGTTCGCTTGTTTCTGTGCAATACCCTTGGCGATGGCCCGGATGGCACCACGGAGGATGATGCCTGGCATTTCATCGCGTAGTTGGCGTCGTGCCATGGCATCTACGTTAGTGATTAGAGACAGGGGTACGGTTTGTTTACCACCGTTCAGGGTTAATTGCGTTGGCACCACGGTGCTATTGTCGGACTGGATAATGGGGAATGAAGTTGGGATCACTCCTACGCCTAAGCCGGTTGAGAAAGGAACTGGAATAGGAATGGACACGGATTTTTTTGCGGGGGCGAAGCCGGTTTCAACCACGAACAAGGTATCGGTTCGACCTAGCTTGATGTGGTTCCTGCGGCTTTCGAGGTTTTTCAGGCCATCATCCAGCACAGCAATGTTTGGACGCAGTTCAATCGAGGTGCGGTAGCCGGGTGCCGCCAAGCTAGGTTCGCCCAACGCTTCGTAAATGAACCCAGCGAGGTAGTGGCTGACGGCGTTTTGGTAACCATTCTTTAGTGCGACCACTTCGGGGTCATCCAGTGCTTCAACGGGGTAGCCTTTGAGATCCTTGAAGGTGGTGGTGACATCGCGTTTTTTAGCTTCTTCGGTTTCCTGGGCGACTTGTTTCGCGCGGATGTCGGCGATGATGGCTTCGCGCTCATGGGTTTTTTTAATTTCGGTGCGCGCGCTATTCCAATCGCCGAGGTTGATATGATCCAGCGCCAGCATGGTGGTCAGCAGGACTTTCTCATAATCCGTTCCGTCGTAGCGTCGACCTTTGTCATTGATGATGACACTACCTAGGTCGCCCAGGAATTTGGCGGGGTCGGTCTTGACCTCTTCTTCCCATTCGTGAATTTTCTGATCTGCGCCAAACCATGCGTCGCGGCTGTCGGCAAAGCGGTTATCTAGGCGCAGAAGCTGGCCTTTTTCAAAAAAATACAGCAGATCCTTGTCCTTGCCGGGGTTGTTCTGCTCGACCTGCTTGAGTGCCTGGGCGGTATTGCCAGCGGCGACAAGCCCCACAGTTTGCTGTAGCTCAGAGTCGTAGTTGCGCAGGACATTTGCGCACCCAGAGAGGGCGAGCAGTAAGACTGTGGTAGTGGCTACTGTACGGAATAACGTGTTCATTTTACGCCCCCTTTTTATTTTTCTTCGCGAGATCGGTGCTGCTCGACTGCTGCCGAAGTCCCGATAGAAACGCGATGTTATTACCAAACGGTAATTCTAGCAGCGAAAATAACCGTTGTGTAAACTGGGTTATCTTATTGATTGAAGGTGCGCCGTAGGCCGTTTTTACAAAGCCAGCCGCTGCCAGATGGTTGAACTCGCACCCGCCTGATTTAAGGTGTAGAAATGCAGGCCGGGTGCGCCGCCTTGCAGTAGACGATCACACAGATCCGTGACCACATCCAGACCAAAGGCGCGGATTGCGTCTAAATCATCACCGTACCCCTCCAGGCGTTTGCGTAGCCAGCGCGGAATCTCTGCACCGCAAGCATCGGAAAAGCGTGCGAGTTGCGTCGAGTTGGTAATGGGCATGATGCCGGGTACGATGGGAATATTCGCACCCAGGGCATGGCAGTCGTCTACAAAACGAAAGTAAGCATCGGCATTGTAAAAGTATTGCGTGATAGCCGCACTCGCACCCGCTTGAACCTTGCGTACGAATGCATTTAAATCGTCTTGTGCGCTTTTAGCTTGCGGATGAATTTCCGGATAAGCCGCGACCTCGATGTTAAACCAGTCACCGGTTTCCTGGCGGATGAAGGCCACCAATTCATTGGCATAACGAAATGCACCGGGATCGGCCATGCCGGAGGGTAGATCGCCCCGCAGGGCGACAACATGGCGAATGCCGTTTGATTGATAAGTATGTAGAATTTCACGAATGTTTTCTTGGGTCGATCCGATACAAGAAAGATGCGGTGCGGCAGCGTGCCCTTCACTTTGGATTTCCAGCACTGTTTCCAAGGTGCGGTCGCGGGTGGAACCGCCGGCACCGAACGTGCAGGAAAAAAATTCCGGTTTAAGTTGTGCCAGTTGCTTACGCGTTGCGCGCAACTTTTCCATGCCCTCGGCAGTCTTGGGCGGGAAAAATTCAAAACTAAAGGTGCGTTGGGGTTGCATATTAAAACCTAACCGTAGCGGCGTGGCGATACAGAAAATATCTGCGCTTCCCCACGTGGCTACGCCTTTGTAGATGGATCGAAATTAATAGCGATAATGATTGGGTTTGTACGGGCCATTTTTCGGCACACCGATGTAAGCGGCTTGGGTGTCGGAAAGTTCGGTGAGGTGCGCGCCGATTTTCTTTAAATGCAGGCGTGCAACTTTTTCGTCCAGATGCTTGGGCAGCACGTACACTCCGATGGGATAATCGGCGGTGCGGGTAAAGAGCTCAATCTGCGCAATAGTCTGGTTGGAAAACGAAGCCGACATTACAAAACTAGGATGTCCCGTGGCGCAGCCCAGGTTTACCAGGCGACCTTTAGCGAGCACGATGATGCGCCGGCCATCCGGGAAGATCACGTGATCGACTTGCGGTTTGATCTCGTCCCACTCGTATTTTTCCACCGCAGCAATTTCAATTTCCGAATCGAAGTGGCCGATGTTGCACACAATCGCTTGATCTTTCATCTTCAGCATGTGATCGTGGTTAATCACGTGGACATTGCCGGTGGCCGTAACAAAAATATCGCCTTTGTCGGCAGCCTCGTCCATCGTCATCACACGATAACCTTCCATCGCGGCTTGTAGCGCGCAGATCGGATCGATTTCCGTGACCCACACCGTGGCTCCCATGCCGCGGAAGGCTTGCGCGCAACCTTTGCCCACGTCACCGTAGCCCAATACGACGCAGATTTTGCCGGCAATCATTACGTCGGTGGCGCGCTTGATGCCGTCCAACAGCGATTCGCGGCAACCGTACAGATTGTCGAATTTAGATTTCGTAACCGAATCGTTGACGTTGATGGCGGGGAATTTCAGTTTGCCGTCTTCAAACATCTGATACAGACGATGTACGCCGGTGGTGGTTTCTTCGGTTACGCCTTTGATGTGGCCGATGCGCGCCGAGTACCAGCCGGGCTGGGTTTCTAAGCGTTTTTTAATAGCGGCGTACAATACGCGCTCTTCTTCGCAAGTTGGATGGGCGAGTACGGTGATATCGCTCTCGGCGCGCACACCCAAGTGCAGCAGCAATGTGGCATCACCACCATCGTCCAGGATCATGTTGGAAAACTGGCCATTCGGCCATTCAAAAATCTTGTGGGTGTATTCCCAGTATTCTTCTAAGGATTCACCCTTATATGCAAACACCGGAATTTGTTTTGCGGCGATAGCCGATGCTGCGTGATCCTGTGTGGAGTAAATATTGCAGGAGGCCCAACGCACTTCCGCACCGAGTGCGGTGAGGGTCTCGATCAACACGGCGGTTTGAATCGTCATGTGCAGCGAACCCGTAATGCGTGCGCCTTTGAGCGGTTGTTGGGTTTTAAATTCTTCGCGAATCGCCATTAAACCGGGCATTTCGGTTTCGGCAATCGCAATTTCTTTGCGACCCCAAGCGGCGAGGGATAGATCGGCGACTTTAAAGTCAGTAAAGTTGGTATTGGGTACGGCGCTCATAAATTCTCCATTCAAAGTCAATGAATAGGCGCCGTTTTACTGAGCCACTCTGCCGAGCCTGACGAGGTTGACCTCGCTGCAGCGCCCCTCGGCGGGGTGGTAAAAAACACAAAAATTAAATGCCGGCATCCACCTTCAGCGCTTCCGCCTTGTCGGTGGCTTCCCAGGTAAAGTCCGGCTCATCGCGCCCAAAGTGGCCGTAGCTCGCCGTGCGGGTGTAGATCGGGCGTAATAAATTTAGCGATTGGATAATACCTTTGGGGCGTAGGTCAAAATGTCGTTCGATCAATTCCACGATTTTCACGTCTGAAATTTTACCGGTGCCGAAAGTATTCACCATCAACGATACCGGTTTAGCTACGCCGATGGCGTAGGCTACTTGTACTTGGCACTTACTGGCCAGGCCGGCGGCAACAATATTTTTGGCGACATAGCGACCGGCATAGGCGGCGGAGCGATCCACTTTCGACGGATCTTTACCGGAGAAAGCACCACCGCCGTGCGGTGCGGCACCGCCGTAGGTATCGACGATAATTTTACGCCCCGTTAAACCGGCATCCCCCATCGGGCCGCCGATGACAAAGCGTCCAGTGGGATTAATCAGGTAGCGTGTATCTTTGCGCATGGCTTCCGGAATGATCGGTTTAATGATTTCCTCGATCACCGCCTCCGACAGCACCGCATGTGAAACTTCCGGATGATGCTGAGTTGAGACGACGACCGTATCAACACTGACCGGTTTACCTTCCACATAGCGAATGGTCACTTGGGATTTGGCATCCGGGCGCAGCCAAGGGAGGCGGCCATCTTTGCGTAATTCGGCTTGGCGCTCCATTAAACGATGCGCATAGTGAATCGGCATCGGCATCAGTTGCGGTGTTTCGTCCACGGCATAGCCGAACATTAAACCTTGGTCACCGGCACCTTGATCTAAGAACATACCTTCGCCTTCGTTCACCCCGACAGCGATATCCTGCGATTGTTTGCCGAGGCTCACCATTACGGCGCAAGTGTTGTAGTCGAAGCCGATTTCGGAGCTATCGTAGCCGATGCGTTTAATGGTGTGACGTACCACTTGGTTAAAATCCACGACAGCGTTGGTCGTGATCTCACCCGCCACCACCACCAGCCCGGTGGTACACAAGGTCTCGCACGCTACCCGGGAGTGTGGATCCTGAGTTAAAATGGCATCCAAGATGGAATCGGAAATTTGATCGGATACTTTATCCGGATGACCTTCGGACACCGATTCCGATGTAAATAAAAACTCGTTCATTTTGCCTCTGAATTTTCGTTGATAATCTTTAAGTAGCTGCACAGGATACCAAAGCTTGGCTAAAGCAGAAAGGCTTGTGATTTTTTCATGACCGTTACGATGGCTCTAGCGCGCTTATTGGCCCGTTTGCCATTGGGATGGGTACATTTCCTGGGCGGACTGCTGGGCTGGCTGGTTTATGGAGTCGACTCTAAATATCGACGGCGTTTACGCGAAAATCTCCATGTCAGCGGTGCGGCCTCTGAGCCCGCTAATTTTCATCCCTTGTTACGGCGTGCAATCGCGGCGGCGGGTAAGGCGATGCTGGAGATTGTCGTTATCTGGTTTCGCGCCGAGGCGGAAGTATTAAAGTTAGTACGTGCAGTGGACGGCTGGGAGCACGTGGAAGCGGCGCGTGCCTCCGGAAAAGGCGTGATTCTGCTCACACCGCACTTGGGTTGTTTTGAGATCGCGGGTTTATATTGCGGGGCGCATTTCCCGTTTACGGAGTTGTACCGGCCACCCAAACTAGCTTGGCTCGAACCCTGGATGCGCACTGGTCGCGCACGCGGGCATATTGATCTAGCCACCACAGATTATGCCGGGGTGAAAAAATTATTGGCGGCTCTGAAGCGCGGTGAGGCCATCGGTGCCTTACCCGACCAAGTGCCGGGCCAAGGTGACGGTGCCTGGGCGACATTTTTTGGGCGGCCCGCCTATACCATGACACTCATGTCGCGCTTGCAACAAAAAACCGGTGCGGCCATCATTATTTTTTACGCACAACGCTTGGAGGACGGGCGCGGCTATAAGATTCGTTATATGCCGCCGCTGCCGCCGCTGAGCAAAAATCCTGCACAAGGAGCACGACAACTCAATGCCGCCATTGAGTCCGCCATCCTCGATTGCCCTGAGCAATATCTATGGAGTTACAACCGCTACAAAGGATCGCCGCCCGACAGCACGGCATCGGCGGCCGACACACCATGATTTACGTCGGGATCTTTATATTTTGGGGCTTGCATTTTTTACCGCTACCCCTGCTGGCGCTCGTTGGACAAGGAATGGGATTATTGTTCTATGTCATCGGTCGCGAACGACGCGTGGTGGCGCGCATCAATTTAGCACTGTGTTTTCCAGAGTTGGGTGTTGTCGCGCGCGAACGACTGGTGCGACGACATTTTCGCGCTTTAGGGCGCAGTATTTTGGAACGCAGTCTTTCATGGTGGTCACGTGGAGAGCGCATCCGCCGCTTAGTGCGCGTCGAAGGTTTGGAGCATTTACAAGCGGCGCTGGGTAAACCGATGATCCTACTCGCCCCCCATTTTGTTGGGCTGGATATGGGCGGGTCGCGCATCGCGCTCGACGTGCATGCGGCCTCAATGTACAGCCAACAAAAAAATCCGGTGCTGGATCGTTTGTTGTTGCATGGACGGCAGCGTTTTAACGCGCCTTATTTGTTTTCACGCCAAGATAACGTGCGCAAGGTGGTGAAAGTGATGCGTTGCGGCGTGCCGTTTTATTATTTGCCGGATATGGATTTCGGGCCGCGCGATTCCATTTTCGTACCGTTTTTCGGTGTACCGGCGGCGACCATTACGGGCGTTTCGCGTTTGGCACATTTGGCCGGTGCCGCGGTGGTGCCTGTAACCACGCGACAACTTTCTTGGGGCCGCGGTTATGTGCTGACCTACTACCCGGCGTGGGAAAATTTCCCGACCCCCGATGTATCCGTCGATACACGTCGCGTGAATGCGTTTATTGAAGCGCGCATTCGCGAAATGCCCGAGCAATATTATTGGGTGCACAAGCGCTTTAAGACGCGGCCCGAGGGTGCTGCTAAATACTACCCTCAAAGGGATGAGTGACCGTTGTGAATCAAAAAAACATTTATCGATGAGGCGGATTCCCGATTCAAGCGCACGCCGAGATCAACAGCATCCGCTTATGTACTTGGAGTAAAAAATTTTTTTCGCCCTAAGCAAGAGACCTGTACTAAAATCATTAAAATGCGTAAAAAAGCTGTTATCACGCATTTTAGTTGTGTTACGATTCTTCGCATCTGTACAACCCCAACGTCCCTTTTAAGGAGGAATACATGGTAACAAAAAGCAAAGCCGCTCCGGCAGCAAAAGCTCCCACCAAGTCCGAAATCATGGCGCAGCTGTCCACCGATACCGGCATTAGCAAAAAAGACGCAGGTGCCGTATTGACCTCCTTGGCGGGCATGATGGGCAAGTCCCTGAAAAAAACCGGCGTGTTTCAATTGCCCGGCTTGCTGAAGGTTAAAGTCGTCACCAAACCCGCGACCAAAGCGCGTAAAGGCGTAAATCCTTTTACTGGCGCAGAGATGATGTTCAAAGCTAAACCGGCGCGTAAGGTTGTTAAAGTACTGCCGCTTAAAGCACTGAAAGATATGGTCTAATATTTTTCGCTTCCGACCTGGATCTCCGGTCGGAGGCGAAAATCTTGTACTCCCAGTTGTTTCTGTTCACCTCATTTAGTCGTTCACTAAGCCGTGTTTTTCATTTCTTTGTTTTAAAACGGGGCCTGCGCTAATGTCGTTTCAAAACCCCAGTTCAGAACAAATGAAAGCGCTGCTGACACGCGCGCACAGCATTGCGGTGGTGGGCTTATCACCCAAGCCGAATCGACCTAGTTACCATGTTGCCCAGGCAATGCAGGGTTTTGGTTTTCGCATCATTCCGGTGCGCCCGCGGCTGGCTTCGGTGCTAGGTGAGCAGGTTTACACTAGCTTAACCGAAGTGTCCGAGCCGATTGATCTCGTGAATGTCTTCCGTGCC
The DNA here is from genome assembly GCA_043783305.1 of Betaproteobacteria bacterium. Lineage (GTDB taxonomy): Bacteria > Pseudomonadota > Gammaproteobacteria > Burkholderiales > Thiobacteraceae > RBG-16-58-11. The sequence continues at coordinate 27,296 of JAYVZN010000103.1, forward strand.
GCCGAGCATTTAGATAGCTTGGTGGACGAATGTATCCGTTTAAAACTGCCGGCTCTGTGGATTCAAGAAGGCATCATCAATGAATCCGCTGCGCAGCGCGCGCGGGCGGCGGGTTTGTTTGTCGTGATGGATCGGTGTTTGTACAAAGATTATGTTGCGCTTATGTCTTAGCGGGGTCTTATGCCTACTGCTCAGCGTCTCACGGGCGGGCGAAATCGATGACGGCCTAGGCGCTTATCGCAACAAAGATTATACGCAGGCCCTGCTTATTTTGCAGCCCTTGGCCGAGCAGGGCGTGCCGAGTGCGCAGTACACCCTGGGGCAAATGTACCGGCATGGGCGTGGTTTTATTCGAAGTTTGCCCGAAGCTTTGCCTTGGTTACAGCAAGCTGCGGACGCGTATTATCCGCCGGCGCAGATCGCCTTAGGGGAAATGTACGAAGTCGGCGAGGGCGTGACGCAGGATTTGGACATCGCGGCGCAATGGTTTCAAAAAGCGGCCGATAGCGGCAGCGCCCAAGGGCAGCTGCACCTGGGTGTGCACTACATACGGATTACACCGGAACGCGATTTTGCTAAAGCCGCTATTTGGCTCAAGCTGGCGGCACAGCAAAATGAGGCAGAGGCGCAATATTTTCTGGCGCGTTTATTTCTGGAAGGTAATGGTGTTGAGGAAGATCGCGCCAAGGCAATGGTGTGGTTTTATCGGGCCGGTATCCAGGGGCATGCGCCGTCACAGCGGTTTTTGCGTTTACTCAAGCAAGCGGAAACGCCGGATCGCGCGTTGGAATTGCGGGATCTGCGGCGTCAATTGGCGGCGGGAGTGGCGCAGTTGGAAATGGTTTCCAACAATCCTGTTTATGCCTTCGACAAACGCGATCCGGTTAAAACCGGTGTCGGCTATGCCGCCGAATGGCGCTATTTAAATGCACTCCGCGGCCCGAATGGCGAAGTCGTACATTACCAGCGGATCGGCGCTTGTTGTGCTTTTGACATGGAAACGGCTGCGCAAGGTAAAGGTTTCCTTGATCAATACCGGCTGTACTACGAAGGTTTGATAAAACCATTCGACATTTATCTCAATATGTTTGAAGCCGGGACACCGCAAGTGCCGCAGGGATTTGCATTTATCCGGGTACCGGCAGCAGATTGATGTACGTTGTGTTCTCTAAACCATGTGCAGCCGTATAGAAGTTGGACTATAGTGCTTAGAGCAATTCTGATAATGCGCTGTGCTAGGCCGTCGGGATAGCGGTAGGGACCGGTCGTCGGGTCGGCGATATGCAGTTAATTTTAGTAGGAGATTTGCAATTGGGAAAAAAACTCTACGTAGGCAACCTCAGCTATAACGTAAGCAATACAGATTTAGAGCAGCAATTCGGTGCGCATGGGGCCGTGCAATCGGCGCAAATTATTATTGATCGCGATAGCGGGCGCTCTAAGGGCTTTGGTTTCGTCGAGATGGGGAGCGATCAGGAAGCACAAGCAGCCATTTCCGGCATGAACGGTAAAGAAATGGATGGCCGTGCGATTACCGTCAACGAAGCACGCCCGCAAACCGGTGGTGGTGGTGGAGGCGGTGGTTTTGGTGGGAAGCGTGGTGGCGGCGGCGGCGGTGGTGGCCGCGGCGGCGGTGGTGGAGGAGGTTACGGTGGCGGTGGTGGTGGTTACGGCGGCGGTGGAGGCGGCGGCGGTCACCGGCGCTAACCGGAAATCGCGCTTTTCCCACGCGGCGCATTTCTGTGCGTCGCGTTCATCAAGGTAAATATGAAACATAGCCTCCTTCTAAGCGTAAGCTTGCTGCTCGCGGCCTGCGGCCAATTGAGTGTTGAAAATTACGACAAACTCAAGACTGGCATGACCTACGAAGAAGTAAAAAACATTCTAGGTGCGCCTACGAAATGCAACGATATCCTTGGGGTAAAACATTGCGCTTGGGGTGACGAGAAGCGCCATATTGATGTCAATTTTATTGGCGACCAAGTGCTGATTTTTTCTGCTGAAAACATTCGCTAAGTGCGGCGGCACGATTTTTTTGGCGGGCAGGGGAAATCCTGGGCTAGCTATTCTAGCCAATCCCCGTATAATTCATAACTTCCGTGCGCCCAACCAATCAGGCGCACCGGTCGTTTCCCACTCCCCGATCTTATCGATCATTGATTCGTCTGCCGCGATTGGTGTTGCGCAAAGTGCGTAATAGGCCGCCGCAGGAGTAATGCATGACTACTGAAGTACATTTCGCCGACCTCGGTCTGGCACCACCGCTTTTGCGTGCGATTGCAGACGCGGGCTATACCATTCCTACCCCGATTCAAGCGCAAGCCATACCCCTGGTGTTGGCCGCAGGCGATTTGCTGGCGGCCGCACAAACCGGCACCGGTAAAACCGCCGGATTTACCTTGCCGATACTGCATCGTTTGTCCGAAAACCCGCTTGAAAAGCAACATCCCGGACGACCACGTTGCTTGATTTTAGTGCCGACACGTGAACTCGCCGCGCAGGTTGAAGCTTCGGTAAAAACTTACGGTAAATATGTGGATCTAAATTCGATGGTGATGTTCGGCGGTGTGAATATCAATCCGCAGTTCAAAGCTTTGAAAGGGCAGGTCGATATTCTCGTCGCCACCCCGGGCCGTTTACTGGATCACGTAGGACAAAAAACCGTGGATTTATCCGGTGTCGAAATCCTGGTATTGGACGAAGCTGATCGCATGCTCGACATGGGCTTTATCCGCGATATCCGTAAAGTCCTTACCCTGTTGCCGAAGAAACGCCAAAATTTGTTATTCTCAGCCACGTTCTCCGATGAAATTAAAACCCTCGCCGATGGCTTGTTGCATCAGCCGGGTTTTGTCGAAGTAGCGCGTCGCAATGCAGCTTCCGAACTGATCGAACAAAGCGTTTACATGGTGGCGCAGGATCAGAAACGCGATTTTTTAAGCCACCTAATCAAGCAGGGCAATTGGCAGCAGGTATTGGTATTTACCCGCACCAAGCACGGCGCGAATCGGTTGGCCGAGAAGTTGGTTAAAGACGACATCCCCGCCGCTGCAATTCACGGCAACAAAAGCCAGGCGGCCCGCACACGCGCACTCGCCCAGTTCAAGGATGGTTCACTGCCGGTACTGGTCGCTACCGATATCGCCGCACGCGGCTTGGATATTGACCAATTGCCGCATGTAGTAAATTTTGAATTACCCAACGTGCCGGAAGATTACGTGCATCGCATTGGTCGTACCGGTCGCGCGGGTAGTTCGGGTGCCGCAATTTCGCTGGTAGACCGCGAGGAGGTGAAATATTTGAACGCCATTGAACGGCTGCTCAAACGTGAAATTCCGCGTGAGGAAATGAAAGATTTTGTAGCGCCGGTCAGAACCCAAGCTGAAATTGAGCAAGCCGAGCGCCGTCCGCCCCCGCGTCGCCCACAAAATACTCGTGGTCCACGCACGCAGCCGCCGCGCCAAGGCGCGGATAGAACCCGAACCACCAAACCGCAAAATCCGAATACCCGCCATCCAAATCCAAATCAGAATGCTGGCCAACGGCCTCCACGGGCACAACAAGCCAAGCCACCGGTGGCGCTGGAAAATATGTCCGAAGCCGCGCGCCATCAAATGCTGGCAGATGAACGCTTGCATGCTAAGCAACTGAAAGAAAAATTGGACTTGAACCCGAATCAAAATCGCTCGGCGCCTGCGCGCCATCACGCGCGGCCGCAAGCGGCTTTGTTTTCACCCAAGACAGGTGGTCGGGGCCGTTAATTGTGCGGATTTGGGTGGATGCCGATGCTTGCCCAAGTGCGATCAAAGAAATTTTGTTTCGCGTCGCTGAGCGCGTGCAGGTATCGCTGACCCTGGTCGCGAATCGACTCTTACGCGTCCCCCCTTCGCCATATATTCAAGCAATCCAAGTGCCGCATGGTTTCGATGTCGCGGACAATAAAATTGCAGAGCAAGTGCAGGCGCATGATTTAGTCATCACCGCGGATATTCCGCTTGCCGCGCAAGTCATCGAGCGCGGCGGCATTGCCTTGAATCCACGCGGCGAACTGTATACCGCAGACAATATTCGCGAGCGTCTCGGCCTGCGCAATTTTATGGAAGAATTGCGTGGCAGCGGCACCGATATTTCCGGCCCAGCCGCCTTTAGTAAAAGCGATTGCCAGGCGTTCGCCAAGCAGTTGGATCGTTATCTCGTGAAGAAGTGAGTTGAGTGCATGGAAAAAATTCGGCTTTCAAAATTGATGTCCGAACAAGGTCTCTGTTCACGGCGCGAAGCCGATAGCTATATCGCACGCGGATGGGTGCTTGTGGACGGTCAACGCATCACCGAGCTGGGCACACGCATCCTGCCCGAGCAAAAAATCACCTTGGATCGATCGGCGCAAGCCAAACAACAAGCGCGCGTCACGATCTTGCTCAACAAACCCATCGGCTTCGTTTCGAGCCAAGCAGAAAAAGGGTACAAACCCGCCGTGTCCTTGATTTGCGCCGAGTCGCGCTACCGTGAAGACAAATCCAAGCACGTATATAGTCCGGCGCACTTGATGGGTTTAGCACCCGCTGGACGCTTGGATATCGACTCCCTGGGCTTGCTGGTGCTGACGCAAGACGGGCGCATTGCCAAACACCTGATCGCGGAAGATTCCGCAGTCGACAAAGAATATTTAGTGCGCGTCGAGGGCAAACTCTCAGATAAGGATATGGCTTTGTTGAACCACGGTTTAAGCCTGGACGGCGAAGCGCTGAAACCGGCCAAAGTCAGTTGGCAAAACGAAGATCAATTGTGCTTCGTGCTGAACGAAGGTAAAAAACGCCAAATTCGCCGCATGTGCGAGATGGTTGGTTTAAAAGTGCTGGGCTTAAAGCGCATCCGTATTGGCAAGGTTATGTTGGGAAATTTGCCCATCGGTAAATGGCGCTATCTGGGCGATCACGAAAATTTTTAAGCGGCATTGCCATTAGGCTACTATTCCTGGCGCAGGTTTCGTGCTTAAATTCCCGGTATGGAACTCAAATTCTCAAAAATGCATGGCTTGGGCAATGATTTCGTCGTGCTCGATGGCATCACGCAGCGGATCGACCTCAGCACCGAACAATATCGCTTTCTGGCGGACCGACACTTCGGCATCGGCTGCGACCAAATCTTACTCATCGAAAAACCCACGCGCAGCGACACCGATTTTCGCTACCGCATATTCAACAGCGACGGCGGTGAAGTCGAGCAGTGCGGCAATGGTGCGCGCTGCTTCGTGCGCTACGTGCGCGACCACGGCTTGAGTAATAAAGACGAGATTCGTGTGGAAACCCTTGGCGGCATCATCGTGCCGCGCTTGGAAGCGGACAGCCAAGTCAGCGTCGACATGGGCGTACCGCGTTTCGAGCCGTCGGAAATCCCTTTTTTGGCGGATCATCGGGCATCGGTTTATTTAATATCAGTAGAAAATAAGATGATCGAAATTAGTGCGGTATCGATGGGTAATCCGCATGCGGTGCAAGTAGTGGATAACATCGATAGCGCACCTGTCGCATGCGATGGGCCGCACATCGAAAATCACGCTCGTTTTCCCCGGCGCGTTAACGCTGGTTTTATGCAGGTGTTGGATCGCGGCCATATCAAGTTGCGCGTGTATGAACGGGGTTCTGGTGAAACCTTGTCTTGCGGCAGCGGGGCTTGCGCGGCGGTGGTTGCCGGCATACAGCGCGGTTTGCTGGATAAGTCGGTGTGGGTGAGCACGCGTGGCGGTGATTTGGCGATCCGTTGGGAAGGTGAGGGTCACAGCGTCATCACGACTGGGCCGGCCGAGGAAGTATTCCACGGCATCATTACGCTATAGAATTTTACCTAGAGCAGGTGGGTTTCCGGCTCAACCATTCTTTAGCAACTTCCGCTGAAACGAATAAAACGCATTCGCCACCGCCGAAGCTTCGCCCAGCGAGAGTGTTTGCTGCAAACCGACGGCGTACTGCGGCAGCACAAAACGAATGCCGGGCGCGAGATCGAAGGTGTAGCGCGCCACTTGGTTGGCGACTTTTTGAAATGCGACCACGGCCGAATTTAATTCCGACTCACGCAACTCACCGTCTTGGGTCAAGATGAGCCGAATCGTCTCGCCGCTCATGGCGCAACGCGTTTCGATGGTGGCGGGTGCATCAAGCAGGCGCGGCATGGCCAGGGCATCCAAAGCGGATAGAGCCTGCAAGGTTTCATGCGGGAAATGTACTTGGATATCTGTGACGGCAACATTAAAGGGCGGGCAGCCGATCTGCTCGTTCACGATAAAAATCGCGTCCAGCGCTGCTAGTTCGTCCAGGGCTTCGCGGTCAAAGCCGTCCGTTAAGGGCGGGGCCGCACTTTGTATCCAGCGCAGCAGCACGGCGAGATAGGTTTCACGTGTGTCGTCACAGGCTTCATCCAGCATTCGGCGTTCGAGAGGATAGGCACGATGCAGTCCCATGAGCGCAGCGAGTACACGTTGCGAGTTAGCGTTGGGTTGCGGTTGGTCAGTCAATTTTTTGATCCTAAGAATTTAGTGCGTATTCTACCAAAGGAAATAGATTAGCTCTGTAAGGTAGTCATTTTTCACGCTATACTTTGGTCGAATATCACCGTTGGCTATGGGAGCACAATGAAAATCGAAGCGGAAGATGTCGTACGGTTCCTCAAGGGATCCCCGGATTTTTTTGAACAGCACGTCAATGTGCTGTTGGATTTGAAACTCCCCAATTTACACGACGAAAAAGCGATCTCGCTTTCGGAATATCAAGTCGTTGCTTTACGGGATAAGAACGCTTTATTGGAAGCCAAGTTACGCGAGCTGGTGCAATTTGGCGAAGAAAACGATGCCTTGGGCGAACGCGTACACCGGTTTAGCTTGGCCTTGTTGTTAGCGCACGACCTAGAATCATTGCTGCACGTCATTAATTATAATTTGCACGAAGATTTTTCCGTACCGCATATCGGTATACGGTTGTGGTGCGATGATGTAGCCGTGGAAAGCCCTCTACCCGAACTCGGCGCTACCAGTAAAGAGTTGCGCCTGTATGCGGATGGACTTTCCCACCCATCCTGCGGAGCCCACGCTCTGTATGAAACCGGCACTTGGTTCGGCGATGATAGCGGGCAGCTCAAATCGTTTGCTATGGTTACACTGCGCACCGATCATACGCTGGGCTTGTTGGTGCTTGCGAGCGAAGACGCGGGTCGTTTTTACCAAGGTATGGGCACCCTCTATTTAAAGCGTTTGGGCGAACTCATCAGCGTGGCGCTGGAGCGCTATATTGCGCGTGATTCCAGCCAAACTTAAAACACCGCTGGCTCATCCCGATGCGCATTTGCTCGCCGGCTTTCTTTCGCACCTCGCGCACGAGCGGCGGCTGTCGCCGCTAACTTGTGAAAATTATCAGCGCGATGTTGAAGTGCTGTTGGATTTAGCGCAAACCGAACCCCTTCAGCAACTCCAAATTCAGCAGATACGGCGCTTTGTGTCGCAGTTGCATGGTCGCGGATTGAGTGGCAAAACGTTAGCACGCAAACTTTCCGCTTGGCGTACTTTATACCGTTATTTAGCGCGCGATCACGGTTTTACGCACAATCCGTGTGTTGGTTTAAAATCACCCAAGCATGCAAAGAAACTACCCAATGTCTTATCGCCGGACAGCGCCGTGCGCTTAATGACACCGAATGAAACAACGTCGTTGGCTGTTCGTGATTCCGCGTTATTGGAGTTATTTTATTCCTCGGGTTTGCGCTTGGCCGAACTGACCGGGCTAAAAATAAACGCCGTTGATTTCGCGCAAGCGGAAGTCCGTGTGCTCGGTAAAGGCGCGAAAACTCGGATGGTGCCGGTTGGAAAGTTTGCTTTGGAGGCGTTGCAAAAGTGGCTTAATTTACGTCAACACTTTACGCCATTGGATCAGCCGCATATTTTTGTAAGTCGTACCGGTCGTCCATTAACACCGCGTGCGGTGCAATTGCGCGTAAGCCATTGGGCCCGAAAATTAGGCCTAGGGGTGCATGTGCATCCGCACATGTTGCGGCATTCTTTTGCCTCGCACCTGTTGCAATCCAGCGGTGACTTGCGTGCCGTGCAGGAGATGCTGGGTCATGCCAATATTTCTACTACCCAGGTGTATGCGCATTTAGATTTTCAGCATTTGGCGCAGGTGTACGATGCGGCGCATCCGCGGGCGAAGAAGAAAGCTTGAGCCACCCTATTTTTTTAAAAGCGACACGCGAGTGAATCAGCGCATAACGGGCTTCCATCTTGACGAGTTCCAAGACTGGGTCGCCGAACTTGCGTGCGGACATAATCAGCACGTTCGCCACGATCCACCTTGGACTAACCGCCCTTGGGTGATGACCGCGGAAGGCCGTGCAAAAATGTGTGGAGAAAGTTTGGCGTGTAAGAAATGCGACGCGGGCGCGCCGTCGGATCGACCTTAGCGGATGGTCGAGGGTTGCAAGCCAATTCAAAAGGCTTGCTGTGTCGCAAAGTATAAGGCGGCGCTTGGCAAAGGCCTGCGAATAATTTGAAATAGCGTAATCTGGACATTCCCTGAAAAGACGATGGAGTATCGATCATGCGTCGATCAGACGGCTGTGTGTCGCTGTTCCCTGAGCTTGATATCCGGTCAGGGTTTGACCCTCGAAGAAGCCAGAGACAATCTGTGTGAGGCATTAGAGTTATTTTTTGAAACCGCAGCGCCGGAAGAAATCGAAAAGATTGCACCAGGAAGTGTCTGTCGCGTACCTACGGATCGTAGTTGGGTAAGCTCAGCGTTGGACGACATATGCTTGGCGACATGCTGATCGCGCCATAAATGCAACAATGTTGCATTAGAAATTTTGTTGTGTTTTAATTTCGGAATGAAATCTTATTCCGGCGCATCTACTTTGGCCATCGAATCCATCATCCGCGCGACAGGCGCTCGTGTTACGCCCTCGCGTGTCCAGATTCTCAGCTTGCTTCAGTCTGAACAAGTACCGCTGAGCCACGGGGATGTTGAGGGGCTGATTCGCAAGGATGATCTCCCTAAAATAGATCGAGTCACTCTTTACCGTGTGCTCGATTGGCTCGCCGATATTGGGCTAGCGCACAAGGCAGCCAACTTGCGAGGTGTTTTTTGCTTCACGGCCGCAAAGCCCAACATTGAACATGCGCGGCATGTTCATTTCCGCTGTACCAGTTGTGGCGGTGTCTTTTGTTTGGACATGCCGGCACCTCCATCACCTAAATTGCCCAAGGAGTTTCGCCTAACTGGGGTAGAAATGGACATCCGCGGCGAGTGCCCGGATTGTTTATACCGGCATCCTCGCAAAGCCCGGGATTTCTTGGGGTTGAGCACATCACAATGAACTTGGTACCTATTTGGCGCTCATGGATTCTGGGATGGATGTTCCTTGCCTTTCTCGGCATCCAAGTCATCGAGTCGTCGCATCATCACGAATCGACGAAATTGCAGGAAGCCTGCGCCATCTGCCAGGTCGCTGCCCATCACCCGTTCGGTGTGGTACCCGCTGCGATCACCCCGATGGCGAAAGTACTATTTCTTCTATTTATCCTTCTCCTTCGGCGACAAACTTTCTGGATCGTCCAAGCGCACTGCGCCTCGTATTACTCCCGTGCTCCGCCGAACAGCGCCGCTTAAACAACCTTTCGCAAGGCATTAAGCAGGTTTTCCCGTTTCGTTGCTACGAGCGGGAAGTCGTTCATATACGGGAGTAAGAAATGTCATTATCCAAAATTTTGACGGTTGGCGCATTAGTGCCAGCCTTATTGTTTGGCTCGTCCGCCGCAGTGCAAGCCGCGCCGCTCGCCGCTGAGGAAATCCGCGGCCAAGTTCAGGACGCTTTGGCCCGCCCCATTACCGGTGCCAGCTTGAGCCTTAAGACTGTTACCGGAAACGTGGTTAGTCGCACACAAAGCGATGCCGAGGGGCACTTCGCTTTCCAGAAGATCAGCCCAGGCACCTATGCACTCCAAACAGAAAAACCCGGTTTCCAATTGGGTACCACCATCGTCACTGTTTCCGCTGGAACAGGAACCTCCGCGACTGTAACGCTCCCCGCTCAGGAAGCCCTGCAAATTCAGGTCGTGGCCGAACGGCTTAATAAAGCCAGAAATGGATTGTCACCTCAGACGGGTGGTAGCGTGTATCGTTTCGACCAAAATGACGTGGCTGCTTTGCCGGAAGGTAGCAATACACCCTTGAACCAGGTGCTGCTGCAGGCCCCCGGTGTTGCCAATGATTCTTTCGGTCAACTGCATGTGCGCGGAGACCACGGGAACCTCCAGTATCGTATCAATGGTGTCATCCTGCCCGAAGGCATTTCGGGTTTCGGCCAAGCTCTCGACACCCGCTTTGCCAAGCGGGTCGACCTATTGACTGGGGCACTGCCAGCCCAATATGGATACCGCACCGCCGGAGTCATCGAACTGGAAACCAAGAGCCAATTTGAGACGGGCGGTCAGATCGACCTCTATGGCGGCAGTCATGGGACATTCAATCCGAGCTTTGAATATGGGAATACAAACGGCAATCTGACTTATTTCGTGACGGGTTCACACCTTACGAATAATCTTGGAATTGAGAACCCCGCCTCCAGTAGCAGCGCAATCCATGACAGAACCAGACAGGATAAAGCCTTTGCTTATCTATCCTATCTAGTGAATCCAACTACCCGGGTGAGTGTTATGTTCGGTAGTTACGATGGTAAATTCCAGATTCCCAACAACCCGGGCCAACCCCCCGATCCAAATGGACAGGGTTTCCTCGCCGGTATTGGGGCCACTACTTTTGACTCTGCCGCTCTTAATGAACGCCAGCGAGAAACCAATCGCTACGGGATCGTCTCCCTGCAAAGCTCCATCGGCTCGGATTTCGATTACCAGGTGGCGCTCTTTACACGCTACACCAGTGTGCATTTCGTTCCCGATCCGATTGGCGACCTAGCCTTCAACGGGGTAGCAACAGATGTATTTCGCAGTAGTTTCAGTAGCGGTATTCAGAGCGATGGCAGCTATCGGTTAAACGGTGCCCACACGTTGCGCATGGGGCTTACGGCGAGTACGGAAAATATTCGCAGTGACAACTCCAGTACAATTTTTCCGGTCAATGCTGGCGGCAATGTCGCCGGTGCACCATTTACCATCGTGGATAATAACCCTAAGAACGGCAACCGACTCTTAGGGATCTACCTCCAAGACGAATGGCGCGCCAGCAACAAACTGACGGTCAATTACGGGGCGCGCTTTGATCAGGTGAACGCCTTCGTAAATGAAAATCAATGGAGTCCGCGGTTGGGCCTGGTCTATAAGGCGACACCTCAGACGGTACTGCACGCGGGCTATTCCCGTTACTTCACCCCTCCGCCCACAGAGTTAGTGTCCCCGACGACCATTGCCTTGTTTGCCAATACATCCAATGCTCCGGCGGTCAACTTGAACTCGCCGGTTACATCGGAGCGTTCCCACTATTTTGACGTGGGAGCGACCCACCAACTGACCTCGGCTCTTAGTCTTGGTATTGATGGTTTCTACAAACGGGCCACTAATGTGGTGGACGAAGGCCAATTTGGCCAGGCGCTAATTTTTTCACCGTTCAATTACGCCGAAGGGAAAATCTATGGTGTAGAGCTGACCGCTAACTACAAGTCGGATAATCTGACCGCCTACGCGAACCTGGCCCGCACTGTGAATTTGGCCAAGAAGGTCACCTCGGCGCAGTTCAATTTCGGCCAAGCCGAGCTTGATTTTATCGCTAATAACTGGGTGCATACGGATCATGACCAGACCTACACCGCATCGGCCGGCCTTTCCTACGCTTGGTCCGGCGTGCGCTGGAGCGCGGACTCCTTCTACGGCAGCGGCTTGCGCCGCGGCTTTGCCAATACTGAACACCTGCCGTCTTATGTCCAGGTCAACCTGGGCGCGACGCGGAAATTCCAGGCAGCGGGTATCGGTACCATTGAGGCGCGTGTGGCAGTTATTAATGTGTTCGACAAGGTTTATGCCATTCGAGATGGCAGCGGCATCGGTGTCGGAGCGCCCCAGTTCGGTCCGCGTCGAGGCCTATTTTTAGGCCTGAGCAAGACATTCTGACACGAAGAAGGCACCCAGCCTTCTCCCAACCCAAGATAGAGAGGATCAACAATGCAAGATATCCAAGAGGCGCTTCAAGCCTTAAAATTTGGTGGCGCGATGGTCTATCCGCTGCTAACCCTCGCCATATTGGCGCTGGTCATTACCATCGATAAGCTATTTGTGTATTGGCGTTATGTGCGGCTGCCGCAGGCACTATTGGAACTGATCGAAACCTATGGGTTTGCTTGGCCCGATCTGGAACAGCATCTAGTAGCGCTTGGCCCACGTAACTATTTTGTCCGCTTTTTCCAAGTCATCATGAACAACCGGGACAAACCCGCGTGGTGGGTTGAATCCCGCGCCGGGGATGAGGCGCAGCTTATTGAAAAAGCGATGAGCCGTGGTTTATGGGTACTCGAAACGGTGGTCACGGCGGCTCCGCTTTTAGGGCTCCTGGGAACTATCACCGGCATGATGCATTCGTTTCAGTTGATTGGCGGCGCGGGCTTGGTAGATACCAGAGGTGTTACCGGCGGGGTGGCGCAGGCGTTAATCGCCACGGCCCTAGGGCTCTTCATCGCCCTCATCGCCCTGTTCGCCTTCAATTTTTTTTCTCGGCAGCAGTCTCAAGCGCTTGACGAGATGGAGCGCTTGGGCACCCGGCTGGTGGATAACATTCGCTTAGGTGAACACGAGCGGGAGAATGCCCATGAAACTGCGTAAATCGCGCCATTCTAAACGGGGACGCATTGAAATCATCCCGATGATCGACGTGATGTTTTTTCTGCTGGTCACTTTCATGCTCGCATCCCTGTCCATGCAAAATCTGCATTCCCTAGCCGTCAATCTACCTCAGGGACACGCAGCGCCCATGCAGCCGAAAACCCCGGTGACACTTACCGTGACACCGGATAGCCGTTTATTTTTAAACAAGACCTCGGTCACGTTGGACACGCTGGCCCCAACCCTGAAACTGCTGCTGCAAGGACCGGATGCGAGCGTGATTGTGGCGGCTGACAGCGCTGCCCCGAACGGGGTCACCGTGCAGGCCATGTTGCGCGCCAAGGAGGCGGGCGCAAAGCATTTTCTCATCGCGGTCAAACATGTCAATTAACGCTTTACCGCTTGCGCTTGGGATACGTGAGTACGACAGTCATTGGCGGCGGCTTTACTGGACGTTGCCGCTGGCGCTGTCTATTTGGATGGTAGTGCTGGCGGCATTCGCGTATTTCACCAGGCACCCTATCGAGCCGATTCCCGAGCCGACAGCGGTCGAGGCACGGTTGATTGAAATTCCACCGCCGGCACCGATCATAAAAACGCCAATAGAAGAAAAGAAACCCGCATCGCCGCCCATCAAGCCAGTCTCGCCGAGCAAACCGCAAATGACCTTGGCGACACCGCCGGTAAAGCTTGAACAAAATCCGTCGCCAATCCGTGAAGAGCGGTCAAACGTGGAACCGAGTAGGGCCGCGGTACCAGCTTCACCGAAGGTGCCTGCCTCCACCGTGCGGGAAGAATCCAGCACGACAGGCACTAATTTGGCCGGAACTAATGGTGCGCAAGCAATCGTTCGGCCCATGCCGCAGATTCCAGAGGAACTCAGACAGGATGCCCTGAGTGCTTCGGCTGTAGCGCGCTTTCATGTGGCGGCGGATGGTACCGCGACGGTGGAATTAGCCAAGCCGACACCTAATCCACGGATTAATCGCCTGCTGCTCGACACGCTTAAGAATTGGCGTTTTTTCCCAGCCATAAAGGACGGAAAACCGGTAGTTTCGATAGAAGAAATTGTTATTAAGATTGATGTAAAGTAAGCAGTCGCATAGAGGCTCGGGCCGCGCCGTACCAACCCCGCGTCATTGGGGTGTTGAGTATATTTTACAAATCCGGATAATGTTCCTAGAATCCCATGTTCTCCTCCGGTCAGCCCACAGTCATGGAACTTAAATTTGCACTCCCGACCTATCCTTCCGTGCCGGAATTTGTCGTGGAAACGCGGCCCAAGCAGGTGCAGGAGTGGTTGGAAGCGCTGCCGCTGGCCAATACGCACGAAGCTTGTCGCAAGCTGGCCGATGCCATCGCGGCTGTTAATAGTGTGAAATTGGGTGAAGACGCGCGGTGCAATCTGTTGGAAATTTATCGTACTGCCGTGAGTCAGTTGCGGCCATCACTACAGCAATTGTACGTGGGTAAACCGTTACCGCTGGCCGAAAAAAGCCAACAAGCCGTCATGTTGCTGCGCGAAATGTATGGGGAGTTGGCCAATGGTTACAAGTTGGCTTTAACGGATTTATCGGCGCGGCGCGGCAATCTTAGTGCAAACAAACTAACGGCATTAGCGTTGGGGCGTGTGCTCGAGTGTTTAGGCAATATGCTCGAGGTGTATTACGAAGCTTACGCGCCCGCACCGGCGGCGATTTGGACGGAACTGCATCAGGTGTACTGGTACGCCGCGAAGTTAAATTTACACGACCAAACTTTAGCGAGCGAAGAAAAAAACAGCATTAACACCATTTACACACAAATCTTATTGATTGCGTTAGCCGATCCTTATCGGATGTTGCAGGGCCAGTTAGTGCTAGTCAAAGCGTATCTGGCGCAATTTGGCCGACAAGTTGTATTGCAATCATTGGGCCCGACAGACAATAAACACGGTTTATTTCTGGTGCGTTTGGATAGCGATTATCCGCCTAAGGCTTTGATGCATTATCAAGGCGTGACCGATGCGCGCACCGACATTATCCTCAATACGATTCCACTGGCCCGGGTGTTGCATCAACATGTCCAAGGCTTAGAGTCGGGTTTACCGTTATTGAAACTCGGCTTACCGGAAGGCGCGCAGCAGGCCAGTTATCGCGACATGTTAAAGCGGTTAATTAAACAATGGGGTGTGGCGCCTAAGCGTGTTTTTAATCGTGCTCAGGGCCACGTCGATGTCCATGTTTGCGCCGGTATTTACGCCTTGCATCGTGCCCTAAGTGAAGGCTTAGTGAGCGCCGATAAAGCACACGGAGATGTACCGGAAAATATTGAACTTTCGGATCTGCTGCAAGCGACCGGCAACCAGCAAACCTATAACTGCACACGCTGGAGTGTGCTCAACGAAAGCGCGGGTGGTTTAACCCTGGCCAAAGAAGCTGGCCATTACGCCAAGATTAAAGTAGGCGACATCGTCGGCATAGAAGCCGAGACGGCAGGATCTTGGGAAGTGGCCCTGGTGCGTTGGATGCAATCCGATGCCGATCATCGCATCGAATTGGGTGCGCAAAGGCTTGCGCCGCATGCGGAAGCGATCGCCGTTAAACCCGTTATCGCCGCCGCTGATACGTTGTTTCAACCCGCGTTGCTATTACCCGAAATCCCGGCTTTGAAACAACCGGCGCGCATCGCTGCGGCGCGCGGCAGCTTCCAACACCTGCGCGAGTTTGAAGTGCGCAGTCACGGTTTAATCCATCAGGTGCGCGCTAATCTCTTGATCGAGCAAACCGACGGGCTGGATCTGTTTACCTTTAATTAGGTGCCGGCTGCGGCGCGACTAAATCCGCCAGCGTGAGTGCAAGTACCGCGTGATGCTCAGCATCCAGCTTGCCAATGATGGTTTGATACATGCTCGGCGTAGCGGAGGGCGCGTCGGCATCGAACACAAAGAGCCGGTACACTTCTGCGGTGCGGATATCCTGCGGTGCGCGAGATAGCAGCCAACCATCGCGTTCGCTACGCCGTGCGATATTCGCTAAGGCTAAGCGATCTAAAATTTCTTCCATTTCATCCAACCCTAAATCCACTCGCTCCCGTAGCCAAGCCAAGCTTACGGTATGGCCGGAAGTTTGCGCCACGGCTAATTCCCGTAAAACGCGCAAAGCGGCTTCAAAGTGCCAACCTGCCCGCCGTGATTTTTGCCAAGTCACCGCGCGCCAATGCGATAGCGCCGCTGCGATCACCGCCCCGACCAAGATAACCAGCCAGGAAAAATACAACCACAGTAAAAAAATCGGAAAGACCGCAAACGCGCCGTATACCAGTGTATAGGTGGGAAAACTTGTGATGTAAAAGGTAAATACACGCTTCATTAATTCAAAAATAACCCCGGCAAAAACACCGCCGATGAGGGCATGTCGAAAGGGTACATAGCGATTGGGCACGGTAAAATACAGCAAAGCAAAAGCCATCGACATCAAGATAATCGGCACCAATTTCAAACCGAATTGACCCAGCAGCGGAATATGCTGCACATAGCCCAACGACAAGCGCACTAAATAATAGGTCACTGACAAACTCGCGCCCAGAATAATCGGGCCGATGGTTAATACCGTCCAATAAGTCAGAAAGCGTTGCAGCAGGGCGCGCGGTTTGCGTACACGCCAAATAAAATTAAAAGTACGGTCAATCGTATTCATCAGGAGTAACGTGGTTGCGGTTAACCCGGCGATCCCGAGTAAGGTCAGCTTGGCGGCTTTGGTTGAAAACTCTTCCATGTAAACCGTAATAATTTTTCCCGCCACCTCCGGCACCATATTGAGCAGCATAAAAATCTTCAACTGCGTAATTAAATCGGAAAAAATCGGGAAAGCCGCGAACACCGTCACCGTGACCGTGACTAACGGTACCAGTGCTAATAAGGTGGTGAACGTCAAACTGGCTGCGACTTGCGCGCAGCGATCTTCCATAAAACGCCGCGCAACAAAGCGGGCGAAGCCTAGGGTTTTTCTGGGATGGACGTGCATTTTTAACATGCCCCGACGCTAGCACTCGCTCGTTATTGGTGTCAAGGAGCCGCCTGCTATACTCCACTCTTTAATGGTTTCCTCAGCGCTTTTGTGTGACTACGAATCGAGGAATGGTCGCGTGGCGAAATGGATCGAGTCGGACGCGGCGGCGGCAGAGCATGCGCCGTGCTCAGGTTTTAACGCAAGACCAGGACAAATTATTATTTAGGGACACAGAAAGAATCGTATGCTGCGTTGGCTTTATTTTGGATGTATCGTATTTTTGTTGGCGCTGATTGCTTTAAATTTGGCGTGGGAGGCGTGGCTAGCGCCGACCGGGCGCGTCGTTTTAATACTTAAAACCGTACCGTTACTCTGGCCGCTACTCGGTATTTTGCGCGGTACGCGTTACACCTACCAATGGTCGTCGATGCTGATTTTGCTATACTTCACCGAAGGCGTGGTGCGAGCGTATAGCGAGCATGGTATAGCGGCATACTTGGCGATGCTCGAAGTAGTGTTAACACTGGGTTTTTACGGATGCGCGATTTTTTACGCGCGGTTGACGCGAAGAAGTTAATGGATGTCGGTGAACCCTACCCGCGAATCAATCAACGCTACCGCGATGCCGACCGGGCATCAACGCAAGATTTGCTCGAGTGTTTACGTCGCGCTCGATGGCCAGTTTAGTTAGGGTTGCCGAGAAATTTCCATAGTCGGTCAGCAACCGGTCCAGTGGGTTTTTCGCGTAGGCGTGCGGCCACAATATCGCGCGTTACACGTTTGAAGTGTTTTCCTTCAATAGAGAGCAACGCGCCGCGTTGTAAATCGCGTGCAATCAAGTGCAACGGCATGTGGCCCCAACCCATTCCGAGCAAAATCAGCTCTCTTTTCATGAGTTGGTCGCCAACGGTCCAGCTCCGCGCACCCTTGATTATGTTTGCGTTGTAGTCGTGAACGGGTTTTTTTGCGGAGTCGCGAATGATGCACTGGACTTGGCTTTTCATTTGCCGCGGAGTGAGCTTGTCGGTGATGGGGAACGGTAGAAAACCCGGCGCAACGACCGGCACAAGCGTAACGGAAAACAGGTCGATACTCTCCAAGCGCAGATCGGTCTCGTCGACGTGGTGCAGGATGAGATCGGCCTCTTCGTCGAACAACCGTTCCCAGGGGCCGGCGAGGGTCTCAAAGTGAAGATGCAGGCGCGTGTGCGGGCATTCATCGAAGAATCGACGCAGCAGACGCACGACCTTCGCCGTGGGGCACAAATCGCCAACCACGATGCGCAGATCGGTTTCATCGCCTTGAGCCATATGTTCCGCGAAGGTTTGCAGCGCACGCGCTTCCGACAGAACCTCCCGGGCACGTAGGCAAAAAGCCTCGCCTGCAGGCGTTAGGCGAACGCGGTAGCCGGATCGATCCAGCAAAGGCACGCCGAGACGCGATTCAAGCCCCTTAACGGCGGCATATACAGCCGGGTGCGAGCGATTAAGTTGTGCTGCCGCTGCGTGGAAGCTGCCTTCCGAAACCACTGCATCGATACAAGCGAGTTCTTGAAATGTGAAGTCGATCATTATCAGAAAAATGAACAATGTTGTGCGTAATTATGAATTATTATTTTAACATCTTCAGCCGTAAAGTTGCATACCGGTATTATGCTGCCTACTAACGCACTAAAAGTAGGGTTGGTTGGAGGAGGTTAAAATATTCGTTTTTGGTCCCGCTGAGGGGTTGCTATATGAACACGCGCAAGTAACCGTGCTGAGGGCGTGAATCATTTTTTTCGTGGATGCTATGTCGACGAAGCAACCAATCGGGCCAATACTTTTCTGAAAAATCTGGGTTCTCGAATATTAAGTTGATGTTTTACGCGGTTTATTTTTATAAGGTTTACTTTATAAAGTTGAAGTAATAAGGTTGCACCTTAATATTTAAGTCATACGGTCATATTGCTCCGGTAAACTAGGCGGACAAATTTGTCGCACAGCCTCTAAACCCGGTAATCAATATCGGTGATGAAAGGCTATTAAGTTGGACTGAGTCACGGTGCAAAAAAACGCAACGGTGCCGGTACCAGTTATTTCTGTAAACATTTTGAAAATGCATCGACTAAATTACTATGAAACTAACGGATATGCGCCGCCCCTTATTTCCCACAACGCCACGCCTTGACGGCGATGATGCCGAAGCCACGCGGCGCGAGATTCTTGCCTATTTTCACGCCACACAGGATTGCTACGAGCAATTATTTCAAACCCTGGTGTGCGGCGCGGGGTATTTTGAAAAACCGATCGCTTTACGCCACCCGCTGATTTTTTATCTCGGCCATACGGCCACTTTCTTTATCAATAAACTGGTGTTGGCGGGGTTATTAACGGAACGCGTGGAGCCACGCTTTGAATCTGTCTTCGCGGTGGGGGTCGACGAGATGAGCTGGGACGATCTGGATGCCACGCACTATGACTGGCCCACCGTGGATGCCGTGCGCGAGTACCGCAAGCAAGTGCGCCAATGTGTAGATCATTTGATACAAACCTTACCGCTGCAACTTCCCATCGACTGGGATCATCCCTGGTGGGTGATCTTGATGGGTATCGAGCACGAGCGTATTCACTTGGAAACATCTTCCGTACTTATTCGCCAACAGCGATTGGATTTAGTGCGTCCGCATCCCGAGTGGCAGGCTTGTCGGGAGACGGCAGTAGCGCCGCAGAATACCCTCGTGCAGATTCCCGCCGGCAGCGTGCGTTTGGGTAAGGAGAAAATTCCCGCAACCTATGGTTGGGATAATGAATATGGCGAGCATGAGGCGGATATCCCCGCGTTTGCTGTCGGTCGCTACTTGGTGAGCAATCAAGAATTTTTAGCCTTCGTCGAAGCGGATGGGTATCGCAACGATACTTATTGGAACGAAGAAGGTCGCGCCTGGAAAAATTATGCAAAGGCCACGCACCCAACTTTCTGGATTAAAGACGGCAGTAGTTGGCAGTTACGGCTGATGACGGAAGAAGTGCCGATGCCTTGGGACTGGCCGTCCGAGGTGAATTATCACGAAGCCAAAGCTTTTTGCAATTGGAAGCGCGAACAGAGCGGTCAACCATATCGCTTACTCACCGAAAATGAGTGGCAGCGATTGTATGATGTGTCGGGCGTGAGCGACGTTCCGAGCGGCAAGGCGGCAAACGGTAATCTGCATTTACATCATTACGCCTCAGCCTGTCCGGTTAACCGCTTTGCGCATGGCGAGTTATTCGATGTGGTGGGTAATGTGTGGCAATGGACGGAGACACCGATTCATCCTTTTGCCGGTTTTAAAGTGCATCCCTTGTACGACGATTTTACGGCACCTACCTTCGATGAGCGGCATAATTTATTTAAGGGCGGTTCATGGATTTCCAGCGGTAATGAAGCGCTGAGCAGCGCGCGTTACGCTTTTCGCCGCCATTTTTTCCAGCATGCAGGCTTCCGCTATGTCGTATCCGAGGCATCGGCAGAAATGCCTTCTTCGCACTACGAAACCAATAAGTTGCTGTCGGAGTATGCCGAATTTCATTATGGCGATTGCTATTTCAGTGTGCCGAATTTCCCCCAAGCCCTCGCGCAGGTGGCGATTAACGCGATGGGGGACAGGCCCGCGCAGAAGGCCCTCGATTTGGGGTGTGCGGCTGGGCGCGCGAGCTTCGAACTGGCGCGGCACTTTGATCGCGTCACGGGGGTGGATTTTTCGGCGCGCTTTATCGGTTTAGGCGTGCAGTTGGCGCAGCACGGGGTGTTGCGCTATACCCTGGCGGAAGAAGGCGATTTAGTGGAATACAAAGAGCGCAAGCTTCACGATCTAGACTTGGATTCGGTGCGCAGTAAGGTAGAGTTTTATCAGGGCGATGCCTGCAATCTGAAACCCCACCTGAGTGGTTACGACTTAATCTTAGCGGCGAATCTAATCGACCGCTTATACAACCCGCGCCAATTTTTGGAAGAGGTGCATACGCGCCTCAATCTCGGCGGCATACTCATGCTGACTTCACCCTACACGTGGTTGGAAGAGCACACTCCGCATGCAGAATGGATCGGCGGCTACAAAAAAGACGGCGAGCGCGTGACAACGTTAGACGGTTTGAAGGAAATTTTAGGTGCGCATTTCCGTCTGATCGAAGGTCCGCTGGCCGTACCGTTTGTTATCCGCGAAACGCGCCGTAAATTCCAACACACGCTATCGGAAGTCACGCTCTGGGAACGCATTGCGTGAGCTTTGATTGGGATCGCACGATCTCGCGTGAAGGTACGGCCAGCGTCAAACACGATAGGCGGGCCGCGTATTTCGGCACGGCAGATGTCATGCCCCTGTGGGTGGCGGATATGGACTTTGCCGTACCGGAAGCCGTACACCAAGCCTTGTTGGAGCGCGCTGCGCACCCGATTTACGGCTACAGCTTTTTCCCCGAAAGTTTGTATGAGGCGCTGATCGATTGGCTGCAACAGCGTCATGGCTGGGCCGTGCAGCGCGAGTGGATTATTATGGCACCCGGTGTCGTGCCTTCACTGCATGCGGCAGCGTTGGCTTTCGCCGAACCCGGCCAAGGCGTGATCGTCCAGCCACCGGTGTACTTCCCATTTTTTTCATCGGTCACTACAACGGGTCGGCAACTGGTACTCAACCCCCTGCGCTTAGAGGCTGGCCGTTACCACATTGATTTCGAGCAATTAGAGCAATGCGCTGCTGCCGGCGCACGATTATTGTTTTTGTGTTCGCCGCACAATCCGGTGGGCCGGGTGTGGCAGGCACAAGAGTTGCAGGAAATTTTACGCATTGCGCGCCACTATAATTTAGTGGTGTTGTCGGATGAAATTCATGCCGACTTGGTGTATCCCGATTATCGCCACACCGTCTTGGCCGCACAGGCCCGGCAAGGTGAGCGCGTCATCACGGCGATGGCACCCAGCAAAACCTTTAACATTCCAGGTCTCGGCTTGTCCTGCTTGATCGTGCCGAATGCGCAGGACCGCGCGGCTCTCGTCAAGGTGTTTGATTCACTGCATCTGGATCACTGCAATCCTTTCAGCAGCGTTGCCTTTGAGGCGGCCTACCGTGGTGGTGCGGCCTGGCTCGACAGCCTCTTACAATATTTGCAGGAGAGTCGTGATTTTGTTGGGAATTATCTGCAAACACACTTGCCGCAAATCAAATTGATTCAGCCGGAAGGTACTTATTTATTGTGGTTGGATTGTCGCGATTTAAAACGGAGCGATGAGCAACTTCGTGATTTTTTCGTGTTGCAAGCAAAGGTCGGTATGAACCCCGGCAGCGCATTCGGAGAAAACGGCAGCGGCTTCATGCGCCTCAATATCGGTGCGCCGCGATCCCTGATTAAACAGGCGTTGCAGCGCATTGCTCAGGCATTACCGCGAGGATAAAGTAAAGTGTAAATACAGGGTTCTGCCGGGTTTCTTGTTTCTCATTGCACATCTCCAAACCTGTTTCCCTCCCCAGTGCAACACTACGTTTGGGGTTGCCCACATTCATTGACTTCATCCTTGCACGGCCTACACTGAGAGCGTGATCTGTAAAGGGCAAACCTAGGCGCAAGCTTGGGGGCGCAAAACTTCCGATCTGAGGGGTGTGTTCCTTTGATAGCGGGGTTGCCAGAGCGCGTAGGAATGTCATTTAGTGAGAAAGGCATCGTGTGCCGTTCTCGCGCCTGCTCATCTGCCAGCCACGTTCGCCGCCTTGGATCTTCATTTGTATCTCAAGGAGTGGATGATGGCCATAACCGCCGTTCCGTCTAACCAAAGTGCACCGGCGATTCCGGTGCGTGCGCCGGTGCCCGCCGCGAATTCCCAGCACGAGCAAACGCTGGCGACTCCGCCCAGCGCCATTACACGGATTTCAACCGAAGGTAAATTGCGCGCTGAGTTGGAACGTGCGCAAGGAGTCGAGCCGACTCAAAATAACGTAGCCCCTCACGCCAATACCGTTCCGCGCCGTAGCGCCGATGAAGCGGTGGTCAATGCGACCGTTGTGATTCCAGTACCCAGTCCTAGTGTGCCGTCACGCCCCGTGGATAAAGCTGAAGTGACTGAACCGGCGGTGGAAAGCGCGGCTAGGGCTAGCCGTCGCGCCCAGCCGCAGGTGATACGGCCTGCGCCATCGCCCGAGCGGACGGACGTGCTGGCGGCAACCGTAGTCAATCGTGTCGGCATTCAGTCGCCGTCTATATTGCCATCCGTTGCGGCACCCCTAGAACCGTCGCGCGTTAGCCAAAATGTAACAACACCGGTTACCCAAACGACCCCGGTCACAAAGGCACCTTCCCCACTTTCATTGCCCACAAATACAGCGCTGCCTACGCAGGCACCGGCCGCAGGTGAGCGTGCGAATTCGGTAAAAATATCGCGAACCGCTAGCGAATTCGTGGCGGCTTTTAATGAAATTCAAAGTCAGCGTAATCCCGTGTCGGATAGCACGACGTTTGTAAAGCAAACGCAAGCGGCCAAAGTGCTCGGAGTGCAAGTCTCTACGCAAAAGCAGAGCGGGGCGGACGTTAATATTTCAACATTTACGGCAGGCGTTGCGCGTAACAGCAATGCGCAAAAAATAGACCCGAATAATGCGCCAGCGTTGCCGGCCAAGGAAGATACAAACGATACACGTCGCCTTGTACACCCGGCTGTGGCGCGGGGTGAGTCTAATCAATCACCGGCTTCCAGAAATACGGGTGCCTTAACGGAAACCGACAAACAAGCGCAAACACGGCCAAGCGCGGTCCGCCAGAATCTACAAAACGCAGTACAAAAAAATAGTGAAGCCGTCAGTTTGGATGGTGCCGGTTTGGGACAAAGCGGTTTAGCCAAGCGCTTGAATGTTCTTGCCAATCTGATAACTCCCTAAGTTTTGAAGCGCCTTTCGACCCTGGCGTAATCACCCAAGCCTATATTTTTATTGGTTTTTTAGCTTTCTGTCGTTGACAGAAGCAGGCCTCATGGGTTATATTTCGCGTCCTTTGGTGATATAGCTCAGTTGGTTAGAGCACAGCACTCATAATGCTGGGGTCGGTGGTTCAAGTCCACCTATCACCA
>JAYVZN010000104.1:0-50770 GCA_043783305.1 Betaproteobacteria bacterium
TTAAGGATTAGCGATGGCAAGTAGCCGCGAAATTCGTGTCAAGATCAATAGCGTCAAGAACACGAAGAAAATAACCAAGGCCATGGAAATGGTGGCCGCATCCAAAATGCGCAAAGCGCAGGAGCGGATGCGCCACGCCCGCCCTTATGGCGCGAAGATTCGCGCCGTGATGCGCCGCATGAGCCATGCCACGACCGAGTACAAGCATCCACTGTTGCAAAAACGCGAGCAAGTAAAAACCATCGGCTTGATTGTCGTGACGTCGGATAAAGGCTTGTGCGGCGGTTTGAATACCAATGCTTTACGCGCGGCATTCAGCAAGATGAAGCAGTGGGACGCGGCAGGCAAAACGGTGCAAGTGTGCGCCATCGGCAATAAGGGCTTTGGTTTCATGCAACGCCTGAATGCCAATATTGCCTCGTATGTCACGCATATGGGCGATACGCCGAATATGGAAAAACTCCTGCCGCCAGTGACCGTGATGTTGAACAAGTTTATGGCGGGTGAATTGGACGAGATTCATTTGTGCTCCACGGTGTTCGTCAACACCATGAAGCAAGAACCGGTCGTGATGCAATTAGCGCCCATCGTAGACCAGCCGGATCAAATGGCAAAAGCCGAAGGCGATCCGGATCGCGGTATTTTCGAACATCACTGGGATTACATTTACGAGCCGGATGCCAAGGAAGTCCTCGACATCTTGCTCAAGCGTTATATCGAATACACAGTGTACCAAGCGGTGGCCGAGCATATGGCCTCCGAGCAAAGCGCGCGCATGGTGGCGATGAAAGCTGCCTCCGACAACGCGGGTACGCTGATTGACGAATTGACGCTGGTCTACAACAAGACACGCCAAGCTGCGATTACCAAAGAGCTGTCCGAGATCGTCGGCGGCGCAGCAGCGGTTTAACGAATTTAAATTTAGATATTTAGGAAACAACCATGAGCCAAGGAACGATTGTTCAGTGTATCGGCGCGGTGATCGACGTAGAATTCGACCGCGCATCAATGCCCAAGGTATATGAAGCGCTAAAAGTGGGCGGCACCGAGTTGACCCTCGAAGTGCAGCAGCAATTGGGCGACGGGATTGTGCGCACCATTGCGCTGGGTTCCACCGACGGCGTGCGTCGCGGCCTTAAAGTTGACGCTACCGGCAAGCCGATTTTAGTACCCATCGGCCCCAAGACCTTGGGCCGCATTATGGATGTGTTGGGCAATCCCATTGATGACAAGGGGCCCATCGGTGCTGAAGGCAGTGCTTCGATTCATCGCCATGCGCCGAAATTCGACGAACTGGCAGCCTCCAACGAATTACTGGAAACCGGCATCAAAGTAATCGACTTGGTTTGTCCGTTCGCCAAGGGCGGTAAGGTCGGTCTGTTCGGTGGTGCCGGTGTGGGCAAGACGGTAAACATGATGGAATTAATTCGCAACATCGCCGTACAGCACTCCGGCTATTCGGTGTTCGCCGGTGTGGGCGAGCGGACACGCGAAGGTAACGACTTCTACCACGAGATGAAAGAAGGCGGCGTGTTGGACAAAGTCGCGTTGGTCTACGGCCAGATGAACGAGCCTCCCGGTAACCGTCTGCGCGTCGCGTTGACCGGTCTGACCATGGCCGAGTACTTCCGCGACGAAGGTCGCGACGTGCTGTTCTTCGTCGACAATATTTATCGCTATACACTGGCCGGTACCGAAGTATCTGCCTTGCTGGGTCGTATGCCGTCTGCCGTGGGTTATCAGCCAACCTTGGCAGATGAAATGGGCCGCTTGCAAGAGCGCATCACCTCTACCAAGACCGGTTCGATTACCTCGATTCAGGCCGTATACGTACCGGCGGATGACTTGACCGACCCGAGCCCGGCGACCACCTTTGGCCACTTAGATGCGACGGTGGTGTTGTCGCGCGATATCGCTTCGCTGGGTATTTACCCCGCGGTGGATCCGCTGGATTCGACCTCGCGCCAGCTCGATCCTTTAGTTGTCGGTGAAGAGCACTACAACACCGCGCGTGCGGTGCAGCAGACGTTACAGCGCTATAAAGAGCTGCGCGACATTATCGCGATTTTGGGCATGGACGAGCTCTCCCCCGAAGACAAATTGGCTGTGTCCCGCGCGCGTAAAATTCAGCGTTTCTTGTCGCAACCGTTCTTCGTGGCGGAAGTATTTACCGGTTCACCCGGCAAGTACGTGACGTTGAAAGACACTATCAAAGGTTTCAAGGCTATCGTCAATGGCGAATACGACCACCTGCCGGAGCAGGCGTTTTATATGGTCGGCGGCATTGAAGAAGTGGTCGAAAAAGCCAAGACCATTCAATAAGGAATAAAGCATGGCTATGACGATACATGTGGACGTAGTAAGCGCTGAAGCCTTGTTGTTCTCGGGTGTTGCGACCTCGATCGTGATCCCCGGCGAGCGCGGCGAGCTCGAAGTCTATCCAAGTCACGCGCCCTTGGTCACCAAGCTCAAGCCAGGTTCGGTGCGCGTTAAGCGTCCGGATGGTCTGGAAGAAGAACTGATCTACGTCAACGGTGGTTTGGTGGAAGTGCAGCCGAACGTCGTGACCATCATGTCCGACAGCGGTATTCGCGGCAAAGATTTGGACGAAGCCAAGGCGGAAGAAGCCAAGCGCGCCGCCGAAGAAGCTATGCGCAACAAAACCGGCGCGATGGAAGTCGCCCAAGCCCAAATTGAGTTAGCGCAAGCCGTGGCACAATTGGCGGCAATTCAGAAATTGCGCAAGGTTCGGTAATGTCTCGATTGAATGGCTAAAATAAAAAAGGCAGCGTTTTCGCTGCCTTTTTCTTTGGGGGTTTCAAAGGGGCCTTCCGGCTTTGCAATGCACAGCCGGAGACATGACAAAAGCCCCCTGAAATCAAGGAGTCGGTTTTTTGTTTATAATAAGCCGCTATTCCTATTCTAAAGCTCTTGCATGGTCGCCCCTTTAAATATCGTTATCCTCGCCGCCGGTAAAGGCACGCGGATGTATTCTGATCTGCCCAAGGTTTTACATCCTTTGGCGGGCAAGTCATTATTGGCGCATGTGCTGGGTACAGCTCGGCTGCTTAAGCCAGTGCGTTTGTGCGTGGTGTATGGTTATGGCGGTAAGGTCGTGCCAAACGCATTGCAAGCTGAAGATGTTGTCTGGGCGGAACAAGTGGAACAGCTTGGTACCGGCCACGCAGTGCAGCAAGCCATGCCGCACTTGGATGCGGCGGGCATGACGCTTGTGTTATATGGCGATGTTCCGTTGACACAAATTGCCACGCTGCAACGGCTACTGGAGCGTGCGGGCAAAGATAAAATGGGGGTGCTGACGGCACACTTTGCTGATCCGGTCGGCTATGGTCGTATCGTCCGGAGTGAGGGCGTAGTCACGCGCATTGTTGAACAAAAAGATGCGAGTGAAGAGGAGCGCACCATCACGGAGATTAACACCGGTATTATCGTTGCACCCACCGCAAAATTAAAGCAATGGCTGGGACAGCTCTCCAATAAAAATGCACAAGCGGAATATTACCTCACCGATATTATCGTCATGGCGGTTGCCGATGGACTTGAAGTTACGACGGCGAACCCGCAGTATGAATGGGAAGTGCTGGGCATCAACAGCAAACTTCAGCTCGCCGAGTTGGAACGCATTTATCAGCGTAATTTTGCGCTGGCCTTAGCGAGTGCGGGCACGCAAATTATGGACCCAGCACGTTTAGATGTGCGCGGAGAATTGATCTGCGGTCGGGATGTCGTCATTGATGTCAACTGTGTATTCGAAGGCAAGGTAACGCTGGGGGATGGTGTAGAGATAGGTGCGAACTGCGTATTGAAGTCGGTTAGCGTAGCCGCCGGCACAAAAATACAGCCATTTACGCACATCGAAGAGGCGAGCGTGGGCACAGATTGTCGCATTGGCCCATTCGCACGCATACGTCCAGGTACGACGCTTGCAACCGATACACACATTGGAAATTTCGTTGAAATTAAAAACAGTCAAATCGACAGTGGGAGCAAGGTGAACCACTTGTCGTATGTGGGTGATGCTACAGTGGGCAAGCAGGTAAATATCGGTGCCGGCACAATTACTTGTAATTACGACGGCGCGAATAAACACCGCACGATTATTGAAGATAATGTTTTTATCGGTTCCGATACGCAGTTAGTGGCACCGCTGACCATCGGAAAAGGTGCCACAATAGGCGCCGGGACAACGCTGACGCGCAATGCTCCGGCCGGTGAATTGACCGTGTCACGAATAAAACAAGTAACGCTGGTAGGCTGGCAGCGGCCAGTGAAAAAAAAGTAAACGGTTAATAGCGATGGGGCGATTCCAGCGCCGGTGATCCAATCACTCATCCCCTTCATGGATAACGAGGTTTTTTATGTGTGGAATTGTAGGCGCAGTCGCTTCGCGTAACGTGGTGCCGATGTTGGTTGAGGGGCTGCGTCGTCTCGAATATCGGGGCTACGATTCAGCGGGCGTGGCTGTCATCAATGGCGAAATTAAGCGCGTACGGCGTATTGGCCGTGTGGCGGAAATGGAAGCGGCGGCCGCAGCCGAAGGGCTTACCGGCCAAATCGGCATTGGACATACACGCTGGGCTACGCATGGCGGCGTGACCGAACCGAACGCGCACCCCCATGTGTCCGGTGGATTGGTGGCGGTTGTGCATAACGGCATTATCGAAAATCACGATGAAAAGCGCGCGGAGCTACAGGAGCTCGGTTTTCATTTTGAATCGCAAACCGACACCGAGGTGATTGCGCACTTGGTGTTGCACCATTACGGGCAAACGCAAGACTTGTTTGCGGCTGTTGAAATAGCGGTGCGTAAATTGGTTGGCGCGTATGCGATCGCGGTGATTGCGCTCGACCAGCCAGACTTGATGGTCGTAGCGCGCATGGGTTGCCCGTTGTTGATTGGTGTCGGAGAAGGCGAGAATTTTGTCGCGTCGGATGTTTCGGCGGTTTTGTCCAGCACGCGCCGCGTGATCTATATGGAAGAAGGCGATGTCGCGCAAATCATGCGCGAAGGCGTTACGATTCATGATCAAGAGGGTGCCGTCGTCGAGCGCGCCATGCATATGAGCGATGTATCGTTGGCTTCGCTTGAACTCGGCCCTTACAGCCATTTCATGCAAAAGGAAATTCACGAACAACCCAAAGCCCTATCCGACACTATTGAACCGATCCTAGAAGAAGGCTTCTCACCCATATTGTTCGGCGCGGCGGCAGAAGAGGTATTCGACCAAATTGAAGGCGTGCAGATCCTCGCCTGCGGTACCAGTTACTATGCCGGAATGGTGGCGCGCTATTGGATTGAGTCGATCACGGGGCTACCCTGCCAGGTCGAAATTGCCAGCGAGTATCGCTATCGTAAGGTGTATTCCAACCCGAAAAATCTAATCGTAACCATCTCACAATCTGGTGAAACGCTGGATACGATGGAAGCGCTCAAGTATGCAAAAGCGCAGGGGCAGACACGCACGCTCGCCATTTGTAACGTGCAGGAAAGCGCTATTCCGCGCGCTTCAAGCCTCACCTTTTTTACCCGTGCCGGTGCAGAAATAGGCGTGGCCTCGACCAAAGCTTTCACCACGCAATTGGTCGCGTTATTTGCGTTGACGGTTACGCTGGCCAAATTGCGCGGCATGATCAACGATGAGCAGGTCGCCGCGTATTTGGATGCGCTGCGCCACCTACCGGGCAGTGTGCAGCACGCGTTGAATCTGGAGCCGCAAATCAAAATTTGGGCAGAGCGTTTTTGTCCCAAGCAGCACGCGCTATTTTTGGGGCGCGGTTTGCATTATCCTATTGCGCTGGAGGGCGCGCTGAAATTAAAAGAGATTTCCTATATCCACGCTGAGGCTTACCCCGCCGGAGAGCTAAAACACGGCCCGCTGGCGCTGGTGGATAGTGACATGCCCGTGGTGGTGATCGCGCCGAACGATACACTTTTGGAAAAAGTAAAATCCAATATGCAGGAAGTCCGTGCACGGGGTGGTGAATTGTATGTGTTCGCTGATTTGGATAGCCACTTCGTTGAGTCAGAAGGCGTGCACGTAATCCGAACCCCGCGCCATGCCGGAGTACTTTCGCCCATTGTACATACCATCCCGGTGCAATTACTGGCCTATCATGCCGCCTTGCAAAAAGGCACCGATGTAGACAAACCGCGCAATTTGGCGAAATCGGTTACCGTGGAGTAGCGCGTGGCCGTTATCGCGGTATTCAATCAAAAAGGCGGTGTCGGCAAGACCACCACCACGTTGAATTTAACAGCGGCTCTTGCGCGGATGGGCAAACGCCCTATTGCCATCGATCTTGACCCGCAAGCACATCTCACGCTGACGTTCGGTATACAGCACGTTAGTACCGACGCTTCAATCGGCGCTTTTTTTCGTGATGATGTACCGCTAAGGACGATGGTTCGTGAGCTGGCTTCGGGAGCGCGCGTGATTCCCGCACATATGGAGCTTTCCAAAATTGAGGCTTTGCATAGCAATAGTGCAGCGGCGGCACGTAAACTTAAGACCGGCCTCGACGAATTTTTAACGCACGAAGGTGTGCCGATTTTAATTGACTGTTGCCCCACGCTGGGCGTTTTGACCTTGAATGCGTTACTCGCCGCAGATCGAATATTGGTACCGGTATCGGCGGATTTTTTATCGATGCAAAGTGTGAACCGATTGGATCTGGCCCTGAAAGCGTTGGAGGGGCCGCTGCAACGCAAAATTCAAAAACGTATCGTGATCACGCGCTTCGATGCACGGCGTAAATTGTCCTACGACATTTACGACCAACTCCAAGAGCGCTATGGCCGAGAACTCTGCGCCACACGTGTCATTGAAAATGTGGCGCTAGCCGCCAGCCCCACACTCGCGCAAGATGTTTTTACCTATGCCCCTTCCAGCCCGGGTGCAAGAGACTATGCAAAGCTCACGCTTGAGTTAGTGGAGTCCGGTTTTTTTGGGCATCCATCCTAGTCCGAAGTTGAACGC
Organism: Betaproteobacteria bacterium; assembly: GCA_043783305.1. Lineage (GTDB taxonomy): Bacteria > Pseudomonadota > Gammaproteobacteria > Burkholderiales > Thiobacteraceae > RBG-16-58-11. The sequence continues at coordinate 6,999 of JAYVZN010000104.1, forward strand.
GCTACTTTTTCGGCGGTCGTAATACGTACGTAAATCTGGTGTAAGCAGCGATCCGTTTATTAACCAAAGCGTGTTGGACCGGTCCTTGCAGGACGTTCCTCCCCGCAAGGACCTGCTTAAATTTGTGCCGAGAACAAAGGGGCGCTTATTAAAAATATTTTCAGGTGCGACACCCTTTCGGAGTCAAGAGCGGGATCACACGATGTGCTTATCTTGCTCGGCAGATGTTTTATAAGCACGCCTGAATTACAACAATACAGGGCCATTTGCTGCAAATTGTTTTAATGGAAAAGGCACTATTCGCCCGTGCTAAACTCCGAGCCATGAACGAGTATGCAATTCTAATCGTGGATGACGACCAAGAACTCGGCTCCATGGTGTGCAGCTATCTTGGTCAAAATGGCCTCTTAGCGGCGACGGTGCCAAATGGCGCGGCGATGGATGCCTGGCTCGTCGATCACAAGACCCAACTACTGGTTTTGGATTTAATGCTGCCCGGTGAGGATGGTTTATCCATCGCTCGCCGCCTGAACAGCAAGCTACCTTTTATCGTGCTCTCGGCGCGGGGCGATGAAACAGATCGCATCGTCGGTTTGGAATTGGGTGCGGACGATTATTTGGCCAAACCCTTCAACCCGCGCGAACTCCTGGCTCGCATTCGTGCGGTGCTGCGGCGTCAAGCTCGGCAGCCGGAGATGCTTAGCCTAAGCACGGTTTATACGTTCGGTGCATTTCGCTTAGATCTCGGCAGCCACCGGCTAGCCCGCGACGGTGTCAACATTGAAATTTCTACCGCTGAATTGGCCCTGCTTAAGGTGTTGGTCGAGCACCCTAATCGTGTTCTCTCACGCGACATGCTCACCGGTCTGGTCACCGAATTGGGGCGCATGCCCTTTGATCGCAGCATCGACGTACGTGTTGCTCGCCTGCGCAAAAAAATTGAGGACGCACCCGACAATCCACGTTTTATTCGCACCGTGTGGGGCAGCGGCTACATATTTACCCCTCTGGGTAATCAACCGGGCGATGCATCGTGAAGCTGACGCGCAGTCTGACTTCGCGCCTAGCCATGACGCAGTTTCTCTTGGTGCTGGCTTTCCAGGCACTTGCAATGTTCGTGGCTACCCATTTAATTGTCCTGCCGCTGCTGCGTACCTCGGTCAAAGACTTAAGCGGGCTGATCGCACTCTCGGCACAGGATTGGTCCACTACGGCACCCACACAACGCCCGCCGCTTGTCACCCGCATGCAGCAGGATTATGGCCTCACGTTACAAGCCGCAACCACGCCCTTGATTAGTTCACCGGGGCTATTACCTTACGGACACGTCCTGGAAGAGGCCTTGCAACAGCGTTTTGGAAGGGATACTCACGTGCGTCAAGAGTGGCATGGCGCAGCGACTTACGTACTGGATATTCCGCTGCCCGACAGCCGGTTGCGTATTACTTTCCCGCAGCAACGGGTCGGCACCTATCCTTACACCGCCGTGCTGCTCAGCTTTGGTTTAAGCGCCGGTTTAGGCTTAACCGTCGCGATCTTCCTAGCGCGACGGTTAACCCGGCCCTTACGTGTACTGAATGCGGCCGCACAACAAGTCGGTAACGGCCAACAAGCGCAGCTACCCGATACCCGTGGTATCACCGAACTCGACGCGCTTGCACAGTCGTTCAACCGCATGGGTGAAGAAGTGCAGCGTCTGCTTAACAATCGCACAACTTTATTGGCCGGTGTATCACACGATTTACGCAGCCCGATCGCGCGTATGCGGATGGCGCTGGAACTAGCGCAGCCTCAGCTAAAGCCGCCACAATATACGGCGATGGAGCGCTATTTGGAACAGATGAACCAATTGATTACGGATTATCTAATTTTTGCACAGAGTGGAAAGTGCCGTACACCACAGGCCGTCGACTTGGCACAATTTCTACAAGACTTGTGCCATGAAAGTAGTCACGACACTCTGCCGATTTTTACCGGTGCTGACCGGATTGCGATGGTCGACCCGCTGGCCCTGGAGCGCGTCGTAGGTAACTTGCTCGACAATGCCACACGCTATGGTCTACCGCCCGTTACCGTCACACTGCTACATGAAGATCAAGGCGCGGTCATTGAAATTTCAGACCACGGACAGGGTATTCCACCCGCGCAACGTAAATTGGTGTTTGAACCCTTCATACGCCTGGAATCCTCACGCAACAGCAACACGGGCGGTACTGGCTTGGGCTTGGCCATTGTGCGCGAAATCTGTCGTAGCCAGGGCTGGCAGGTTAGCCTGCATGACAACGCCGCGCACGGCATGACCGTGCGGCTGGTTTTACCCAACAGCCGCTAACGGATTTCTGAATACCTGCTGATGCCAGCCGCTCGGTGCAAGACATCTCCCGGCGGACGAAGATAGAAAACGGTGCCCATTCAGCCTAGTTTCGATCAACACGCTAAGACACCTCCTCCTTAATCTACAAAATGGCAGCACCGTGCCTATTCGTGCGCGGGAAGTCCGAAGAGTTTTTCGGGCAACGATCGCGCTGAAATTCGGCGAAATTTTATTTCAACTAAAAAATGTAAAGCGCTTGTCAAGCGCTGAAACACTTTGTCATCAATTGTCACTTCTTGTCATGCAGGTGAAACCCTCTTTCAATCAGTTCTAACTAGACTTGCTGCACCGAAAAGTAAAGCGGGATGCCGTGCAAGCGGTCTTAAGATGTTTTTTAAACTCACGAAGGGGATACTCATGACACACCGTATGACCAAGCTGGCTTTAAGCCTCGGCACCCTGTTATCGATGCAGGCGGGGGCCGTCAATCTGACGTTTATCGAAAATAATGATCTGCATGCGCATCTCACACCTGCGCTGGACAAAGTGGTAAAAAATGGCCAAGTGGTTTATGAGTCGCGTGGTGGTTTAGCACGCGTCGCTACGCTGGTGAAGCAAATTCGCGCCGGCAATCCGAATACAGTGTTGATGAATATTGGTGATACTTACCACGGCGGTGTCGAAGCACTTTATACCTTGGGCAATGCCGTGGTTGACCCACTTAATACACTGGGGGTGGATGTCGGTGTGCCCGGAAACTGGGATTTCACTTACGGACCCAATGTCCTTCGTCTGCGCTATGTAAACACGTTAACCACGACACAAAGAAATTTGCTGCAGAGGACGGTTAGCGTACAAATCAAACAACCAAATTTTCCAAACATCGCGGCCAATATGCAATCAACATCCGGTGCTAATGCCGGTGGATTGCTGCTGCCGGGCACCTTTACCAAAACTATGGCGGGCGTAAAAGTAGGCTTTATCGGACTCACCTCCGATATTGTGGCACAGATGGATTCACTCCTGGCCACGGGGCTCTCGTTTACACAGGGCGAGACGGCTTACCGTGATTTGGTCAACGCGCAAGCGCAGGCCTTACGCAGCCAGGGCGCGCAACTGGTCATGGTGATGAGCGAGTTGGGGCTGCAAAAGGATTACCGTCTGGCAGATGTAATCAATGCCAGTGTGGTGGATGTTTTTTTCTCTGCACACACGCATGACACAATCTTTACGCCGCTCAAAACCAAAAGTGGCGCACTGGTGGTCGAAGGCGGGCACAGCGGCTGGTTAGGGCGCATGGATGTGGATTTTATCAGCGGCCAAAAACCGGTCTTCAAATGGGCGCTGCTGCCGGTTGATTCCAGTATTGCCGATGACCCTGCCATGAAATCACTGGTGGATGCAGCACGTGCACCATTCCTGGTGGCGAATCCAAATCTGACGGTGCCGATGCCCAGCACCACGCTAAAACTCACGCAGTCCATCGCGACGGTATTAGGGAAAGTATTTTTGCCGCTGGATCGCGAGCAGGCGCTCGAATCCACATTTAATAACGCCTGGACCGACACCCTACGCCAGCAATATGGGACTGACATTTCCATCACCCCCGGTTTCCGTATGGACGCGCCGATCCCCGCAGCCGGCACGGTCTATGAAGATAATCACATCGCAGACGGCGCGATAACTATCGAAGATGTCTATCGCTATTTTCCAATTCCTTTCACGTTGGGAACAGGGAGCATTCAGGCGGCAACGTTGAAGGCCATCATCGAAGGTGATTTAACAGCCGTCTATTCGCTCGACAATTTTTCACAGGCCGGTGGCTGGGCGAGCGGCTGGTCTGGTTTGAATATTACCGTTGATTTATCGCGTGCGGATGGACAACGTTTGCAGTCGATTGCACGCACCAATGGAACGGCTATTGCGGACACCGATGTGTTGAGCGCTACCGGCTGTTTACGCCCCAATGATGTTGCAGATGGGACGGGCACCGTACTGTGCAGCTTTAGTGGTTTTAATAATGTTATAGCGCTGATTAATCCAGCGACCGGTAATCCCTGGTATCCGCAGGAATTATTTAGTGCAGCGCTGCTCCAGGGCACGCTGGCAAATGGCGCACGGCTTGGCGTGACTGATCTTGCGGCCACTCCGGCCTGGCCTGACCAGCCCTACGTGCAGCCTCTTGTAGAACGCGTGACCGCAGGGGCTAAGCTGACCAAATCCGGCTTGGTGTATAACGCCGGCAGCAAAATCTACACCGGTCAGATTACGCTGAGTAACAACGGAACAACCGCCCTAACTGCGCCACTCAAGATTGTGCTGGAAGGCCTACCCGCCGGGGTCACGGTGGTGAACGCCTCAGGCAGCTATTACAACCAGCCTTATCTGAAACTGAGCGGCAGTCTTGCACCAGGCGGTAGTCAGAGTGTAACGGTGCAATTTAAATCTACAACGAATACTGCCATTACCTACACACCGGCAGCTTATACCGGCGGCGTGTAAATGCATGGATCGCCGGCGGTACTGATGGCGGGCGATCCGATTTTGATTTTTTAAAAAGGAAAATAGTATGAACATAAAATTTATAATTGCCTGCCTGATTACTCTGCTGGGCAGTCACGCGGCATGGGCTAACACGAGTTGGTTGGTCACCGTGGATACCAGCACGATCACCGGTCAAACCGGCTCGCTGGATTTCCAATTCAATCCAGCCGATTTCAGCGCACCGGGCGCCACCGCCACCCTTTCGTCTTTTACATCCAATGGTTTCCTATTACCTTCAGCGACAGCAACGGGCGCTGTCATAGGCAGCCTAGGCAGCACGCTGGTATTAGGCAACAGCCAATTTTTTAACGATTGGTTGCAGGGATTTACATTCGGCTCGACATTGAGTTTTAATCTCGATCTAGACATACCGGTATCAAACACATCCGGTTCGGGTACAGCATTCAGCCTATCTTTGTACGATAGTAGTTTTAACAATCTATTAGCTGATCCGATCTGGGGTGCGGCGTTGGTCGTGAACACAAACGATAATGGCAGCAGTGATATCCTAGCGCAAAGCCCTGAAGTTGGTCTGACGGCGGCAGTTACCGCCGTTCCGGAGCCGCAAAGTTTATATCTGTTTCTGATCGGGTTTGGGCTTATTGGTTTGAAATACCGGAAATCAAGAATCCCTATTATTTGTATTGATTTTAAAGGCAAATAATTCCGACACCGGGTGTTTCGACGCGATTGATATAGTACCCTCAAGCTTTGAGTCCGGATGCCGATACAGTTAAAACTGTTAGAACAAGTTCGAGGAACTCTAATTCGCTATGTCGCTACCGATCTTAGTCGTTGACGATTCCGCTATGGCACGCAAAATGTTGATTAAGTCGCTGCCACCGGAATGGGATGTCGAAATTTCCCAAGCGGGTAATGGCATAGAAGCCATTGAAGCCTATCGTGCCGGTAAAGCGGCGGTGATGTTTCTGGACTTGACCATGCCGGTGCTGGACGGTTTCGGCGTGCTGGAAGCGCTGCGCAAGGAAGATCTAAATAGTATGGTGATTGTCGTTTCTGCGGACATTCAGCCCGTGGCGCAAGAACGGGTTATGGCGATGGGAGCGATCGCCTTTGTAAAAAAACCGGTGACATCGGAACTAATTTTTAACGTACTCAAGCAGTATGGGGTGATATGAGTCAAGCGGCCCTCAGTAACGATCAGCGCGATGCACTCCAGGAGTTGACTAATATTGCAATGGGTCAGGCGGGCGCATCTTTAGCCACACTGCTCGACGAATTCGTGGATTTATCCGTACCCCGAATCCGCGTGGTGACGGTTGTGGATTTACCGCAAGCCTTGGCCGACTTGGTGGGTAAAAACAACCTGGTGAGTGCCGTGCGTCAATCGTTCCAAGGCTACTTACGCGGCGAAGCCATTATTATTTTTGGTGAGCCGGGTTGCCGGGCACTGGCTGACCTGATGGGATTTGAAGGTGAGTTAGGCGTCAGCGGCGAGAACGAATTATTACTGGATGTAGCAAACGTGCTTTCGGGTGCCTGCTTAGGCGGCATGATGGAACAAATTCGAGGATTTGCTGAAATCAGCGGCACCGCCGAGCTGGGTTTTTCTATGCCGTCGGTGATGGCGCGCCAGGTTGTGGCAGAACAATTGATTGATCCGAAAAAAGTACAGTGGAGTCATGCGCTATTATTGGAAGTAAACTTCACCATTAAAAATCGAAATTTTATCGCCCATCTCACCATGCTGATGCCGGAAGAAGGCATTGAAAAAATTCGCGGCATCATTGACGAATTTATCGCATCTTTCTGAAAATGCCGCAACGCAATGAGCGATGAAGCTTTTTCCTTCAACATTGCAGAAACCGTTGTCAAATGGGTTGATGTCGGAATTTTTGTACTGGACAAGAATTTTGAAGTGCAGCTTTGGAATAATTTTATGGCGCACCATAGCGGCCATACATCAGAAAATATTCTTGGGAAAAACCTGTTTGACACCTTTCCGGATCTACCCAAGCCGTGGTTCAGCAAAAAAATTAACACCGTCTTTCTGCTGAATAATTTTTCCTTTATTTCTTGGGAAAACCGCCCTTTTTTATTTCGTTTTGCACACAACCGGCCGATTACCGGTGGTGCCGAGCACATGTACCAAAACTGCATGCTGTTGCCGTTAAAAGCCGAAAAAGGTAAGCCGGAGGCCGTTTGCATTGTTGTGTTTGATGCAACGGATACCGCGATTGCGCAAAACCTGCTGAAGGGCGCGATGCATACGCTGTCGGAAATCAGCAATCGCGACGGGTTAACCGGCATCTACAATCGGCGTTATCTGGAAAGCCGTCTATCGAGCGAGTTTGATCGTACCCGGCGTTACGGAGGTACTTTTTCGATGGTTTTGTTTGACCTAGATTTTTTCAAAAAGGTGAACGACACTCATGGCCACCTGGCAGGGGATAAGGTGTTGGTCGAAATTGCGACACGAATCCAGAGCCGATTACGTTCTTCCGATGTTATCGGGCGCTATGGCGGCGAAGAGTTTATATTGATCCTGCCGGAAACGGCGTTGGCCGGTGCACTGGTGTTTGCTGAGCGCTTACGCGAAATTATCGAATTAGAACCGGTAATTTTTGATAACACCACGATACCTGTAACGGTGAGTATGGGTATTACCGAACACCGTGCCGACATGCCAAGCTATACTAGTATGACGCATCAATCGGACCTCGCGTTGTATGCGTCAAAAGCCGCCGGGCGCAATCGCGTTACGTGTTATGACCCGTCTTTGGAGAAGTTGGCGGCGGAAGCAAAACATTAATATTAGCCTTACCACACAGCCACACTATAACGGACAAACCATCTCGCCTAACTTGGCGGTGAGCCTTAGATTCTCGCTGTAATCCACTGGGCAATCGATAATCGTCACAGTTTTTTGCTCGAGCGCCGTGCGCAGGGTGGGCAGGAGATCTTCCGCGCGGGTGATGCGATAGCCGAGGGCACCGAAGGCCTGGGCGTATTGGACAAAATCCGGATTGTTAAATTTAACATTGGAGATGCGGCCATAGTGATGGTGTTGCTTCCACTCAATCAAGCCGTAACTTGCATCATTCCAAATCAAAATAACAAACGGCGTTTGTACGCGCATCGCTGTTTCGATTTCCTGCGAATTCATGAGAAACCCGGCATCACCGGTAACGGCGACAACTTTATGTTGCGGGAAGTTGAGTTTGGCGGCAACTGCTCCGGGTACCGCAATGCCCATACTGGCAAAACCGTTCGAGATAATACAGGTATTGGGTTTTTCGCATTCAAACATGCGTGCCATCCATAATTTGTGCGCGCCCACATCGCAAATAACAATGTCATCATCCGCCAAGGCGCGGCGTAGGTCGGCAATAATACGCTGCGGTTTGACGGGAAAGCCGTTGTCATCATCCCTATCGTGTAATTCATGCCGGATCGCGCCGCGAAGGCGTTCGTAATGATTGTTCGTATGGCGAAGTGCGCGATCGGCCAGTTGGGCGAGTGTGATCTTAAAATCGCCGAGCACGCCATCGGTCAGATTGTAGTTGGCATCCACCTCAGCCGGCAGGGTGTCGATATAAACAATTTTACGATCCCCGGTTTGATGCCACAACCTAGGTGGATATTCTACGATGTCGTAGCCGATGCAAATAATAACGTCGGCGCGGTCAAAACCGCAGGAGACGTAATCGTGCGCCTGCAGCCCCACCGTACCCAGGCTGAGCGGGTGCGACGAGGGTATCGCACCTTTGGCCATAAAGGTCGTTGCCACGGGAATGTTAAGCTTCTCTGCAAACTCCACCAAAGCGTCGCAAGCATTTGCGCGCACCAGTCCGTTACCGGCTAGGATCAACGGATATTCAGCCGCGTTTAACACCTTAATCACCGATGCCAAACGCACTTCGGATGGGTAGGGCGTGGTGACCGGTCGCGGTGTGATCGGTTTGAGTTCGATGCCGTCAATGTGCGCGATATTTTCCGGGAATTCAATAAAGGTGGCACCGGGCTTAGCACCTTGCGCTACTTTGAACGCCTTGCGCACGACTTCCGGAATAATTTCCGGATTGAGAATTTGCGAGGCGTAGCGTGTAATGGGGTGAAATAAATTAACCAAATCCAAGACCTGGTGCGATTCTTTGTGCAGGCGATTGGTGGCCGCTTGGCCCGCAATGGCGACTACTGGTGCGTGATCCATATTGGCATCGGCAACACCTGTGACGAGGTTGGTGGCTCCCGGCCCCAGCGTAGCCAAACACACACCGGCTTTGCCGGTAAGCCGACCTTGTACATCGGCCATAAAAGCAGCACCTTGCTCGTGGCGTGTAGTAATGAAGGTGATGGAGGAATCGAGCAGGGCATCCATCACATCCAGATTTTCTTCGCCCGGGATGCCGTAGATAAAGGCAACCCCCTCGGCTTCCAGACATTTCACGAATAAATCGGCGGCACGCAAAATAGCTCCTCGCTCTCGATTACAGATGTGGTGCATGCAATCATGCGCATTTACAGACAATGACACAAGCTTAATAATAGTTGTACTGCGGTTATTCTACGAGTTTAGACCGGGTTAATCGGAGCAATAGAGTAACCATTTAAATGATTGGGGAAGACGTATTTTTTTAAAATTGTTGTAAGCTCGTTGCATTGAAGGAAGCGCTCACTGGTCGATTTGCAATTTCTATTAGAGCATCAAGTTTCAAGTTGAAGGATCAATATCAACCCCTCTTGAAAAGTAACCGAAAATAATAAAGAATCGCGTGACGGGTATAAACGCAGAGGATCTAGAGGTAATTACAAATGTCATTTATTTTGCGGTACATGCCGCTTTTGTTCTTCATTACAGTAATAGTTTCGCTCTTACAATTTTTGGGGTCGCATGGACCTACAGGCGACCAGTTTAATGATTGGATGCGATCTGCAGAGATTTTCCTTCGTGTTCATGCTATGTTGCTGGGTGGGTTAATGACGTTGTTTTGGTTCGTAGTTATTCTTGGTATCTGGCATGAAAGATACCGGGATCGCAAACAATCACAGGCGCGGGGATGGGGCATGGATATTTTGGATCGACTTACTAACAGACAAAGCCTTGAACAGAAGATGGCGGAAGAGGCGACCCCCGTGTTTCTTGATGCGGAAAGCGTGGCTGTGGCACTCAAGTCCAGGGTGATTGGGCAAGATGTAGTGTGTGATGATTTAGCGGCCCAGATTCGTCGACGGCTTGCGTTGCAACAGCGAGGAAGACCGGTCGGTGTTTTTTTGTTTGCCGGCCCCCCAGGAACCGGCAAGACTTATCTCGCGAAGCGGCTTGCTGCGGAACTTGGGCGAAAATTATTACATTTAGATATGACCCAGTTTTCACATGGCGGATTTGCGGCAACCCAACTCTTCGGTTCTGCCAAAGGTTATGCAGGATCGGACACATATGGCAAGCTAACGGCTACGCTACGCGATGTACCTGATTCAGTTGTGCTATTGGATGAGTTCGAAAAGGCACACCCAGAAGTACACAAGAATTTTCTAACTGCTTGGAATGATGGTTTTATTACGGAGTCGTCTGACGGCAAGCAAATTTCCACCACCAGGGCAATCTTTGTATTAACAACGAATGCCGCTACCGATGCCTTGACAGATTGCACGCGGCAGTTTGCTAGCGATCCAGATGAATTACGTCGTGTTTCAACAAACGCGCTGCGTGAAGCTGCTTTCGCGCCGGAGGTGTTAAACCGCATTGATCGCATCTTTGTATTCAGTCTTTTGGAAGGATTGGACATAGCGCGTGTAACGGCGCTTGAAATCGAAAACATGATCCAAGGTTATGGGCTGGAAGTTGTAGAAGGTGGAATTGCTGTTGAGATACTGCTGGGTATGGTTCGGCGATTTCAAAAGGCGGGGGCATCTAGCTCCTCTCGCGACCTAGTGCGAGCAATTGAAGAATCCATTGCGGACTCTTTAATCGAAGCTAAGCGTAGGGGCGCGCAGCGCGTAACAATAGCGGAATTAGGCCAGCGCATCATCGTCAAACCCGCAGAATAAGAAAATATTCTGAAATTGCTCTAAGGTTATTTCAATGCATACCCAGGAAGGTGCACAGGCCAAAGCCACGAGTAGCTGGATTTTTTTATGGAGGCATGCACCAGTGTGGCGTTGGTCGTTAATTGGAGCGGCTGTTTGTACGGGGTTGCTGATTTTCGTTCAACAAGTGCCGGATGCTGAGATAAGTCGACACGACGCTACGCCACAACAGAATGAAGTAGTGGTGGCATCATCGGTAGACCTACCCTCACTTGGTACGGGTACTCCCGTTGTAACGAAGAATGCTGCTCATGCGCCATCTACGGACATCGCCAGGGCACCAGTAGGGTGGCGTGAGCCTGAAAAGCAATCTGGAACGGTAGCGGCACCTACTAAAATTTCCCAGCCACAGCTACGCACCACAAATACTTCAAATCAAGCGGCAGGCAGCCGCAAAGACGAAGCGCCGCCCACATCGAAATCCCAGGCTTTGACGCATGTGGTATCGAGCCTGCCCACTGACGAGCCACCCCACGCAAACACTTGTGACACGCAAACATTAGACCCGCCCCCGCTCCGGCACGGTATTCTGAAGGTTGTTGGATTTATGCCGCAGCCAGAAGCCTTGGAATTATTGGAGCAAACGCAAAAACAAGTCGGGATGAAGATTTCCCCCCGGTACGTGGACAATCAGCGTGTTAGATTGTTACCGATAGCTGGGAAATCAGAGCGTTATACGGTTGCACTCTTACCAAAAGGTATGCAGGTAAAAATGGGCGATATAGTAGATTTTACATGGGGGGTTAAGTCAGACCCCAAATTTCCTTGCAATTACGTACCAAATTTGATTGATCATGTGGTTGGTGCAATCGCACCTATAGCTCCGCTGGAAGTTAGCTCGCAAGTGGCCAAATAAAAATTGCTAACGTAACGTCGCGCATTATACATCGTATTTAACCCCCCATTACCTTTTTAAAGGCAGCGCGGGGCGCTCACGGTGAAGCTTTACAATAGTGATGCTGCCCGGGAACTTGGAAGTCATTGTGCATTTAGCGAGGCTTAAGACAAAGCTCGAGTATGGGGCGTGATGAGGGGGGGGGGGGCGGCACTTTAATTTAAAGGTAATCAAAAAAAAGCCCCGACGAATCGGGGCTTTTAAAGACAAGAGTTGAACAGATACAAGCATCACACTAGCGCGGTTAGTATATCACGAAGACTAGTTTTGTATAGTCTTTTGTTACTAGTGCCGGGCATGGTTTTGAGTGACTACGGTTTGCTTTGTGTTTTAGCGAGGCCCTGTTTCAGCGCTAAGGTTGCAACTTGCACACGATTTGACAAACCAAGTTTATCGAGAATACTGCGCAGATGATTTCTAACGGTATTTTCTGAAAGATTAAGGGTTCCGCCGATGGCGCGATTGGTCAAACCACGCGCTACATAGGTCACAATTTCTACCTCGCGCTGCGAAAGTTTGTCGAAGGCCCCATTCATTAATTCGCCACGGGCCATTTTTTGCACAATATGCGAAGGCAGCATGCTATTGCCCAAATGTACGGAATGAATTGCCTGAATAATTTGTTCCGGTTCGCTGGATTTTAGAATATAGCCATCGACCCCGCGCTCAATGGCCTCACGAATTTCATGATCTTCATCGGCAATTGTCAGCATGATGACTTTGATCCCTCGCGCCTTGAAGTCCGGCACTAAACTTAGACCATCCGTACCCTGCAAGCCGCGATCAAGCAACACAACGTCCGCCCGCCCGCCGGATTTCAGCCACTGGCGGGCGCTGTCGATATCGGAAAACTGCCCGGCGATACTGACCTCGGCCGAGTGGTCAAGCAAATGTTCTAATCCTTTGCGGAACAGCGGATGGTCATCCACCAATACAACGTTAATCGACAATTGAAGCCTTTACGCGTTTGAGCGAATTAGTGTTTTTTGTTTTGTTGCGCTTGTGTGGTTAATTCGTTTAGGGTCGAGAACAGTTTTTCCGGCGATCCGGTTTGTGAGACGGAGGTCAGGAACTTACCATCCACCACAAAAGCCGGAACGCCTTTAGCACCGGAAGCATTACTAGTTTGCTGTGCCTGGGCGACCCGTTTATTGACCTCCGGCGAATCGAGCGCCTGATTAAATTGCTTGCGGTCGGCACCCGATTTTTGAACCAGCTTAAGTAACGCTTCCCGATCATTCAAATTCTGACCGGACAAGTGAATCGCATTAAAAAAATCGTAGTGTAGTTTTTCGGACAAGCCTAATATTTCGGCGGCATAGTAGGCGCGAGCCAGCGGTATCCATTGCGGTGTTTGGGGGAATACCGCAGGTAAGCGACGGAAATAAACATTTTTGGGCAGGGTCTTCCTCCAGGCTACGACATCCGGCTCAAGCGCAAAGCAATGCGGGCAGCCGTAGAAAAACAGCTCCATCACCTCAACCCGCTTCGGGTCGAGGGTGGCAATCGGCGAAGGAATGATGTCGTATTCCTGTCCAGCCGTAAGCGCATGAGCAGAGCGAGCAAGAAGGGGTAATGTGGCAGCGGTAAACAAAAATTGACGGCGCGTAATCATGACGAGACCTCTGTGGTTATTGTTTGACGGGCGCGTTTTCAAGCACCTTAATCAGGCTTGACTGCACGCCATTTTGGGACAGCGTAGCACGTGATTTGTTCAGTTCCTCGATATCGCTGAACGGCCCAACCCGTACTCGATGCCAGACACCCTTGTCCGGTACGCTGGCCGTTTGAATCAAGGCTTCAACGCCGATTAAGGCCAGCTTGGCCTTGAGATTATTGGCGTCGACCTCGGTCTGGAACGCGCCCGCTTGGAGATAATACTGATCTTTGCCCGGCGGGGCTTGTTTGATTTCTTGTTCCGTAACGGGCTGTTCGGTGCCGGGCAGAATGTCATAATAAGTGAAGCGGTTTTTTTCCGCCTCGGGTTTGGCGCTGGTTTTAGCACCGGATTGGGGTGCGGGCGCGGGCATGCTCGGTTTTTCTGGGCTTGTTTTCACTGGCGGTTGCCGGAACGGGCTGGGCGCGGAATTGATATAGAGCGCTACGGCCAGTGCGATCGCTAAGCCGACCAAGATGCCGATCACGATACCAGTGATCATAGGATTGCTGGATTTGCTGCTATTGGAGCTTTTTTTATAGTCGTGGTTGATAGCCATTACATTTTCTCAGGTGCGGAAACGCCGAGCAATTCAAATCCATTTTGAATGACTTGGCGGGTTGCGGAAATCAAAGCTAGGCGCGCCATACGCATCGCCTCATCGTCTACCAATACTTGTTCGGCATTATAGTAGCTGTGGAAATCAGATGCCAAATCCTTCAAATAGTAAGCCAAGTGATGCGGCGCGAGTTCGCGCGCTGCATCGGCGATAATTTGTGCGTAATCATCCAAGCGCTTTAATAACGTTAGCTCAATCGGCAAGGCAAGCCGAGTCAGGTCGGCTGATTGCGCGAGGCTGTTTGCATCCCCACCCCACTTGGCAAATACCGAGCAACAGCGGGCATGGGCATATTGAATGTAATACACCAGGTTGTCATTGCTCTGCGATTTGGCTAGATCCAGATCAAAATCCAAGTGTTGATCGCTCTTGCGCAGTACATAGAAGAAACGTGCCGCATCATTACCGACTTCGGCGCGTAATTCGCGCAGTGTAACAAAATCGCCCGAGCGCGTGGACATCGAAACTTTTTCGCCGGAGCGATACAGTACCGCGAATTGTACCAAGGCGATACCCAGTTTATCGGCATTCAAACCCAAGGCGGTTAGCGCACCTTTTACGCGTGCGATGTAGCCGTGGTGGTCGGCACCCCAGACGTTGATGACCTGCTCAAAGCCGCGCTCGAACTTATTCAAATGGTAGGCAATGTCGGAAGCAAAATAGGTATACAGGCCGTTATCACGCTGTACCACACGGTCTTTTTCATCGCCGAATTGGGTGGAGCGAAACCACAGTGCACCGTTTTGCTCGTAGATGTGGCCGTTTTTCTTCAGTGTTTCGATGGCGCGTTGCACGAGGCCGCTGTCAAACAGGGACTGCTCCGAAAACCAACTATCGAATACCACACCAAATTCTGTGAGATCGTTACGGCAGTCGCCGAGTTGTTCTGTAAGCGCCACATTGTGTACATAGGCGTAATCTTCACCCAATAGCTTTTTGGCATTGGCAATGAGCTGATCTAAATGCGCTTCCTTATCTTCTTCCACGCTAGGCGCGCCGTCGAGCACACGCCAAGGTTCGTGAATATATCGATCTCCGTGCAGCGCCTGGATAATTTTCGCCATGTCACGTACATAGTCGCCTTGGTAGGCGTTCGGCGGGAATGGAACAATGATGCCGTTGCCTTCTAAATAACGCAGCCAAGTAGAGAGCGCTAGAATATCCATTTGGCGCCCTGCATCATTGACGTAATACTCGCGCGCCACCGTAAAACCGGCCGCACTCAGCACATTGGCCAGCGAAGCACCGAAAGCTGCGCCGCGGCCGTGCCCCACATGCAGTGGGCCGGTTGGATTGGCCGAGACAAATTCTACTTGAACGCGCTTGCCGTGCACTTGGGCGCGCCCAAAGTCTCGACCTTGCTGCAAAATTTCAGTGACGACGCGTTGTTTGGACGCGTTATTCAAAAAGAAATTAATAAAACCCGCACCGGCGATTTCTGTTTTTTCGACCCAAGGTGAATGGGGCAGTGCCTCTAAAATAGCTTTTGCTACGTCGCGCGGACTGCGCTTAAGCTGCTTTGCCAGCGGCATCGCGACGTTGCAGGCGAAGTCACCGTGCGATGCCAGCTTGGTGCGCGCAAGCTCGATAACAGGAAGCGGGGTATCGGGGGCGATAACAATAAGGGCATCGGCGAGCAATTGGCGAAGATGGGTTTTTAGATCGGACATGATTCAGGCTTACAGAAAAACGCCATTATAGGCCGAGTGATGCCGCCTGGCATCTATCAACCGACACGGGCCGGTCGAGGAGGTAACAAGACCGGCGGCACCCGTGGCCGGTTGGGGAGCCGACGATAATACGTCCAAAATTACGCCGAGATAACGTAGAAAACTCTGCGGGCCTCCGGCGCTCTGCGGTAAAATCGCATTTTTCCAGGGATTTCACCGTGACCGGCATTACCATCGCCCTGTCTAAGGGTCGCATTTTTGAAGAAACTACGCCGCTGCTAAAAGCGGCGGGCATCGTGCCGCTCGAAGACCCGGAGGCTTCGCGCAAACTCATTATTCGTACCAATCACCCGGATGTACGTTTGATTATTGTGCGCGCCACCGACGTACCGACCTATGTTCAATACGGCGGCGCGGACCTCGGCGTAGCGGGCAAGGATGTCCTGTTGGAGCACGGCGGTGCGGGCCTGTATCAACCGCTCGATTTGAAAATCGCGCAATGCCGCATGATGGTCGCCGTGCGCCAGGGGTTTGATTATGACGGTCTGGTGCGCCAGGGTGCGCGGCTTAAAGTGGCCACAAAATACGTGGAAACGGCACGCGCTCACTTTGCCGGCAAGGGTGTACATGTGGACCTAATCAAGCTTTACGGTTCGATGGAGCTCGCTCCCTTGGTTGGTTTGGCCGATGCTATCGTGGACTTAGTTTCCAGCGGCAACACGCTGAAGGCGAATAATTTGGTCGCGGTGGAGGAAATCATGCACATCAGTTCGCGCCTGGTGGTCAACCAAGCCGCACTCAAACTCAAACACGCAGCGATTCAACCGCTGCTGGATCAATTCGCCGCGGCCATTACCGCTTGAGAACGCTATGCTGAAGATACGACGCTTATCCACCCAAGACACCGGTTTTGCCGCCGCACTCAAGGCCCTGCTGGCTTTCGAAACCGCGCAAGATGCGAGCATCGATACCACCGTGGCCGAGATTCTGTCACAAGTAAAACAACGCGGCGATGCTGCCGTTTTGGAATACACCGCGCGCTTTGATCGCCTGTCGGTACCGGATATGACCGCTCTCGAATTACCCAAAGCCCGGCTGGAGGCTGCTTTCAACGGCCTAGATGCCGACGAAAAAACGGCGCTGCAAGCGGCGGCGGAGCGGGTGCGCGTGTACCACGAACGCCAAGTACAGCAATCGTGGAGTTACACCGAAGCCGACGGCACTTTACTCGGCCAGCAAATTACGGCTTTGGATCGCGTCGGATTGTATGTGCCGGGCGGCAAAGCCGCGTACCCATCCTCGGTGTTGATGAATGCCATCCCGGCTAAAGTCGCCGGTGTACACGAACTCATCATGGTGGTACCGACCCCGGACGGCGTAGTCAATCAGTTAGTACTCGCTGCGGCGCATATCTGCGACGTAGATCGCGTTCTCACCATTGGTGGAGCGCAAGCGATAGGGGCGCTGGCCTACGGCACCGCAACCGTACCCCAGGTGGACAAAATCGTCGGCCCCGGCAACGCCTATGTCGCCGCCGCTAAACGGCGCGTGTTCGGCGTGGTCGGCATTGATATGGTGGCAGGCCCGTCAGAGATTTTGGTCATCACCGACGGCCGTACCGACCCGGATTGGATCGCGATGGACTTGTTCTCACAGGCCGAGCACGATGAACTTGCGCAGTCGATTTTGTTGTGCCCAGATGCGGCCTATCTTGACCGCGTGGCCGCCAGCATTGAGCGCTTACTGCCGGATATGCCGCGTAAGGACGTGATTAGCGCCGCACTCAGCGGTCGCGGTGCTTTGATTCAAGTGCGCGACCTGGACGAAGCCGTCACCATCGCCAATCAAATCGCCCCCGAGCATTTGGAATTGTCGGTCGAAGATCCGCAAGCCTGGGCCGCCAAAATTCGGCATGCCGGTGCTATTTTTATGGGGCGCATGACTTGCGAGGCACTGGGGGATTACTGCGCCGGGCCGAATCATGTGCTGCCGACTTCACGCACGGCGCGTTTTTCTTCGCCGTTGGGCGTGTACGATTTCCAGAAACGCTCAAGCTTAATTCATGTATCCGCACAGGGTGCGAATACGCTGGGTAAAATCGCCGCAACCTTGGCCTACGGCGAAGGGTTTCAAGCGCATGCCAAGTCGGCGGAGTACCGCATTACACATCGATAAAAATTCTGTTATAACCACGAATTAACACAGACATCATCCGTGGTTTCAGTTTTTAAAAATATGCCCTTAAACCCAGACCAACTTATTCGCGACGAAATTCGCGCCCTCACCACGTATCACGTGCCCGATGCCGGTGGTTTCGTAAAACTGGATGCGATGGAAAATCCCTATGCGCTGCCCGCCGAACTGCGGGCTGAATTGGGCCAACTCGCGCACGATGCCGCCATCAATCGCTATCCGGACGCAGCCGCCACGACACTCAAAGCACGCTTGCGCGCCACCATGGAAATCCCGGAAGGCATGGACATCCTGCTCGGCAACGGCTCGGATGAGATTATTCAAATTCTCGCCCTGGCCATCGCTAAGCCGGGTGCAACGATTTTGGGCCTGGAACCTTCGTTCGTCATGTACAAAATGATCGCCGCTTTTGCCGGGGTGCCCTATATCGGCGTGCCGCTGCGCCCCAATTTCTCACTGGATGTAGATGCAATATTGGCGGCGATTACCGTCCATCAGCCGGCCTTGATCTTTATCGCGTACCCGAATAACCCAACCGGTAATTTGTTCGATAGGGCAGCGCTGCTGCGTATCCTCGGCGCGGCTCCGGGGCTGGTGGTGCTGGATGAGGCGTACCATGTGTTTGCCTTGCAGAGCTTTATGCCATTATTGGTGCGTTATCCGAATCTGCTGGTGATGCGTACTTTATCCAAGCTTGGTTTGGCGGGTTTACGCTTAGGATTCTTGGTCGGCAGTCCGGCTTGGTTGAAGGAACTCGACAAGCTGCGTTTACCGTATAATGTTAATGTACTGACCCAACAGGTAGCGGAGCGGGTGCTGGCGTATCCCGAAATTCTGGAGCAGCAAGCGGCGGCGATTCGCGACGAGCGTACGCAACTGATGCAGGCGCTGAACCACATTGCGGGGCTTGAAGCGTTTCCCAGCGCGGCTAACTTTATTTTGTTTCGTATCGAGAATGCAGATAAAGTGTTTGAGGGCTTGAAACAACGAGGTATTTTGATTAAAAATTTAAGTCGTGCCCACCCGCAACTGCAAAATTGCCTGCGCGTTACGATCGGCACCCCGGACGAAAACCAACAATTTCTCACATCCCTAACCGCCAGCTTATAATTGGATCATGCGCGATACCACGATTAAACGTAATACCCTTGAAACGCAAATCACAGCGCGCCTTAATCTCGATGGCACCGGCCTTTGCCAATCGAATACCGGTGTACCTTTTCTCGACCACATGCTGGATCAAATCGCGCGCCACGGCCTAATGGATATTGAAGTTATCGCCCAAGGCGACTTACACATCGATGCCCACCACACGGTGGAAGATATCGGCATTACGCTGGGCCAAGCCTTTATCGCGGCGATTGGCGACAAAAAAGGCGTACGCCGCATGGGCCACGCTTATGCACCGCTGGACGAAGCCTTATCACGTGTGGTGGTCGATCTTTCCGGACGTCCGGGTTTGGTGTTCGATGTGGTGTTTACGCGTGCGCGCGTCGGCGACTTCGACCTGGATTTGATTCGTGAGTTTTTCCAAGGCTTTGTGAATCACGCATTGGTCACACTGCACGTGGATAATCTGCGCGGTATTAATGCGCATCACCAAGCGGAAACGCTATTCAAGGCTTTTGGCCGCGCCCTGCGCATGGCCAGTGAACTTGATCCGCGTGCCGCAAATATCATGCCTTCAACTAAGGGAACGCTCTAGTCAAAGCTTGCGGCGGCGTTTCGGCGCAGCCGCAACCAATCATGCTATGAACGACATCGCTGTTATCGACTATGGCATGGGCAATTTACGCTCCGTGTCGAAAGCGCTGGAACATATCGCACCCGGCACTCGGGTGTTGGTCACCAGCGACCCGCATGTCGTGCACCACGCGCAGCGCGTCGTGTTTCCGGGGCAGGGCGCGATGCCGGATTGCATGCGCGAAATGGAGGCGCGTGGCTTACATCAGGCCATCGTAGAGGCGGCTAAAACCAAACCATTTTTGGGTATTTGTATCGGCATGCAAATGCTGTTCGATCATTCGGAAGAGGGTAATGTCGCCGGGCTGGGCTTGTTCCCGGGAAATGTCCGGCGGTTTCCATCCGCGGCCATGCTCAGCGCGAGCGGCGAAAAATTAAAAGTACCGCACATGGGTTGGAACGAAGTCTGGCAAACCCAAGCCCACCCGCTGTGGGCGGGTATTGCCGATGGTTCGCGTTTTTATTTTGTACACAGCTATTATTGCGAACCGGCAGTGCCGGATTGGATTGCCGGCTCCACGCACTACCCTTTTGCCTTTACCAGCGCCGTGGTACGCGATAATATTTTCGCGGTGCAGTTTCACCCCGAGAAAAGCACGGCAGCCGGGCTCACCTTGTTAAGCAATTTTGTGCGTTGGGATATCAGCGCCGACTAGATCACTCTCACACAACAACACTCGACGACTTATGCTAATTATTCCTGCGATTGACTTAAAAGACGGCCATTGCGTGCGCTTGAAACAAGGCGCGATGGAAGGTGCAACGGTTTTTTCCGAAGACCCTGGCGCGATGGCGCGACAATGGATTGAACGCGGCGCGCGGCGTTTACATCTCGTGGATTTAAACGGTGCCTTCGCCGGCAAACCGATTAATGAAGCCGCGATCAAGGCCATTACCGATGTAGTCGGCACCGATATCCCGGTGCAGCTCGGTGGCGGCATTCGCGATCTGGATACCATCGAGCGCTATCTCGACGACGGCATTACTTATGTCATCATCGGTACTGCGGCCGTGAAAAATCCAGGATTTTTGCACGAGGCCTGCGATGCATTTCCAGGGCACATCATCGTGGGTTTAGATGCGAAGGATGGCAAAGTGGCGGTCGACGGCTGGTCTAAAGTTACCGGGCACGACGTGGTGGATCTCGCCAAGAAATTTGAAGGTTACGGTGTGGAAGCCATCATCTATACCGACATTGGTCGCGACGGCATGCTCTCCGGCGTAAATATCGATGCTACCGTGCGCTTGGCGCGGGTGCTGACCATTCCGGTTATTGCCAGTGGCGGCATCACTAATCTTGACGATATCAAAGCCCTATGTGCGGTTGAAGCTGAAGGCATTATGGGCGCGATTACCGGTCGCGCAATTTATGAAGGCTCGCTGGATTTTGTCGCGGGACAAAAATTAGCGGACGAGTTAAGCCGCAAATAAAAGCGCTTATCCCCTATGCCACTCGCTAAACGTATTATTCCCTGCCTCGATGTTACGGCCGGCCGGGTCGTCAAAGGTACAAATTTCATCGAATTGCGCGATGCCGGTGATCCGTTTGAAATTGCACGCCGCTACGATGAACAGGGCGCGGACGAATTAACCTTTCTCGACATTACCGCCAGCTCGGATGAGCGTGACGTGATTTTGCATGTGATCGAAGCCGTCGCCGCACAAGTATTTATTCCGCTCACCGTCGGTGGTGGTGTCCGGCAAGTGGAGGATGTGCGGCGCTTATTAAATGCCGGTGCCGACAAGGTGTCGATGAATACGGCGGCGGCCTTAAATCCGCAACTTATCGCGGATTCCTCGGCACGCTATGGCGCGCAATGTATCGTAGTCGCCATCGATGCCAAGCAGACTTCGCCCGGAAAGTGGGAAGTATTCACCCACGGCGGGCGCAAAAATACCGGTATGGATGCCATCGAATGGGCTAAACGGGCGGAAGCCTTGGGCGCGGGCGAAATTTTACTCACCAGCATGGATCGTGACGGCACCAAAATCGGCTTTGATCTTGAGTTGACTCGCGCCATCTCCGATGCCATCAATATCCCGGTGATTGCCAGCGGCGGTGTGGGCAATCTTGATCATTTGGTGGCTGGAGTCAAGCAGGGCCACGCCGATGCCGTGCTCGCGGCCAGTATCTTCCATTTCGGCGTATACACGGTGCAACAAGCCAAGGAATATATGGCGCAACACGGTATTGAAATGCGGCTGTAAGATTGCGGCTATCGTTACGGCATGCGCGGCGGAAGCTGGGCCTGTTGATTGAAATCGAAGCAGTCTGCCATCGCGTTTGAATTTCCGTCCCGCTCATTCAGCGGCGGTAGGCCGAATGTCTTTTGACAAAATCGTACCAAACTGACGTGCGAGTTTAACTGTTTCGATACATAAGCCGCCTTGGCATAGGGGCTGACCACCAGACAGGGAACACGTGAGCCGTAGCGAAAGGGCTCGCCGTCAAACGGAGCATTGGCATCGACATCGCGTTGTGCCCGCCGACTGTCCCAAGTTTCAACGGTCGGCGGCTCAACGTGATCGTACCACCCACCCCAATCGTCCCAAGTAATGAATACAGCAGTGCGCTCCCATAGACCACCCGCAACAATGGCGTTGATTTGTTCGATGGACCACTGCGAGCCATCGGTGACATTTTGCTTCGGGTGCTCGGATAAACTAGGCCTTCCGTCGCCAAAAACCCAGGACACCGCGGGCAAATTTCCGGCACTGGCATGCTGCGCAAAAAGATCACGGGTATGGTTCCCGTGATGCTGCGCGAGTTCGTTGATGAAATGGAAGGCATAACCGCCATAATTACCCCAAGTCAGCCCCGCATCCTCCAACTGCTTCGGTAGGGATTTTAAATCATAGGCCTCACCCGCACGCGGATTGTAATGATTGCGGGGATTGTTGATGATCGGCGCATCAGCGCAGATCAACATTAAATGATTGGGTGTAGAGGGGCCTGCCACTTCGGAGAAATAGTTATCGCAAAGAGTGAACTGCTCGGCTAGCTTGAAATAAGCCGGAATGTCCGCGCGGCCATACTGTACGCGAAAGCGTTCTTCACTAGCCCGCTTCATCCATGTTTCATGCTTATGATCCGGATCGCTCGGCGGCGGGTTTTCAGCCGTGTCGAGCGTAACTCCTTCCACACCGGGGAAAGTGCCGAAATAATTATCAAACGTATGGTTTTCTTTAACAATGATTACAATATGCTCTATGGGCATGGGGGTGCTCCTCACGTAAGCAGCGCAGATATGGTTTGTCCAGTTGATGATAGAAAGTCACCGTGACCACTGTGTGACACGGAATGTTGATCGGCTCCCAAAAGCAGCGCATCATCATCATGGAGCTCCTTTAGATTTAACGGCGTTATAAAATCGGCACCTGTTTTCGATGTAGGATTGGATAGAACATAGCGTCATCCCGCTTTTATCGCAGAAGGTTATAAGGCCAGCGTACTGTGCCAAGCTATAGCAATTCTATGACAACGATGTGACGGGCGGCCAGTCGGCACTCCTCTCCGGCCCCACGGGTACCACCGTTTAAAAGATGCGCTGCAAACAAAAATCGTTGTTAAAATTATTTTGTGTTGATAACGTAGAGTGTGCGCATAAAAACGAGTGTTACCCTGACCTATAGATAGATAACTAGCGTAGCAACACCGGCTGTATATCTGTCAGACGCTTAAATTGCATAGCCAGCGCATTGGCTTCCACACTGGATTTGAATGGCCCGGCACGTAGGCGATATAAACCTTCCACCACTTGTATCCGCAGACCTTCGCTTAAGGTACCCAGCTCGTTTTTTAATTTTCCCAACAGTTGCTCGGCATTGGCTTCTACGCTGAATGCGCCGAGTTGCAGCCAATAATCGCCGTCACTCGAAACCGGCGACGGCTCTACAGTGCTGGGACTGCTGTTGTTTCCCGGTGTGGGTGTCCATTGTGCGGGGTCGATGCTTTCGACTTCGACCAAGGTGCTTCCGGCTTGAACATAGCCCAGCTTACTCGCCGCAGTGTAAGACAAGTCAATGATGCGGTTGGAGTGAAAGGGGCCGCGGTCGTTAATGCGGACGATGACAGATTTACCGGTTTTCACGCTCGTTACACGCACATAGCTGGGAATGGGTAAAGTGGGATGGGCCGCAGTCATGCCGTACATGTCATATGGTTCGCCGCTGGACGTGCGCTGACCGTGAAATTTTTTACCGTACCAGGAAGCGATGCCGCGTGCCTGATACGGTTTACGACTCTTGTCCGGGACATAATTTTGGCCCAAGACAGCGTAAGGATTATTGGCGAATTTATGTAAGGGCTCGGATTTCGGCTCGGCATCGGGGATATTTTCCAGATTCGGCGGCGGGTTTGTGCCCGGCCCATCGTCTTGGTAGTAACCACCGCTCGTACCGATGCCGGCGGCGGGTGGGGCGGCAGATTTCTCGGCGCTGGGAACCGGTGTTTCAATTCGTATCGGTGGCTTCGGTGCGCTAGAACAACCCGCCAATCCAAGCAGCACAAGTGCGCCTAACGCGATACTTTGAATCGATGTCATTGCTTCACCAATCTACGATGTGCCGCCACGCTCATCAGAATACCAAAACCTAATAACATCGTTACCAAAGAAGTGCCGCCAAAACTAATCAACGGTAAGGGTACGCCGACAACGGGCAGGATACCCGACACCATGCCCATATTTACAAAGGCATAGGTGCCGAAGGTTAGCGTGATGCTACCGGCAATCAAGCGCGAAAATAGGGTGGTGGCGCGGCTTGTGATATACAAGCCACGCGCAATAATAAGCAGATATAGCGTGAGTAATATTAAAATGCCGAAGAGTCCGAACTCTTCACCCAATACCGCAAATATAAAATCGGTGTGACGCTCCGGTAGGAAATCCAAGTGCGTTTGTGTGCCGTTGAGCCAACCTTTGCCAAAAAGGCCGCCGGAGCCGAGGGCAATTGTTGATTGTATGGTGTGGTAGCCGCTGCCCAAGGGATCTTGCGTTGGATCGAATAAGGTCATGATGCGTTGCTGTTGATAGTCGTGCATCAAAGACCAGGCGACCGGTGCTAAGGCTGCGGCCGATAGACTCAGCCCTAAAATTACTTTCCAACCAATGCCCGCTAAAAATAAAACGTAAAACCCGGAAGCGGCGATTAAGAGTGCGGTGCCCAAGTCGGGTTGTTTTGCAATCAACATAACGGGGAGCAGCAGTAAAATGGCCGCCACCGCAAAGTCGGAAAGACGCATACTGCGTTCGCGTTTTTCAAAATACCAAGCCAGCATCATGGGCACGGCGATTTTCATGAGTTCAGAAGGTTGGATACGCGCGACCCCGATGTGCAGCCACCGCCGCGCACCGTGACTCACTTCACCAAACAACGCTACGCCGAGCAGCAACAGTAAGCCCAACACGTAACTGGGCCAGGCAATGCGCATCAAGTGTTGCGGCGGTAGATTGGCCAAACCCCACATGACGGCCAGCGCGACCACCATACTGACCGCTTGATTTAATACGCGGTCAAAATTTTGCCCGGATGCGCTATACAGCAAAAATAATCCGAACAGCATGGTGGTCACTAAGACAGCCAATAAAAAACCGTCGATATTTTGGGTAAAAAATTTCCAGAAACGTCTAATCATGTTCGCTGTCTTCCGCGTCGTCCGGCGTAACCGCGTGCGCGGGAAGTTTTCCAAGCAGGTAATAGTCGAATAGAATGCGTGCAATCGGTGCCGCCGTGGAACCTCCGTGGCCGCCATTCTCAACTAAAATCGCAATGGCTATTTTCGGATTGTCGGCAGGTGCATAAGCGATAAACAGGGCATGATCGCGATTGCGCTCGGCAACCCGGCTGGCAACATACTTTTCACCCTGCTTGATCGCCACTACTTGCGCGGTTCCAGTTTTACCGGCAATGGTATAGGGCGCACCCGCAGAGGCCTGGGCCGCTGTGCCGCCGGGGCGCGTGACATCAATCATGGCATTGCGTACCAGCGCTAAATTCTCCGGCTTGATTGGCAGTTTGGATATCATGCGCGGCGTTATTGGGGTAATCACCCCACTTTGGGCGTTTTGAATTTGGCGGACCAATTGCGGCTGCATCTGCGCCCCTTCATTGGCCAGGGTTGCGGTCGCGACCGCAAGCTGCAACGGGGTGGCTAAATTATAACCCTGGCCAATACCGACGCTGACCGTATCGCCGACAAACCATTTTTGTTTAAAGCGTTTCATTTTCCATGCTTGCGAAGGCAGCAGACCGGAGCGCTCACTATCGATGTCGATGCCGGTTTTTTTACCAAAGCCGAAATGACTCAGAAAGTTGAAAATATTGTCGATACCCAAGTCCACCGCGAGCCCGTAGTAATAGGTGTCGCAGGAGATCACAATGGATTTATGCAAATCCACGAAGCCATGCCCACCCACCTTCCAGTCGCGATAGCGATGACTGGATCCGGGCAGCATGTAATAACCCGGATCGTTAATGCCAAAACTAGGTGAGCGCTTATTCAACTCCAAACCGGCTAACGCCATAAAAGGTTTAATGGTTGAGCCGGGGGGGTACTGGCCGTGCATGGCGCGGTTGACCAAAGGTTTGTCGAGCGAGTTGTTGAGGAGATCCCAGCTTTGCGTGTCGATGCCGTCAACGAACAGATTGGTGTCAAAACCGGGTTTGGAAAGGTAGGCCAGTACGCCGCCGGTTTTCGGCTCAATCGCCACCAAGGCCCCACGAAAATTACCGAAAGCTTGTTCCGCTACTTGTTGCAGTTTCAAATCCATATACAGGGTTAAGTTATTCCCGGAAGTGGGCGGTGTCCGCGATAGTGTCCGCACCGCCCGCCCGCCCGAATCCGTCTCCACCTCTTCAAAACCGGTCGTACCGTGCAATTCGTTTTCATAACTTTGCTCCAATCCGGCGCGCCCGATGTAATTGGTGCCGCGATAATTGGCGAGACTGCCATTTTCTTCCAGGCGCTCCAAATCGGCATCGTTGATACGACCGATGTAGCCCACGGCATGCGACGTAATTTCCCCCTGCGGGTAATGCCGAAAGAGCCGTGCTTTGATTTCAACCCCCGTAAAACGATAACGATTAGCCGCGAAGCGTGCGATTTCCACATCATTCAAGCGGGTGCGAATCGGCAGGCTTTCAAAGTTACGGCTTTCTTCTAATAGTTTTTTGAAACGCTTGCGATCTTTGGCGGTAATTTCAATTAGGCTGCCGAGTTCGTCGATGGTTTTTTCCAGATCTTTAATCTTGCTGGGGGTGATTTCCAATGTAAAAGCGGTGTAGTTGTGCGCTAGTGGTACACCATTACGATCTAGGATAAGCCCGCGATTGGGCACGATCGGTACAATCGAGATGCGATTTTGTTCGGCCAGTGTTTGATAATGTTCGTGTTGAACAACTTGTAGATAAGCAAAGCGCGATAATAAAATCAAAAACAAAAACAGCGCGATGCTGCCGGCGACCGTAAGACGTAGCCGAAAGTAGTATAGGTCGCGTTGCAGATTGCGCAGTTCGGGGCGGCGTGTCACTTATTCACGAGCTTGGTAAAAGTATCGTCGGTACGGGGTTTGCGGTGTTGCGGTATACGCATCACCATCGATAGGCTGGGCCAGAGCAGGGCGCCGAGAATACTGCTGCCGAAATACAGCGGCCCCGGGAATGCCGCACCGAAGGCTAAGCGCGTGACGAGCATGATTACCAGGGAGATCAACAATAAGCCAAAGATGTACAAAGCTTGTTGCCAGAAGCTAAACATTTGAATCCGTGGTCGCAAAATTTGCGCCATGAAAATCATTAAAGTGTAGGCCAGTGCATGCTGGCCGAACAACACGCCGTCGGCGATATCCATCAACAGACCCAGAAACCACGCCGCACCCAAGCCAATTTCACGCGGCTGGTGAATCACCCAATACAGCAGCAATAAAGCGATAAAATCCGGCCACAATTGCTTGGTCAGGCCGCTCCAAGGCAGTAAGTTAAGCAGCAGTGCCAACAGCAGCGTAAACAGCACATAGCGTACGGAAGATGGGCGGGTTAGTGTCGGCTTAGCGTTTGGCATTCGGCACCTTGATCGGTTCGGGTGGGCGTGCCGGTGTGGGCTCGCTAGGTACGGCGCTGAGTATTAATAGCTGTCGCTGGCGGTCTGCGCCGGCCGATGGTGTGCACGCAATTTTTGCGAATAAGTACGCTGCATTACGTTCGACTTTATTCACTACCGCGACTGGCAATCCGGGTGGATAGACGCCGTCGATGCCGGAGGTCACCAGTTGATCGCCCGGTTGAATATCCGCGCTGAACGACATGAAGGGCATGTCGAGTGTGCCCGATTCTCCGTTGCCGAAGACCACGGCGCGTAATCCGTTGCGCACGTTTTGCACCGGCACCACTTGGTCTTTATCCGTGATTAACGTGACCTCACTGACGGCTGGGCTAACCCGTGTAACTTGCCCGATCACACCGATGTTATCGGCCACGACTTGGCCTGCCAGCACACCATGAAGACTGCCGCGATCGACAATAATTTTACGCGCAAAGGGGTCGCGCCCGGAATACAGTATTTCCGCCAAGGTGGTGCGCTGCGTATAACGGCCTTTAGCGCTCAGCAGATTGCGCAGGTGCGCATTTTCCGACTGTAAGGCCTGGAATTGCAGCATTTTTCCGCTCTGCAGTAATTGCTTTTCCTTTAAATCCGCATTTTCACTTTTTAAGCGCCCCTGCACGACAAAAAAATCGCCGACTTTGGTGGATAGCCGTACCGGCGCATTCATGACGTGTTGCAGAGGGTTGATGGCAATGGCAAGGGCATTGCGCAGTGTATTCAAGTAATGAAAATGTCCGTCCGCCGCCATCAGCATGACGGCTAGCCCAGAAAAGATCGCCAATCGTATCGGTGGCGGTAACCCGCGCTTGAAAAACGGCGGTGGTTCGGCATCGATCAAGCTAAGAGCTCACCTAAGGTTATTCAAGGAATCTCGCGTTAGTCATTCGTAAAGACCGTGGAAAGGCGTTCCATCTCCTCCAGCGCGCGGCCTGATCCTCGCACAACACAAGTCAGCGGATCGTCGGCCACAATCACCGGCAAACCGGTCTCTTCCATCAACAGGCGGTCAAGGTCACGCAATAGCGCGCCGCCGCCGGTCAAGACCATACCTTTGTCAGCGATATCCGCGCCGAGTTCAGGCGGGGTTTGCTCTAAAGCTGATTTTACAGCCGACACA
The DNA here is from genome assembly GCA_043783305.1 of Betaproteobacteria bacterium. Taxonomy (GTDB): domain Bacteria; phylum Pseudomonadota; class Gammaproteobacteria; order Burkholderiales; family Thiobacteraceae; genus RBG-16-58-11. Next base: position 35,903 of record JAYVZN010000104.1, read on the forward strand.
ATGTTGTTCAGCGGGTCGGTCAAGGCCTCCAAAATTTCGTTGCTGGAAATGGTAAAACTGCGCGGAATGCCTTCGGCCAAGTTGCGGCCTTTGACTTCCATCTCCCGCACTTCGGAGCCGGGGAAGGCGGAACCGATGTTTTTCTTAATGTTTTCCGCAGTCGATTCGCCGATCAACATACCGTAATTGCGGCGGATGTAGTTGATGATGGCCTCGTCGAATTTATCGCCGCCGACGCGTACTGAGGCCGCGTAAACGATGCCGCCGAGGGAAATTACGCCCACTTCGGTGGTGCCACCGCCAATGTCTACCACCATAGAGCCGGTTGCCTCGGCCACCGGTAAATCAGCGCCAATGGCCGCCGCCATGGGTTCTTCGATCAAGTACACATGGCGCGCACCGGCGCCGATAGCGGATTCACGAATCGCGCGGCGCTCCACCTGGGTGGAGCCGCAAGGCACGCAGATGATGATGCGCGGGCTCGGCCCGAACATGCGCGAACCGTGGATTTTCTTGATGAAATACTTGAGCATTTGCTCGGTAATGGTGAAGTCAGCGATCACACCGTCCTTCATGGGGCGAATCGCGGTAATCGAGCCCGGGGTACGCCCCAACATCTGTTTAGCCTCGATACCGACCGCTTGGATGGTCTTTTTGCCGCTGGGGCCGCCTTCTTGGCGGATGGCCACCACGGAGGGTTCATCCAGGACAATACCCTTGCCCCGAACATAGATTAGGGTGTTGGCAGTTCCGAGGTCGATAGCAAGGTCGGTGGAAAAGTAACCGCGAAGTGATTCGAACATGGTTGATACCGTTGTGTAGGGGTGCGTTAAATAAGGGGTTTATGATACCCTATAACGCTTATTTAGTTAACGCGTTCAGGTGAATTACATGTCATTGACTGAAGCCGATGTGAAGCGCATGGCACATCTCGCCCGCATCGAAATTACGCAAGCTGAAGTTGCGCCCATGCTGGCCCAGCTTTCCAATATCATGGGCCTGGTGGAGCAGATGCAAGCGGTCGATACGAGCGGTGTCGCACCGATGGCGCATGCCCAAGACCTTTCGTTGCGTTTACGCGAGGATCGTGTCACCGAAATCGACCAGCACGAAGCCTTTCAAGCCGTGGCCCCGGAAGTGGAAGCTGGCTTGTATCTCGTACCTCAAGTGATGGAATAAAAATTAGGAAGCAGGAAGCGGTGAGCAGTGAGCGGTAAAAGGCGGCCCCCACCGCTCACCGCTCCCTGCTCACAAACACTTATGATTAATGACAGCTTAAAACAACTCTCGACCGCCCTCGCCGCGAAAAAAATCTCCAGCCGCGAATTGACGCAAATTTTTTTAGACCGCGTTGCGCAGTTGAATCCGACGCTCAATGCTTTTATTACGGTGGATGCCGATAAATCACTGGCGCAGGCGGATGCTGCCGATCAACGTATCGCGCAAGGTGCGGCGGGGCCGTTGACCGGCATCCCCATCGCGCAAAAAGACATCTTTTGCGCCAAAACCTGGCGCACTACTTGCGGCTCGAAAATGCTCGCCAATTTCATCGCACCCTACGATGCGCATGTAATCGAGCATTTTAACGCGGCGGGCGCGGTGAATCTCGGCAAAACCAATATGGACGAATTCGCGATGGGCTCAAGCAATGAGACCTCGCATTTCGGCGCGGTGAAAAATCCCTGGGATGCGCTGGCGGTACCCGGCGGCAGTTCCGGCGGCTCCGCAGCAGCAGTTGCGGCGCGTTTATGCCCTGCGGCGACCGGCACCGATACCGGTGGCTCCATTCGTCAACCGGCGGCTTTGACGGGGATTACCGGCATCAAGCCGACCTATGGCGTGGTGTCACGCTTTGGCATGATCGCCTTCGCCTCCAGCCTGGATCAGGGCGGGCCGATGGCCAAAACCGCCGAAGACTGCGCGCTATTGTTGAACACGATGGCCGGCTTCGATACGCGTGACTCGACCAGCCTAGATCGTTCCATAGAAGACTACACGCGGGATCTGGCGCAGCCCTTGAAAGGTTTGAAAATCGGCCTGCCCAAAGAATATTTCGCCGACGGCCTGGCGCGGGATGTAGCGCAGGTGGTGGAAGCGGCGATTACCGAGTACAAAAAATTGGGTGCGCAAACCGTTGAAATATCACTGCCGAATACCCAACTATCGATTCCCGTGTATTACGTGCTGGCCCCGGCGGAAGCCTCGAGCAATCTGTCGCGCTACGACGGCGTGCGCTATGGCTATCGGGCCGAGCAATACAGCGATTTAAGCGATATGTATCAAAAAACCCGTGCCCAAGGCTTCGGTGCAGAAGTGAAGCGCCGCATTTTGATTGGCACTTATGTGCTGTCAGCCGGTTATTACGATGCGTATTACTTGAAGGCGCAAAAGCTGCGGCGTTTGATCGCGCAAGACTTCACCGAAGCTTTCAAAAAGTGTGACGTGATCATGGGCCCAACCACACCCACCACGGCTTTTAATTTAGGCGAGAAAAGCAATGACCCGGTATCCATGTATTTGTCCGATATCTACACCATCGCAGTGAATTTGGCAGGTTTGCCCGGCCTATCGGTTCCGGTTGGTTTTGGCGCGAATGGCCGTCCTGTGGGACTGCAAATCGTCGGCAATTATTTCGCCGAAGCGAAAATGCTGAATGTCGCGCATCAATATCAGTTGGCGACGGATTGGCATGCGCGCATGCCGTCCGGCGTATAAGGAAGCAGTCGCATGGAAATGTTGAATTTACCGGTGATGCGCGAATTAAATACGCGTCTTAACCAACACCCGATCTACCGTGCGGTGGATAGTCTGCCGCACCTGCGCTGCTTCATGGAGCACCATATTTTCTCCGTATGGGATTTCATGTCCTTGGTGAAATACATGCAAGGCGTGGTCGCACCTGCCGGACATCCGTGGATGCCGGGCAAGGACACCACGCTACGCCGTTTCATCAACGACATGGTGCTGGGCGAAGAAAGCGACGAGTGGACGCAGGATGGCAAAACCACCTACATCAGCCATTTTGAGTTATACCAAAAAGCCATGCTGGAAGTTGGCGCAGATGTGAAGCGTTCCAACGATTTCTTGCGCGTGGTTGCGTCCTTGGGTATCGATGCCGCCTTGTCGGCGAAACTGGCTTTACCGGCAGCGCGCGATTTCATGCGCGCCACGTTTGATTGTCTGGCCAGCGGTAAGCCGCATGTGGTGATGGCATCTCTAGCGGTGGGCCGTGAGCACATTATTCCGGACATGTTCCGCGCCTTGCTGAGCAATATGGCGATCGATGTAGCCGCCGCACCGGCGTTTCATTATTACTTACAGCGCCATGTGCACTTGGATGGCGATCATCACGGCCCGCTATCGCTGCGCTTGCTGGAGACTTTATGTGCTGGCGACGCGGTGCGTATCGCCGAAGCACAGACGGCGGCAGAGCAAGCGATTGCCGCACGTATCGCCTTCTGGGACGGCATCATGGATGCGATGCAAAATACCGATTGCGCTAAAAAAAGGGTTGCCTAATGGAATGGGGGGCAGTGATTGGGCCGGAAGGACGCGCGTGATTTCAAAAACCGAAATTATGCAGGGGGATTGTTTAGATACGCTGGCTAAATTCAAAGACAGCACCTTCGACTTAATTGTTACTTCACCGCCCTATGCAGATCGGCGGGTACGCACTTATGGCGGCATTAAGCCGGAGCAGTACGTAGATTGGTTTCTCCCTCGTTCTGAACAGTTCTTGCGCGTGCTCAAGCCTACTGGTTCATTCGTTCTCAATATTAAGGAGAAAGCAGAAAACGGCGAACGCCACACCTATGTTCTCGAACTCATTTTGGCATTGCGCAAACAGGGATGGTTGTGGACAGAGGAATATATTTGGCATAAAAAAAATTGTTACCCCGGCAAGTGGCCCAATCGCTTTCGCGATTCATGGGAACGTTGCCTACATTTTACCAAGGCGCGCAAGTTCAAAATGAACCAGGAGGCGGTCATGGTACCTATGGGCGAATGGGCGGAAACACGGCTCAAATCATTGGGTAAGAATGATGTTGTACGCTTCGATTCGCAGGTAGGTAGTGGTTTTGGTAAAAATATCGCTAATTGGGCGGAGCGCACATTGGCGTATCCGACCAACGTGCTGCATTTGGCGACCGAGTGCGGCAACAAAAATCACAGCGCGGCTTTTCCCAAGGCACTGCCGGAATGGTTTATCAAGCTTTTTACCGACGAGGGTGACTGGGTGCTGGACCCTTTTGCTGGCTCAGGCACCACCCTGGAAGTGGCAAAAAATTTGCGTCGCAACGCGGTCGGCATCGATGTTTTGCCTGAGTACTGCGACATGGCGCGAGCACGGCTAGAAGACAAGCAGTTATCGTTGCTACAAAAGACAGCTAAATACAAAGTCTCGAATGAAGACTGATATCGCTAAATTCATCCGGGAAAACATTCCGAGCTTTCATGCGCGGCGGCTTGAAAGCTTGAGCGGGTTGAAGCTAAAGAATGTGCTCAAGCGCAAGAACCCCTATTTATTTAAAGCAAAAAACATCGAAACCGCTGGCGAGTTGGTGCAACGCATTCTCGATGCCCATCTGTCTTCACAGGAAGAAACTATTTTTGGGGCATTTCTCGAAAATGTAGCAGTCCACGCCTGCGCGCTCGCTTATGGGGGTGCTAAATCGGGTATCGAAGGCGTTGACCTGGAATTTTCTCTGGATGGAGCACGTTATATTGTCTCTGTTAAATCGGGCCCGAACTGGAGTAACAGCAGTCAAATTAAGAAAATGCGCGATAATTTCCGCAAAGCTTCGATTGTATTGCGGCAAAACAAAACTGTTCGTAATGTTGTCGCCGTAAACGGCTGCTGTTACGGTAGAGAAAACAAAGAAGATAAGGGCGATTATCAAAAAGTGTGCGGCGAGCGGTTTTGGATGCTTATCACCGGAATGCCTAGTCTGTATACGGACATCATCGCGCCGATTGGCCACAAGCCGAAGGAACGTAATGAGGCTTTTCACAAGGAATACGCCAAGGTTGTTAACCTTTTTACTCTGGAATTCATAAAGGATTTCTGCATGCCGGATGGGCAGATCGATTGGGAGAAAATTGTGCGTTTCAATTCTTCTGAACAACCTTCGAAAACGCTAACAAAGAAGCGGGGCAAATAATGGAATGGGAAACAGTTATCGGCTTGGAAATTCACGCCCAATTATCCACCGTATCGAAAATATTTAGCGGTGCCGCCACCGCTTATGGCGCAGCGCCGAATACCCAAGCCTGTGTGGTGGATCTGGCCATGCCGGGCGTATTGCCGGTGATGAACAAGGGTGCGGTCGAGCGTGCGGTGAAATTCGGCTTGGCCATCGGCGCACGGGTGAACCCAGAATCGGTGTTCGCGCGTAAAAACTATTTTTACCCGGATCTACCCAAGGGCTATCAGATTAGCCAGTTCGAATTGCCCATTGTGGAAAAAGGTGAGATCACCATCCAAGTTGGTGACGTGGAAAAAGTCGTCGGCATCACCCGCGCCCACCTGGAAGAAGACGCGGGCAAATCGCTGCACGAAGATTTCCAGGGCAAAACCGGTGTCGATCTCAATCGCGCTAGCACGCCTCTATTGGAAATCGTGTCCGAACCGGATATGCGCAGTTCGGCCGAGGCCGTGGCCTACGCCAAGACCATCCATTCCCTGGTGCAGTATCTGGAAATTTGTGACGGCAATATGCAGGAAGGCTCGTTTCGTTGCGATGCCAATGTCTCGGTGCGGCCCAAGGGCACGGAGAAATACGGGACGCGCTGCGAAATCAAAAATCTTAATTCGTTCCGCTTTTTAGAGCGCGCCATCGAATACGAAGTGGTGCGTCAGATCGAGCTGATAGAGTCGGGCGAGAAAGTGATTCAGCAAACGCGACTGTATGATTCGGACAAGGACGAGACGCGCTCCATGCGTTCCAAGGAAGAGGCGTTCGACTACCGCTACTTCCCCGATCCCGACCTATTGCCGATGAAACTTAGTGCGGAAATGATCGCGGAGATTCAAAAAACGCTACCCGAGTTGCCCGATGCCAAGCGTGCGCGCTACGTGCAGCAATTCGGCCTGTCGCGCTACGATGCCGGTGTGCTCACTGCCAGCAAAGCGATGGCGGCGTATTTCGAAGCCGTGATGCAAATCGTAGGCAGCGCAAACGCCAAAACTGCGGCCAACTGGGTCATGGGCGACCTGGCGGCGGTGTTGAAACGCGATAATTTAGATATTACGCAAAGCCCAGTCGTCGCCGACAAGTTGGCTGGTCTGGTATTGCGCATCGCCGACAACACTATTTCCAACAAAATCGGCAAAGACGTATTCGAATCCATGTGGGCGGGCGAAGGCGAAGCCGATGCAATAATCGAGAACAAAGGTTTGAAGCAGATTACGGATACTGGGGAGATCGAAACCATCGTCGACGCAGTGCTGGCCGCCAACCCTAAATCCATCGAAGAATTCCGTGCCGGTAAAGACCGCGCGCTGAACGCCTTGGTGGGGCAGGTGATGAAGGGCAGCAAGGGCAAAGCTAATCCACAGCAGGTAACCGATTTATTGAAGAAGAAACTTACCGGCTAACGACCACGATCAATTCGAATTTAATAACGTGCTCGTAAAATAAATTTTCTTTGCAGGGATTAATTTTACGGTTGGAGTGTTTACCTAATTGATCCCTAAGTTTTCTGCCGATAGATTATTTTTTAACATAATCCGGACGCAGATTAGAATTAGACCAGTTTTGCCGGACTTTACGAGATTTTCCGGTTTTTTTTATTTAATCACCTTTATTGAGGGAAGCCATGAAACGCATAGCATTACTAGCTTTAACACTATTTACCGCCTTTGGTGCCGTCGCGGCGGGTACTAAGGTCGCCCCGGCCCCCAACGGCATTACTATTCCAGAGGGTTATAAAAATTGGCGTCTGATTGCCCCGTCCTATCGCCTTGATAAAAAACATATTCGCGTCATTCTTGGCAACGACATTGCAATTACTGCGGCTCGTAGCGGTAAAACCAATCCTTGGCCGGACGGTGCGATTCTCGCCAAACTGGCTTGGAAAGAAAAAGTGGACGAGGCTTGGCCCACTGCGATCGTTCCGGGAGAATTTGTGCAGGTAGAATTTATGCTTAAAAATTCAAAAAAATACGCCGCGAACGACGGTTGGGGTTACGCACGCTGGATCGGTTTAGATCAAAAGCCCTATGGCAAAGATGCTAAATTTGACCAGGAATGCGTTGCTTGTCATACCCCAAGAAAATCCAACGACTGGGTATTTACCGCTCCGGCCGTGATGCCTTAAATAGCGCTTGCCGCGCCCAAAGCCCGCAGAAAAATTGCGGGCTTTTTTGTGCTTGTATATATTCGTTTTAACGTATATATTAAGCCCAATATGAATCCAGACCTCATGTTTGAATCCCTGGCGGATACTACCCGCCGGCGGATGCTTGTCTTGTTGCTAAAGCATGGCGAATTGTGCGTCTGTGATCTTTTCAACGTGCTGAATCTGGCGCAACCAAAAGTTTCGCGTCACCTTGCAATTTTGCGTGAATCTGACCTATTAATCTCCAGAAAACAAGGCACTTGGGTGTATTACCGGCTTAATCCGGAGATGCCGTTGTGGGCGGTGCAGACGTTACAAGCCCTTGCGGACGGAGTGATACGAACCGAGCCTTATCTTCAAGATCAAGCACAACTATCCGTGTGTTGTAATTCGGCCTCGTCCTGTATCGCGCCGGCCGATATATAAATTCGTAATAACAGATATAGTGGTAAAATTTTATGTCGCATAAATTGACCGTTTTAATCCTTTGCACCGGAAATTCTTGTCGTAGCCAAATGGCGGAAGCGCTGGTCAACCATGACTTAGGGCCGCAAATTCACGCAATTTCCGCAGGCATCCGGCCACAGCCCAAGGTGGCTGATGGCGCGATCGCCGCCTTGCAGCAGGCAGGCATTGCCGTCACAGGGTTACATCCAAAAGACGTGGATACGCTGATGCATGAGGCAATTGATTTGGTGATTACGGTCTGCGATAACGCCAAGGAAGCCTGCCCGATTTTTCCACGCCCGATTCCGAGCGTGCACCTACCTTTCCATGACCCGCACGGCGAGCCTTTGGAAAGTTTTGTCCGGGTAATGCAGCAGATACGCGCCGAATTGGTGCCGGAGGTCGCGCGACGGCTCGGCGTAATGCAAGTCAACTTAGGAGCGTCAAAATGAAGCGATTTCATGTGCATGTTGCGGTAAAAGATTTTAACCAGAGCATCGACTTTTATTCGGCATTGTTCGGCGCTACGCCGAGCGTGATGAAAAACGATTACGCAAAATGGATGTTGGACGACCCGCGCATCAATTTCGCTATCTCAACCCGCTCCGGCAAAATCGGCGTGGATCACCTCGGCTTACAGGTGGATAGCGATACAGAGTTAACGCAAGTGGAGCTGCAACTCCGGCGCGCAAGCCCGGAGGTTATCGCAGAAAAAGATGCGGCGTGTTGCTATGCGGCAGGAGATAAACATTGGGTTCAAGACCCCTCCGGGATTGCCTGGGAAGCATTTCATACACTGAAAGCCATTCCTGTATTTGGTGCACAAGCTTCCGCGATACTCGATGCCCCAGCGGAATCGGCCTGCTGCGCACCGAGTGTCGGCAGAGATAGCTGCTGTGCTAGTGTCAGCATGAATTTACTCCGTCGTAGCTGCGCTGAGGCCATCGGTACGGCCATGCTGCTGGCCGTGATTGTGGGTTCCGGCATCATGGCCGAGCGCTTGGCCCCCGGGCAGACGGCACTCGCATTATTGGCGAATACCTTGGCGACCGGCGCGGGGTTGACGGCATTAATTTTGAGTTTTAGCGCAATATCGGGCGCGCACTTTAATCCGGTTGTAACCTTAAGCGCGGTATTGCGTAAAGAAATGCCCTGGGATGAGATACCTGCTTATTTTACGGCGCAAATTTTCGGTGCCTTTATGGGCGTAGCCACGGCACATGCCATGTTTGAATTGCCTTGGTTTTCGGCCGCGCAACATATCCGATCAGGGATGGCGCAAGGCTTTAGTGAATTTGTCGCCACCTTTGGCTTACTGGCAGTTATTCTAGGTTGCGCGCGCTCCAGATCGAGCACCGTCGCGATTGCAGTAGGTGCATATATCACGGCGGCTTATTGGTTTACTGCATCAACTTCATTCGCCAATCCTGCTGTTACTTTGGCTCGAGCGGCGAGCGATACCTTTTCCGGCATACGTCCGGTCGACACGCCTTTGTTTATTGGCGCTCAAATATTAGGTGCAGTAACGGCAACCTACTGCTTCCGCTGGCTGCAGAGCGAACCGGTTTAAAGGGAAATCGGCGGGCTAAAAATTATTTTTTGGGCGCGTTCGGACTTACGGGTTTGGTCGGCTGAACGGGCGCTTGCGGTGTGGCCGGGGATTCGACGGCGGGTGCTGGTGATGGCTCCGGCGGTATCCCTTTTAATTCGCGAAAACGCGCTTTATCTGCAGCGAAACGTTTACGCATAGTTTCTTTGTCTTGGTTCAGTCTGATGACATTGTCCCGTAAATGGGCAATTTCATCTTCAGAGCTTTTAATCCCGTTGAGCACATCGGGCGGTACCGGTTTTTTGCGCTGCGCAAAACCGGCTTCCTGCATTTTTAGATTTGTTAAGCGGCTCTGAACCGACTTCATGCGCAGCTCAAAGCTTGTGATTTGCACATCCAGTTGGCCTAAGTTGCGCTGCAAACTGGAGTCTATTTCCTTCAATACGGTATAGGTCGCGAGCAGTGCTTTATCGCGACGCTGAGTTTCGACGCTGTCTTCTTTTTCTTTTTTACTAGCCGCCTCGGCATCGTCGCGTTGTTTGATTTGCGCTGGCGTTAGGGCCGCATTGGTTTTATCAATAACTTGGCCTCTTTTGTCCAACTGCTCATTGCCCTGGTTGGCATACTCCGCCGGAATCGTGTCGCCGTAGTGGGTTTTACCCTTGCTGTCGACCCACTTGAACATCTTGGCCTGCGCCCCGAAACTGAAAATTAAACCGAACAGAATGACGAGTAAAAAACGATGCATCACACACTCCTTGTGCCATATTGAATTTGATAAGCCAACACTTTTTCCAGCGCGGCGGCAAGCGCAGGCTGCCCACGTAAATATCTTATCAAGTCTTCCAGTGTCGCAATGGCGATAACAGGTATCGCATAATCGCGCGCTACTTCCTGTACCGCCGACAATTCGCCCTGGCCACGCTCTTGGCGATCGAGAGCAATCGACACTCCGCAGGGGACGGCACCCTGGGCACGGATCAGATGCACCGATTCGCGCACCGAAGTTCCGGCTGAGATAACATCATCGACAATGAGTACCCGGCCCTTGAGGGCGGCACCGATGGTGCTACCACCTTCGCCATGATCCTTTACCTCTTTACGATTAAAGGCAAAAGCAACGTTGCGCCCCATTCCCGCCAGCGCCACGGCAATGGTCGCCACTAAGGGAATACCCTTATAAGCCGGCCCGTACAACATATCAAACTCCATCTGCGACGCTAGAATGGCTTTGGCGTAAAATTGCGCAAGCTTTGCCATCGAGGCACCGTCGTCGAACAAACCCGAGTTGAAAAAATACGGTGAGAGACGCCCGGCCTTGGTTTTGAATTCGCCGAATAATAATACCTGCTTGCCGATGGCGAGCTCGATAAACTCTTGTTTAAAATCTTTTGTGACCACGAATGAACACGAATGTATACGAATGAGAGAGTCCCTATTATACCCATTCCCGGTGCGCAAAATTGGTACCGGATTATGCGTGTGAATGCATATTCATTTGAGGTTAAAACCTAGATGCGCATCATCACCGCCAACCTCAACGGCATCCGCTCCGCCAGCAATAAAGGCTTTTTCGAGTGGATGCTGAAGCAACACGCCGATGTGGTGTGCGTGCAAGAACTCAAAGCCCAGGCGACCGACCTAACGCGCGAAATGCTACAGCCCGACAAATACTTCGGCTACTTCCATTACGCCGAGAAAAAAGGCTATAGCGGTGTCGGTCTGTATGCAAAGAAGCAACCCGACCGCATCATCGAAGGCCTGGGCATCCCCGATATCGATTTTGAAGGCCGCTACCTGCAAGCGGATTTTGGTAATCTCAGCGTGGTTTCGCTGTATGCGCCATCCGGCTCTTCCTCCGATGAACGTCAGCAAGCTAAATTCAGCTTTATGCGCCACTTCATGCCGCATTTGAAAGCGCTCAAAGCCAGCGGACGCGAAGTCATTATTTGTGGTGATTGGAACATCGCACACCAAGAAATTGACCTCAAGAACTGGAAAAGCAATCAAAAAAATTCCGGCTTCCTACCTGAAGAGCGCGCCTGGATGAGCGAGATAATCGACCAAGTTGGCTTTGTCGATACCCATCGAAAATTGTATCCAGAGGCCACCGGTGATGCTTATACTTGGTGGTCGAATCGGGGTCAGGCCTATGCAAACAATGTTGGGTGGCGCATCGACTACCAAATCGCCACGCCGGGGATTGCGGCTAGCGCCAAAGAAGCGGCGGTGTACAAGGAACAGCGCTTTTCCGACCATGCGCCATTGATTATCGAATACGGCTACGCCTTGTAGTGCGTGTGAGACCTGAACGATTCATCAATCGGAAATGAACCATTTACTTTATAACAAATGTGCAATATAAAAAGCGCTCCGATACTACCAATTAAATACCATCTAATCGAATTAGATTAATAACGGGGGCGGAATCTATGAATACACTCGATATTCTTGGCTTGGTTGCGACCAGTTTCACCACTTTTTCTTTTGTTCCCCAGGTATGGCGAACCTGGAAAACTCGTAATGTAAGCGGCATTTCTCTGCCCACCTACGTAATCATTACGATTGGCCTCGCGCTTTGGCTGGTTTACGGTCTGTTCAAGAACGACCTGCCGTTGATTGTCGCCAATTCAATGATGGTGATTTTGACGGGCGCGATCACCATCATGAAGCTACGTTTTGAGTCTGTGCGCGCTTCGTCATGAGCAAAAGCCCTGCTGCGGGATTGCCTTCTCTCGTTGAGCGCATTGCCCCCGACCGCAGGCTTTCCGAGCCGAGCTATCAGCAATTGGGAAATAAGTTGTTGGCGCTGATCGAAGCCGGGGAAATCACCCACGGGCAAAGTCTGCCCTCGGAACGTGTTCTGGCGGAAATGCTGAGCCTCAGCCGCGTAACGGTACGGCGCGCGTATGAAGAACTGCGTGCCAAAAACTACCTGGAAACGCATGGTCGCGCAGGCGTTACCGCCAAGTCGCCGCCTCGTCTGTCGCCGCAGTTGGGACGCCTCAAAGGATTTACGGAAGAAATGATCGAGTTGGGCATGGAACCTTCCACGCGATTGGTGGAGCGTTTGATCGTAAATGACCGCACGATTTCTTCTATTTTCGGTCGTCCTTCAACCGCACAATTTTTACGCTTAGTGCGACTGCGACTAGGTGACGGCATCCCGCTTTCGCGCGAAGTCGCCTGGTATGACCTGACCGCCGCACCCGACCTCGCCGAGTGGAATATTGAAGGCTCTGCTTACCGGTTTTTGAGCGAGCGATGCGGTATAGCCCTATCACACGGCGAACAGACGATTGAGGCCGTCATGAGTAGCGAAACAGAAGCCGAAGTATTCGAGTTCCCCAAGCCATCGCCTTGCCTTTTAATGAAGCGCAAGACCTTTAGCGTGGCCGGGCAGATCATTGAATATGTCGAAGGCACGTTCCGCGGCGATGCTTATGCTTACCGTCTAATACTCAATCTGAAATAGATTGATCCAAAAAATCTACCAGATCGTCGTAATGGGGCAGATGAGCCAATATGCCCTCACGCGCCGCTATATGTGCACCGCAAGCATTTCCAATATCCAAGGCCTCTTTTAGCGACCTTCCCTGTAAGAGGCCATAAACCAGCCCGCAACCAAATGCATCTCCCGCACCCGTTGCGTCGACTTGTACGATTTCAAACGCATTTTTGGTGACCGTATTGCCTGACGCGTCGAGCGCCACACATCCTTCGTGCGCCAGCGTCACAACCAAAATACGTCCACACCAGCCTATCCGCGCAGCCAGGGCGGCCAGTTGCGCCGCCCATTCCTCAACGCCCCAGTTTACTGTTTGCGGGTCGTTAAACAGCAATGCCGCTTCAGTGGTATTGACCACGAGCACATCGGTCAGCGCAAGCATGCCCTCAGCGGGTGTTCGCCAAGGAGAAGGATTGAGATACGTCGCTATTCCCAGTACCCGTGCCCGTTGGAAGGCATGCAAAATCACCGCATCCGGCACTTCGTAGTGCGCCATCACCCATTCGGCTTGATCCAGCGCCGCACTTGCCTGATCTACATGAGTAGGTGCCAATAGTGCATTGGCACCTAGATGTGCCGCCAGAAAATTGCTGCCATCCGGCGCAATAAAGCCCACACCAAAGCCGGAACACTCCCCCAGGGTTAAAAAGTAATCGGTACGCAACCCCTCATCGGCAAGCATCTGTTTCACTGAGGCACCTGCTTCGTCCCGCCCCACCGCCATTAATATGTCCACTTCTACGCCTAGCCGGTGCAAGCCCGCGCCCAGATTCAATCCTTTGCCGCCATGTTCCTGAAACACGCGCCGCGCCGTCAGCGACTCACCCGCGTTCGGCAACCAATCAACATGAATGAAATGCGCGTTCATGTAATTGCCCAATACAAATATACGCATATTGCTCCCCAAACTGCTTGCTTGCTTGGTTATAAATTGGTATTGTTATGGTATCTTCGTAAATCACTAAATGACTTCATGTTATTATTTTGGCATTAATTAAAAGAATTAACCATATAAATGTATTTCGTTATGTGATGTATTTATCGAGTAGTGACATGCCGCATTGGATGGTTGTCGCATTAAGTAACCAACAAAATTCACCAAACGCATACCAATTTCAGTTTTTTAAAGAGGGCTTAATGGTGTTGAAGGAAAACCCTGTATTTATCTTTGGATTAATCACTTTCAACCTTTTCTTAAGGGGGTAACATGCAAAAACTAAGAATCAAGACCATCCTATTCCTCGCTGGGCTCACTGCATATGGCATTGCCGTGGGTAAGGGTGGATTCCCAACTCCATTGCCCCCTATGATTTTGAAGACGGCAGTGGACACACAAGAAAAAGCACTCATTATCAGTGGCCGCAACTTCGGCGCGACACGGCCCACGGTCCTGCTTGCTGATCAGGTCTTAGAGGTGAAGCGTTTTTCGGAATACGAAGTCGTGGCGAGCCTCCCGCGCGATCTCACGACCGCCACCTACGGCGTCATCGTGACCACCAGTGGGCGCAATCGAGCCAGCTCCAATCTCTTCAATGCCACGTTGTCGTCAGCCAGAGAAACCACGAAGTAGCGCGTGATACAGAAAACGCACGGGATTACTACGCTCAATTTTAATAATGGATTGAGTGGAAATTTGCGTTAAGAGAGTTCTCGCTGGAGTTAGCGAAGTTAAAGGTATTAGTAACACAAATGTAAAAAACAATTTCTACATTTGTGAATACGGTTTGTTTAATTTAAAAGAAGGAGCGAAAGAAATGAACACTGAACAAGCACAGCAACAATCGTTACCAGGATTGGTGGAAGCCGGGGACGCGAGGATGACGAGCATCCTTTGCCACCGGGACCTTGGGATCCGGTAATCCGAGCAGCATTGGAACAATTCACTGTTTTTAGTTCGCGTCGAGCGGGATGCCGCAAAAGCGCGGCGCCCCTTGTATCTTACCCCCAGCTCAGAACTGAGCTAAATTGCTCTGGCGCGAAAGAGCAGGGAGACGGGATACCGGGCGCGCCCCTAAGGCCATCG
>JAYVZN010000105.1:0-50464 GCA_043783305.1 Betaproteobacteria bacterium
ACCGAAGTTACCGGCCTCCGCAGCGTGGGAAGACAAGGTCCAACTGATACCCGCCGCATGAAATACTTTGGCGTATCCGATTAAACTTTCAACGTGTGGTTCTGAGAAAAAGTCGGCGGAGGGTGTAATGAGTAATATTTCCGCGCCTTTTTCGTCCAGTGGAATACGGACGTGCACGCCGGTGGCATCAAAAATATCTTCTTCAAGTCCGGTAAGAGTATCGATTAATGCTGGCCCAGGAAGCCCCAGGTTATTACCGATTCGTTGCACTTTACCTAAAATTTCACTGGTGTATTTTTGACCGACGCCGATTGAGTCCAAAATTTCGCGGCCTGCCATAGTGATTTCTGCGGTGTCGATGCCGTAGGGGCAGAATACGGAGCAGCGACGACACTCGGAGCATTGATAGTAATAGTTGTACCACTGGTCGAGCACTTCTTTAGTCAGGTCTTTTGCCCCCACCAACTTTGGAAAATACTTCCCAGCAAAGGTGAAATGGCGACGGTATACATTCCGAATTAAATCTTGGCGCGCCACCGGCATATTTTTTGGATCGCCGGTACCTAAGAAATAATGGCATTTATCCGTACACGCGCCGCAATGTACACAAGCGTCGAGATAAACTTTGAATGAGCGGTATTTTTTCAACAGATCGCCCATCTTCTCGATGGCTTTTTGTTCCCAATTATCGACTAATTGACCTGGGAAACCAACGGCTTCCTGTATCGGTGCGGAAGCTTGAAAGGATTTGATGTGGGCCATCGAACCCGGTTGTACCGCCGGCACTTCGGAAACTTCTTTTAACTTAGGTACTTCAAATGTCAGGGCTGCCATAGTCAGTAATCCTATTTTTGATCGAGCTTAGCGGCCCAAGCGGAAACATAGCGATGCTCACGCGGGTTATCGGCTTGATTGCGTGACGGGCTAAAAAACAAACCCGGCGCGTGCATGAGTTTGCTGATTGGAAAAATCGTCATGAGCGTTGCGACCAAAAACAAATGCACCAGCAGAATTGGATCTTCCGGAATAGGCTGAATGTTGAACGCCATCAATCCCTGCATAAAGTTTTTAAGAGAAACGATGTCGGTGTGAGCTACATATTTCATTCCCAAACCGGTTAGGCCGATAGCCAGCAGGAGAGCGAGCATTAAATGATCGGACGGTGTGGAGATATAACGCACTCGGTCAACCAGAAAGCGTCGTGCCCACAAACCGCCTAGGCCAATCACCATGCCAAAGGCTGCGTACAGGCCGAAAGGCTGTACCAGCGCAATGACGGTCCAGATTGGTTCTTGAAAGTAGCGCACGTGACGAACTAATACCAACAATAAAGCAGCATGAAATATCCAGCCGAAAATCCAAGTCCATTTGGTGGCCTTGAACAAGCTTTCAAAAAATACGACTTCGCGAAAGAGGCGAAAAACAACACCTGTCGACGTTGTCGGCGCAGGAGTCGTTGGAATTTTGAGCGGGGCAGGTGTACGCGCATAGTCGTACATTTTATAACCGATGCCAATAACGAATATGGCTGTTGCGGCATAAAATAAGCCCGCATATAAAATGGTCAAAACTGACATGACCTACCTCATGGTTAACAGATAACTATTTTGTACTCAACGCAACGCCGCTCAGAAAACTAAGCGGCGTTTAACGTTATTTTTTAAATGCAGCCAGTTGGCTTCGGCAGGCCGGCAATTTTACAAGCTTGCTTGGCTGGGCCGTAGGGGAACAGTTCATACAAGTACTTGCTGTTACCTTTTTCGGCACCCAACTTCTTGCCGATTGCTTTGGTTAGAACACGAATCGCTGGAGCGATTTGATAGTCGTTGTAATACTCGCGCAAAAAGTTAACAACTTCCCAGTGACTTTCAGTCATATCAACTTTTTCTTCGATGGCGAGATAAGCACCAACTTCTTCATTCCATTCGCCCAGATTGAGCAAATAACCTTCTTCGTCCGTTTCGTAATTCTTACCGCCTACTTCGATTGTTGGCATGGTAGTGCTCCTTCAGTATGAGTTAATTAAAGCCAGGATTGGCAGTTACTGTGTTCCGCAACCAGGTCCACAAAGCCACCGTAGTCAACCATTTTAATGCCTTCGATAACGCGATCTTGCATGCCTCGCGCCTCGACATCAGGCCACAGGGCGTAAACTTTCACCTTGCCCATAACCGCCTTGATCTTGCTTGCATTGCTATTACCCTTGGATGCAGCAAATACCGCATCTTCGGTGAGGAGGATTGCAGCGCCTTCTGCATTACCAACCACTCGTAGACAGCTTTCCAGCGTCTGATTTTCAAACGGAGATTTATTCACGATGTGCAGCATCTTATTTTCCTTAGAAGCTGATTACAATGTCTTGCTCGGCCATCATTTTAGCCATTTCATCTGAACCCATTACTTGCACGTCTACTAACAAGTCAGCCTCGGTGAGGCCACGTAGCTCAAGCGATTCTTTTTCGACATAGAGTTTTTCGATGTCGTAACCTTCGAGTGCGCGATACGTGGGGGAAAAATTTTTCACATCAATCGCTTTGGTATGTTGGCCTTTAACGATTTGGTAAACACCATCATCCAAAAATGCCAAACTGACATCTTGGTCAAATGCGGCGCTAATCAGTACAACTTCTAATGCTTCTAACGCGTAGATGGTGCCATAAGGCGCTTTACGATTTACAAACATAAATTTCTTGATTACGCCGGATGCTTCTTCATCTTCAAAATCGATGCCGCCAGTTGCTTCAGTCATTGCTTCCCCCATTAATCGCCAAACACGACTAAACGGTCGGCCTGGATACCCGCTTCAACTAATTGACCTAAACCGGAGATACGAAATCCCTCGGCCAGATTTTCTTCCTTGATGCCGCGTCGTAACGCGGCAGCAATACACACGACCATGTCGATTTTGTGTTCTTTAGCCAACTTCTGCCAACGGCTTACAATGTTGCGGTCATCTTGCGGCGGCTCGGTTAAGCTACTCGCGTTGTATACCCCGTCGTGATAGAAAAATATCCGCGGTACTTCATGTCCTTTTTCGAGGGCGGCCTTAGCGAACTGATAGGCGCTGTCCGTCGATTGGTGCTGGTAAACACCTTCATTAACCATAATTGCAAATTTCATCAAAACCCCTGATTTAAGTAAGGTTTTTTAATGGCACTACCCCGATTCCGGTGTGAAATCGGGGAGCAGTGCAACCTTTTAGAAGCGAATGTGGGCCGACGCGTTAAGAGTGCGGCGGTGACCTTTCCAATCGTCAATGTGATATTTGGTGAACGGAAGTCCGGTTTTTTCAAAGAATCCAGGCCAGCCAATGCGCTCGATCCAATCGGCCATACGTTCCCACGGACGGGCATCCGCTTTGTAAACGCTCAAAATTTTCTTAACGACTTCACCAACTTCAGGCCATCGCGGAATATTATTTGGCAATCCTGCGGCAACCAATTTATGGAAGGTTGGGCGTGAACGGGCATTGGAGTTTTTACCACCGACCCAAATTGCGATCTTGGAATGCTCAGGATCGTTAATTTGCATTGGGGGGCAGGGAGGATAGCAAGCGCCGCAGCAGATGCATTTCTTTTCATCCACTTCCAGTGAAGGTTTACCGTTAACGAGTGCCGGACGAATCGCAGCAACAGGGCAACGCGCAACAACAGAGGGGCGCTCACAAACGTTAGCCACTAAGTCATGATTGATCTTAGGTGGCTTGGTGTGCTGAACAATAATTGCGATATCAGCCTGACCGCCGCAATTTATTTCACAGCAGGAGGTGGATAATTTAACGCGGTTTGGCATTTCGCAATTAATAAACTCTTCGTACAGGTCATCCATCAGGGCTTTAACAACGCCTGAAGCATCTGTGCCGGGAATGTCACAATGC
This sequence comes from Betaproteobacteria bacterium, assembly GCA_043783305.1. GTDB lineage: Bacteria > Pseudomonadota > Gammaproteobacteria > Burkholderiales > Thiobacteraceae > RBG-16-58-11. The sequence goes on from JAYVZN010000105.1 coordinate 3,878, forward strand.
AAAAAACCTTGTGTGTGAGCAATCATCGAAACCGAGTTTGCTGTTCCGCCTACAGGGAAGCCATTATCGAACAAAGCTTTAATTAAGGGTTCAACCTTCGTACCATCCTTCACCATGTATTCGATATTGGAGCGTGTGGTGAAGCGTACAAAACCTTCAGCAAACTCATCGGCAATATCTGCCAACTTGCGAATGGTGTAACCGTCCATCTGGCGCTGAGTTCCGGCCTTAACGGTCCAAATTTCCTCGCCACTTTCGGCACGATGATACAACACACCTGGTTTTGGATGGTTGTGGTATACCCATTTACCATAGTTCTTGACCATGGTTGGGTGCATATAAGGTGTCGGATCCGGAATGCCAGATTCGATGGGTGTGCGCATTTCTGCCATTTGTTTTCCTCTTTAAAACGTATTAGCAATAGTGACCGTCGATTAACCGGCTTGACGCTCGTTCCACTTCTCGACTTCCTCGTCCCAACCATCCATACGAGCGTACGGGTTGTTACGAGGTTCGAGGATCATGTTTGGATCAATTTCAAGCCCGATGCCATCCAGGAAATTGACCAGACCAATACGATCGATCATTTCACCGGTACGCTCATGCTCCAAAGCATTTTCGGCGAAGAAGTCGAGAACATTACGCGCCAACTCGTTCAGTTTTTCAAAATCTTCATCGGTATCAAGCTTCATGAACGGAATAACCATCGTGCCCATGGTTGCACCAATCTTCAGTACACCTTTACCACCGATCATAATCGATACACCACGATCTTTACCGGGCAACAAAGCGCCTGGCATTACGTTCAAGCAGTGCATGCAACGCACGCAATTATGATTTTCAATTTGCAACGCATGGGTATCGTTCACCGCAACGCTGCTAATACCTTCATCCTTCGAGACTTCGCTAATTTTCTTAACCGATAGCGCTTTGGTTGGGCACAGACCAACAACGTCTGTCATCAACTTCTCCATACCATGACCCGCCATATATTCTTTGGCGATTTTCTCATTTACTTGGATGTTATCGCGCCACGTACCGATGGTCGCCATGTCGGAGCGTTGGATTGCATTGACGCAGTCATTAGGGCATCCGGAGAATTTAAATTTGAATTTGTAAGGCAATGCCGGGCGGTGCATATCGTCCAGATTGTTATTGATGACCGTACGCATGGCTTTTGCCTCATCGTAGCAGGACATCTCACAACGTGCCGCACCAACACAAGACATCGAAGTACGCAGAGCCGGGCCAGCACCACCGAGATCGAAGCCCATCTCATTGAGCTCATCAAACGCGGGTTGAACATTGGCTGTCGTGCAGCCTTGGAACATGATGTCGCCCGATTGGCCGTGAAAAGCAATCAGGCCTGAACCGTATTTGTCCCAAACACTACTTAAATCACGCAATAGCTTGGAGCTGTAATGCATGCCAGCAGGTGGTTGAACGCGCAACGTGTGAAATTCCGCCGCATCTGGATAAACCGGTACATTGTTTTCTTTGAGTTCGGTAAAGCGTGGAATGATGCCGCCACCGTAACCAAATACACCAACCGTCCCGCCTTTCCAGTAGCCTTTACGGGTACGGTATGAAGCTTCCAACTGGCCTAACAGATCAACCGACATATCGTTATCTTTGGCCAGGCGCTTTAAACCGGTTACAAAGCTGGGCCAGGGTCCGCTTTCTAATTGATCAAGCAAAGGCGTTTCATAAAGTTTCTTAGCCATGAGTTTCTCCGTTCACTTAAAAAGATTTCTTAAAATTACCTGAGTTAGATAGCGCACTATCGATCAGGCCCTGGACAACTTCAACCGATTTTGCATTCGGCCAGTCCGGATAAACTATTCCAAAATGTTACTGCGGTGTTAACCCCATGCCCATCATTCTGAGTAGCTAGCTAAAACCTACCCATAAGGATTACTTAGTACCCCCCTGTTTTGCTTGATGGCCTTGCTTACCCTTGATTTGCCACTATGTATTTGTTTAACTTTATTAAACATAGCCTAAAATTGTACCACATCTGATTTTTTGGAAAAGCATACTTGCTTACCGATGCTCTATAATCGGCACGTTCAATCTACTGTATTGATCAAATTTAGGCTCAGTATATCGATTCAGTTTCGCGCAAAAGGGAGAATATTATCGGCTGGTTAGTAGAAGAAAGCTTCAATCAAAAAGACATGGATGAAGCTGCAATAACCGATCTCCAATTTGAATTAAAGGGTACCTTACTGCCCAAGGATCATGGTTATGCGTTGCTTTCAGCGCTGGTCAAATTTCTGCCGTGGATCGCCGATGAACCACTGCTGGGCATACATCCGGTACAAGGTGCAATTTTGGGTGATGGCCAATTGATGTTAAATCGACGCGGGAAATTAGTGTTCCGTGCGCCGCGGGTAAGAGTGGAGGAATTATTAAATTTAACGGGTAAAGAATTTCGGATAGCGGGCAATGCTTTTATGATCGGTTCGGGCAAATTACGGCCTTTGTCCTGGCATACGCCTTTGTATGCGCATTGTGTAACAACCGGCCATGAAGACGAGCGTTTGTTCACACAAGATATTTTAAATGAGCTGGATTTGTATAAAATTGACAGCCGCTTTATCTGCGGAAAACGTCAAAATATAACGACAGCACAAGGGCTTGAGTCTGGGTACAGCCTAATGTTGCACGGCTTGCCTATGGAACATGCGTTACAAATTCAGGAACAGGGTTTGGGTACTAATCGCAAATTGGGTTGTGGTATTTTTATTCCCCATAAATCAATTGTAGCGGTTTCTTAATTTGGATTAGCTAGCAAGTTACATATTGGGTAATGGGCATTAACTTTGTTTTTACGTTTAGAGGAGAAAATGATGGGCTATATGATAGACGGGGTTGAGTTTGAGTACGACGAAGAGAAGTTTTTACTGGAGCCGAACTACAGTGACGAAGCGGTAAAAGTCATTGCTGCGGGTGAAGGTATTACGCTCAACGATGATCATTGGTTGGTTGTGGAATTTTTACGCAGTCAGTACCGTGATCATGGGCAAACCCCGAATTTTCGCAATTTCCTCAAAGAAATAGATGAGCAACATCCAGGCAAAGACTGGAAAAAGCTTCTCTATGATTTGTTCCCGATGCAGCCAGCGCGACAAGCTGTGCGTGTATCCGGCTTACCCAAGCCCTATGGTAAAGGTGGTTACTGATTTAGGTGGCTCAATACCCAAATAAAAAAGGCCGGCAGCGCGCCGGCTTTTTTATTCGCTAAATAAAGAAAGTATTATGTTTGCAACGATCATTAGTACCGAACAACTCGCGCCGCGTCTAACGGACCCCCATTGGGTCGTGATCGATTGCCGGTTTACCCTGACAGAGGTTGAGGCTGGGCGCTCAGCCTACACCCGCAGCCACATCCCCGGTGCGCGCTATGCGCATCTGGAGGAAGATTTATCCGGACCCAAGACAGGTCATAACGGACGGCATCCTTTGCCCGATATTCAGACCTTTTCGCAGACATTAGGTCGCTGGGGAATCGATCAGCAAACACAGGTCGTTATTTACGATGACAGTTTCGGTTCCATTGCCACGCGCTTGTGGTGGATGTTGCGTTGGGTGGGGCATGATGCCGTCGCTCTATTGGATGGTAGCTTACCGAAATGGCAACGCGAGAAAAGGCCGATGACAAGTGAATTACCGCAGGTCATCGTTAAGACATTTGAAGCGCAGGTACGACATGAAATGTTGGCCGACATCGATGCCGTGCTCAATGTCGCAAATACGCTTACCGGGTTAATAGTCGATGCACGCGCTGAGATGCGCTTCATCGGTGAGATCGAGCCGTTGGACACTGTAGCAGGTCATATACCCGGGGCAAAAAATTTGCCTTTTGACGACAACCTTGATTTAGATGGCACTTTACTTTCATCCGATGAACTACGTCTTCAGTACTTAGAGTTCTTACAAGGTCATCGCCCCGAGCAACTCATCCATATGTGCGGTTCGGGCGTAACGGCATGCCACAACCTCCTGGCTATGGAAGTGGCCGGTTTACATGGCGGCAAGCTGTATGCCGGTTCCTGGAGCGAATGGATCGCCGATCCCGGCCACCCGGTTGCAAAAGGATATTAAATGGCAAAATTACGCATTAAAACCACTTGGTTTAGGCGCGGCAGTGGGCGAGCAGCAGACGAAACGGCAAGCGTACTAGCACTAAATTTTTGGAAAATGGCGAATAAGTCAGTGGACGATATTTCCAAAGCCGATTACGACATCATTCATATGGGTCGTGGATTTGGCTTAATTGCTGAAATGGGTGCATTTATGCTACACATCGCGGATCGACGGCTGTATGGTCGTGTCGACGAAGAGCGGCGTGCAGCGCTCATTGAATCCACCGGCGTACATTTGGCGGAATACGTCGAAAAGAACATTCAGGATTTTGTTAACGACGACCAGGATAAACGTGACTACCTCGGAGAGTTCTTGGATTTTTTAAATCGCCGTACGGCGGATTACGAAACCTTTGAGTTTCCTCCGGAAGAACCCAATTACGCTATTAAACGTTATTTGGCGAATGTGATACGAGACCGGATGGAAGCTCACGATCAAACTTGGATTATTGACCAAATTATCGAATTCCAAGCGCCGGAAGCCATAGAAACCGTGCAAAAACTGATTGATGGTTTTTTCCCCAAAGACGAGCCGGAGCAAGTGGTGGAGTAAATGGCTGGACCATTCGATCTAAACGATGAGGCCAATTATCAAGCTTGGCGATCACAAAAACTTCGTGCCTACCCAAAGCGGCGCGAGGATTTAATTGTTCCCGTTTTAGACCCAAGAAACCTTAGCGTCGGCGAGCGCACAGCGATTATAGATCGTTGCCGACGCGCTAATATGGCGCTATACGCGAGTGCGGAACACACCGAAGCCGATAAAGACTTACCGCGGCGGATGGGTGAACAGTTCGGCTTAATCCAGTTTGATCGTAACCTACTCGCCGACGAAGATGCGATCTCAACACTGACCGCGGTGGGAGAAGAAGGCGGCCTACGGGCTGATTTTATTCCCTATACGAATAAACCAATTCGCTGGCATACCGATGGTTATTACAACCCACCCGAACGACGCATTTGCGGCATGATTTTGCACTGTGTGCAAGATGCTGAAAGCGGCGGCGAAAACCAACTACTCGACCCCGAAATTGCCTACCTTTTACTGCGCGATGAAAATCCAGAGCATATACACGCCTTAAGTGCGCCGGACGCAATGACCATTCCCGCCCGTTTGGATGGCGAGACTGAGATGCGTGCTGCAGAATCCGGCCCAGTATTTTCGCTGTTGCCGAATCACGCACTACACATGCGCTACACGGCCCGCACCAAGAGCATTGTGTGGAAAGACAGCCCTGAAACACGTGCTGCCATTATTGCGTTAGAACGTATTTTGGCGAGCGATTCCCCCTTCATCTTCCAAATACGCATGAAACCGGGTATGGGATTGATCTCTAATAATATCTTACATGACCGTACCGGCTTTAATGATAACCCGGCGCACAAACGTGTTATTTATCGTGCGCGTTACCATGACCGCATGCAATTAAATTAAACGAGTTGCCCCTAAAAAATTTAGTCGCAACGCGCTTAAATTTGCTTAATCTTCATAGATCGGCGAAGATGCTGGCCCTTAAAAGTTTCATGGCGGGCCTCCCCGCATTGTACGCTGGTGAATCTGGTCAGGTCCGGAAGGAAGCAGCCACAGCTAGTTAGTACAAGTGCCGGGGGTTTGGCTCGCCACCCCCAACTCGGTAGCACCGTTAAGCCGTATTTATTAAGCATAAATACGGCTTATCTTTATCTCCGGATAAAAAACCTCGCGGAAAAATCGAAATCCACCGCGTCAAAGTTCAACGCGCACCAAATAGAAAATCCAGTTAAATTTAGGTGCATCGCAGCAGGTAAGACGCTAACTATTTTTTAAAGATGCCGAATATTTCTCTCGAAATTTAAGTACCTTTGGCGCAACAACCAGTGTGCAATAAGTTTGATTCGGATGTCCACGATAATAGCCTTGGTGATAATCTTCGCCCGCATAGAATCTCTCAAGTGCTTCAACCTGCGTCACTAACGGGGCACCCCAAATATTACGAAGGGTAATTTCTTGCATCACAGTTTGCGCCACGGATTTTTGAGCGGCATCGTGATACAGAATGATCGAGCGGTACTGCGTGCCGCGATCATTCCCTTGACGATTAAGCGTGGTGGGATCGTGGATGGTAAAAAAAATTTCCAGGAGCGTGCGATAGGATATCGTTTGCGGATCAAAAGTAACCTGTACCACCTCGGCATGGCCTGTTTGGCCACCGCAAATTTGCTCGTAAGTCGGGTTGGGTATTTGTCCGGCGCTATACCCAGAAACGACTTTTTCTACGCCACGCGCCTGCTCAAACACGGCTTCTAAGCACCAAAAACAGCCACCGCCCAGTGTCGCTTGTTCTAAGCCAAGTCGGTTTCCAGTCATGTTAAGTACTCTCGATGAAAAGCTTTATTTTAGCGCCGAACCCCTGGTAATACCACGGACTGGTCAAGCCGAACAAAGGCCAGTACCATTGGCGCGTACCCCAATAATCCCTGTGCGCCATGTCTACGCCAAGCATCCATTCCATATTCCCTTACTTTAAAAGTCGCGGCTACGTGCCGGGCGGCATAGTAACCAACTACAAAAACGAGATGTTTTATATGGAACAACTCCCGCCGTTTTTGCGTACTTTGCTGGTGGCGGATGGTACCGTCACTAAAAGTTTAGAAGCCTTTTTCTGGGAGCAGATAGTCGTTGAAAACCTCGGCCAAGCGCTCACTCAATTAACGCGCGATTCAGTGGCCTTGGATTTGCTGGCAGGTGCTACAGTACTGGAGCGACGCATCCGATTACTGGGTATGGAAACCCAGCGTGAATTTGCGTTGGCCCATTCTCAAGTCAAACTGGAAGCCTTGCCCACAAAGTTGCGCGATGACCTACAACAAGGCGGCATCGGCATCGGCGAGTTGCTACGCGAATACGGCTTAGAAACGTACCGTGAAATACTGGATATTGGGCCGAGTGATGCGTCGGGCGAACAGATATACCGGACTTACCGTATTATGATTCACCATCAACCCGCTATTGTTATTACTGAGATTTTTCCATGCAACATTTATCGTTAGGTATTTTTATGGTGCTTTTTTTATCCACGCCAACGATCGCATTTGAAGTGGATGTTTTTAAAAGCGGCATGAATAAGGAACAAGTTCGCGATGCCCTTAAATCCTATTCTTTTGACCGAATTCAAGATTTTTCCGCACAAACATTGATTGCTTACGACCAGCCAGAGAAAGGCAGTAATCGCCAATTTGTTTTTGATTTTTGCAATGACAAGTTGTCCGGGTTACAGCAAGAAATGGCACCTTCTTTACGCAATACCACAATCGTGCTGAGCCGTTACATCACAAAATACGGTCAACCGTTTAAAGTTAATGCCCAATCAAGCGTCACCAGCATCGGCGACAAAAACGAACTGACGTATTACTGGCGTAAAGGCTTTGATATATTAGGTGTACGCTATAGCGAGACCTCGCCTATCGAACAATTACAACTACAGTACGACACGCCCAATAACTGTTGGCAAACACCACGCTAAATAACCCATGCACACGATAACGCGCACCGACCCTTGGAATTTTAGAGTGTACTGCTAAGCAATGCGATATCTTTGCTACGGTATGTTTCTACTGCTCTGCTTTACCGCTAGCGCCAATACGCGCTCTGCCCAGGAGAATAGCGCTATTGCCAGCGCGCACCCGCTGGCAACGGCAGCCGGAAAAACTATTCTCAAGCAAGGTGGTAATGCCTTTGATGCGGCAGTGGCTGTAGCGGCAGCTTTAGCGGTGGTAGAACCGTATAGCTCCGGCTTGGGCGGTGGAGGTTTTTTTTTATTGCACCGCACTCGTGATGCAAAACAGATCATGATTGATGCTCGTGAACGCGCTCCCTTAAAGGCAACGTCGGGTATGTATAGCGATGCGTCAGGAGCGGCTGTTCCGCGAGCGAGCTTGGATGGCCCGCTGGCCGCCGGAATTCCCGGAATTCCGGCGGGGTTGGCGTACATTGCCAAACGGTACGGGCGCTTGCCTTTAAGTCAAAGCTTAGCGCCGGCAATTCGTTTGGCTCAACAGGGCTTTCCAGCGGATGCCCGCTACCGCGCTCTAACGCAATCAAACTTATCTTTACTGCAAAAACAGGCTGCGACCGCCGCACAATTTTTACATCAAGGAGTAGTACCAAAAGCCGATGCCTTGGTCGTACAGGAAGATTTAGCCCGAACATTACAAGCGCTAGCGCGACACGGTACCGCCGGATTTTATCGAGGACCCGTCGCGAATGAAATGGTGGCGGCAGTACATGCCGCCGGCGGTATTTGGCAAGCAACCGATTTAGCGCGCTATCGCATCGTCGAGCGTCGACCAACCGTCTTTAATTATCGCGGCATGCGCATTGTAAGTGCTGCACCGCCTTCAGCCGGTGGACTGACACTGGGCGAGGCCCTGCATATTCTTGAACGCTACGATTTAGCGACCCTAAAACCAGTGACGCGCATGCATTTAGTTGCAGAAGCCTTGCGTCGCGCCTACCACGATCGCGCCCGTTATATGGGAGATACGGATTTTGTACGCGTACCGCAACAACAGCTACTGAGCCGGGCTTATGCAAAATTGCGTGCAGCTACTATCGATCTAAACAATGCAACGGCCAGTACCCGCTTGGAATCGATCCCCGAGGTTCAGCAGGGCAACCAGACGACGCATTTTTCGATTGTGGATCGGCAGGGCAATCGCGTCGCAGCGACCTTGAGCATTAATACTTTTTTCGGTTCCGGCTTTGTCGCGGGCAAGACCGGCGTATTGCTGAACAATGAAATGGACGATTTTGCGGTGGCAGAAAAGGGTATGAACACTTATAGCCTAGTACATAGCGGGCCGAACCGAATTGCACCCGGCAAGCGTCCGTTGTCCAGCATGAGCCCGACCTTTGTGGAGGACGCACGCGGGGTATTAATACTCGGTGCGCCCGGCGGTTCGCGTATCATCAGTATGGTTCTACTGGCAATTCTTAATTACCAGACACAGTCGCCAGTCGATTTGAATGCTTTGGTGAGTGCGCCACGTTACCACCATCAGTATCTGCCGGATCGCATTGAGGTTGAACCGGACAGCTTCTCCAGTGCAGTGCTGGATGAATTACAACTGATCGGCCATGTTATCTATGTTAACGACCGTAAATGGGGCAATATGCAGGCGGTATGGATCGAGCGCGCAACGGGTAAAGCATTCGCTGCCAGTGATCCGCGTGGTATGGGGAGTGGGCAGGCATGGTATTAACCGGGCAGAACATTTTTAGGTTATGATTGGCACGCTTTTTTTACAGAATCTCACACGGAAACAGGGATGAAAACCACTTTCCTCGACTTCGAACAGCCGATCGCAGAGCTTGAATCTAAAATTGAAGAACTCCGTTATGTGCAAGACGATTCCGCTTTAGATATTTCGGAAGAAATCGAACGTCTACAAAAGAAAAGCAAGAATCTAACCAAAGATATCTACGCAAAACTATCACCTTGGCAAATTTCGCAGGTGTCGCGCCATCCGCAACGCCCCTATACGTTGGATTACCTTAGCTCCTTGTTCACCGATTTTGAGGAATTGCATGGAGATCGCCATTTTGGTGACGACCCTGCCATTGTCGGCGGTTTAGCACGGTTTAATGGTCAATCCGTGATGATAATTGGTCATCAAAAAGGTCGCGACACCAAAGAGAAAATTTATCGCAATTTCGGTATGCCGCGTCCCGAAGGTTATCGAAAGGCGCAACGCCTGATGAAGTTGGCTGAAAAATATTCAATCCCCATCATGACGTTTATCGATACACCCGGTGCCTATCCCGGCATTGATGCCGAAGAGCGTGGCCAATCCGAAGCCATCGCCAGCAGTTTGTATCTAATGGCCGCTTTACGCACACCGATTGTCTGCACCGTAATCGGCGAAGGCGGGTCGGGTGGGGCGCTGGCCGTGGGCGTTGGTGATGTCACCCTGATTTTGCAATATTCGACTTATTCGGTTATTTCGCCGGAGGGTTGCGCCTCTATTTTATGGAAAAAAGCCGATAAAGCGCCTGAAGCGGCGGAGACGCTGGGCATTACTTCATCACGCCTAAAAACGATGGGGCTAGTCGATAAGATTATCAGTGAGCCATTGGGTGGAGCACACCGCGATCCTGAAGCAATGATGCTCGCCATGAAAAAAGCGCTGACCGACAGCTTGCGTAGCTTGCAGCATTATTCATTGGACGAGTTGCTCAAGATGCGCTTCGAGCGCTTGATGGGCTATGGCAAATTCAAAGAAGCTAACGCCAAGTAATCTTGTTGCATACGTTCAGCAACGTCTTACTTATTTAAACACGTCAAATCGGCGCATCACACTGGCTTTAAGTGGTGGCCTTGATTCGGTGGTGCTATTCGATCTACTGCTAAAGTTACGTGTCGCTTTGAATTTTTCGTTATCCGCAGTCCATGTCAATCATCAAATCAGCCCGCATGCTGCAGATTGGGCTAATTTTTGCGGTGCTTTGTGCGCGCAAAACAGTGTCCCGCTGCAAATCAAAAAAGTACAGATTGCGCGCCGCTCCAACCTCGGTTTAGAAGCATCGGCACGCGCAGCGCGCTACCAAGCGTTTGCTGAACTGGATACCGATTTCTTATTACTGGCGCATCACTTGGATGACCAAGTTGAGACCTTGCTGCAAAATTTACTACGCGGAACAGGTTTATCCGGTGCGTCGGGCATGCCGGAAAAACGTCACCACGCTGCTTTAAATAACGCACAGCACATAACGCTGCTACGCCCGCTCATCGAAACGCCGCGTTGCATCTTGTCGGCTTACGCTCAAAAACATTGTTTGCATTGGATGGAAGACGAGAGCAACACCGATATTTCATTCGCCCGCAATTACTTGCGGCACGAAATACTGCCGGCCATTGAAAACCGTTTTCCGGCTTATCGAGAAACTTTAACACGTGCGGCACGACATTTCGCCGCCGCAAATGAAGTGTTGAGCGAAGTGACTCAACTCGATTTAGCCAGTGTGATGCGCGCGCAAAAACTGCACCTCGGCGCGTTGAAAGGGCTTAGTTCAGCGCGTGCTATGAATGTTTTGCGTGCCTATTTAGAGTTACAAGGTGTACCTATATCGAATTACGAACGGCTGCAAGAATGGATGCGACAACTACTCGATGCGCGTGGCGACCGTCAAGTCTCTTTAGGGGCGATGAGCCCCATGCTTCGCCGCTTTCGCGGCGAAGCATGGGTAGAACTAGACCGGCCCACTTTGGACCCCGACTGGCATCGCTACTGGCGCGGAGAACATCAATTAAAGTTTAGCGAGTTAGGAATCTGCTTGTCATTATTGCCAGCGCTCGGTACGGGAATTAGCTTAAGCAAAATAACAAAGGACGAGGTCACCATTCGTTTACGCCGAGGGGGAGAAAAGCTTCAACCGAATTGCTTGCGCCCGCGTCGAAGTTTAAAGCATTTGTTACAAGAAGCGGCGATCCCGCCCTGGAGAAGAAAACATTTACCTTTACTCTATTGCGGCGAACAGTTGGCTGCCGTAGCGGGCATTGGTGTGGATTGCGCTTTTCATGCGGATCCGGACGAATCAAGTCTGCTTCTACAATGGACGAACATTGACGAGGCTGAATAACGGCATTTACGAGGTTATTTTTCAGCGGACGACAATCGTGGCGGTAATCCCTTTATCGCGCATTTTTGCCAGCACCGTTTCCGCTTCCGCTTTAGATTTAAAAACCGGCAGTTGTACGCGCGTTTCGGTTTGCGCTTCTACACCCGCCTGCTTGAGTTTCTCTGCTAACTGAAGCGCATTTTGCGGATTGCTGAAAACTCCGAATTGGATCACATAGCCAACGCTCGGAACGGCACTCGGCTTGTGGGCGACCGGCGGCGCTTGCTCTACCGGTTTTGCCGCTGTTTGAGATGGGATATTTTGCGCGGGCACTGCGGGTACTAAGAGCTGCTGCTTGACGAGCGCGGCTGACTTTTGTGGCCCGGGACCAGGTTTAAGCGGGGGTTTACTCGTTACGATAGGTGGCGGCGGCGTGCCCACGGGCGGTACACCTACTACACCCGCCGGTGGCGTTTCGGCTGGTAACGGTGGTGGTTCAGGCAAAGCTTGTCCCGATTGGGCGGGCAGGATTTGCTCAGGTTCCGGGCCCGTTACAATCGGTGGTGGAGGTGGCGGCAAGTTTTCAGGAACCGGCTTGGTGATCACCTTACTGGGTTTGTAATAACTCAAATAGGTCAGAATGCCCACCGCGATGAGAACGAGGACAACCGCAATCACTAGGCGTCGAACAGCTCGCTGCTTGATCTCGTTATTTTCCAGCGTTGCTTCAGCCATATTGCTTTCCCCTTGTTGGAATTGATTTTTCCAGGATAGTAGCATTTTCCCGTTGGGATCAACAGACTAGCTGATACCGCTACGCACCGATACGAATGAATTATTGGTTAACTCATTTATTTCCAAGGGGTAACCGGGTATAGTTATAACTTTATGTTTATTCTGAACTATTGAAAGAAGGAGTGGAAGAAATGGCTGTAGAACGCACCTTGTCCATTATCAAACCGGATGCCGTGGGCAAGAATGTCATCGGTAAGATTTATTCGCGCTTTGAGACCAACGGCTTGAAAATCATTGCCTCAAAAATGAAGTGGCTGTCGACAAAAGATGCCGAGGGCTTTTATGCGGTACACAAAGGGCGTCCTTTTTTTAATGATTTAGTATCCTTTATGAGTTCCGGCCCGGTAATGATCCAAGCGTTGGAAGGCGAAAACGCGATAGCACTCAACCGCCAATTAATGGGAGCCACGGATCCAAAGAAAGCCGATGCTGGAACCATCCGCGCCGACTTTGCTCAGAGTATTGATGCGAACGCGGTGCATGGTTCCGATGCGGCAGAAACCGCAGCGCTTGAAATTGCGTACTTTTTCCCTGAGATGGAAGTGTATTCCGGTCGCTAATGATCAATTTGCTTGATTTCGACTTGCCTGGCCTAACGCGCTACTTTGCTGAGATTGGCGAAAAACCGTTTCGTGCCAAACAAGTGATGCGCTGGATACACCAAATGGGTGCCAGCGATTTCGAGCAAATGACCGACTTGGCAAAGATGCTACGCGAAAATCTCACGCAAAGCACCGCCATCGTTGTACCCCCAATACGCGACGAATTTCGCTCAGATGACGGTACCGTCAAATGGCTGATCGACAGTGGTGGCGGAAATGCGGTAGAAACAGTCTTTATTCCCGAAGGGGAGCGTGGCACTTTATGCATTTCATCGCAAGTGGGCTGTGCGTTGGCGTGTACTTTCTGTTCTACCGGACGGCAAGGTTTTAACCGGAACCTTTCCGTGGCGGAAATAATCGGCCAACTCTGGCTGGCGAATAAAGCGCTGGGGCATGCGCCCAAAGGTGAGCGCATTATCAGCAACGTGGTCATGATGGGCATGGGTGAACCACTCACCAATTTTGAAAATGTCGTAACCGCCCTCCGCATCATGCTGGATGATCATGCCTATGGTTTATCGCGGCGCCGCGTAACGGTCAGCACGTCGGGCGTGGTGCCCGCTATGGATCGGCTGGCAGCGGCCTGCCCAGTGGCGCTGGCCGTTTCCTTGCACGCGCCGAATGACGCGTTACGCGATGTATTGGTGCCGATCAATAAGAAATACCCACTCGTAGAATTAATGGCGGCGTGCCGACGTTATTTGACCGTTGCCCCGCGCGATTTTATTACCTTCGAATATGTCCTGTTGGACGGCATCAACGATAGTTTATCGCATGCCGCACAGTTGATTGCATTAACGCGCGATGTATCTTGTAAATTTAATTTAATCCCATTTAATCCGTTTCCCGATTCCGGTTACACGCGTTCAAAACCCGATGCGATTCTGCGTTTTCGTGAGGCTTTGCAAAATGCCGGTTATGTCGTGACGACGCGCAAAACGCGTGGGGACGATATTGATGCCGCGTGTGGCCAGTTGGCGGGGCAAGTGCAGGATAAAACGAAACGCAAGACTCACAAAGAAGGGATTGCCCTGTGCTAGGTAAAATTCTGATCGTACTAAATTTATTGGTATCGAATTGCGCGTTTGCACTTGCAGGCATACCGGGTATGCCGCCGGGTTATGTGCCTACGTCAGAAGAAGAAGCCATTGCGTATAGTCGGGCTAAAATTCACACGGAACTGGGTGCGCAATATTATGGCTCCGGTCAAATCGGCGTGGCCCTGGATGAATTTACGGTGGCCTTAGCCGCTGAGCGTCGCTATGTACCGGCGCACTACATGCTGGGTTTGGTCTACATGGAATTGAAAGACGATGTGCAAGCCGAGCAGTATTTTAAGAGTGCGTTGGAACTAGATAAAACCAACTCTGAAGCGCACAATAATTATGGCTGGTTTTTATGTCAACGTGGAAAGATCGAAGATTCGATTAAACAATTCATGTCAGCACTAAAAAATCCACTGTACGAAACGCCTGACAAGCCGTATGTGAATGCCGGTATCTGCTCGCTCAAGCGCCAAGATGATAAAAATGCTGAGGAGTTTTTTCTCAAAGCACTCAAACTAAATCCTAACCAGCCGCAAGCCTTGTTAGCGTTAGCGGATATTTATTACCGCGCTAATGATTTACCCAATGCCCGCGCACAAATTTTACCCTTCATGAAGACGCAAACACCGACTCCGGAAGCGCTGTGGTTAGGTGTACGTATCGAGCGTAAGTTGGGTGATAAAAACTCGCAAGAAAGTTATGCGCAAATGCTCCGCCAGCGTTTTCCGCTGGCAAAGGAAACACAGGCGCTCGCAACAGGACACTACGAATGACCGAGGAAGTGCCGGTGGTGGATAATTCGGCAGCCTCGCTGTCCGAGCCCGTCAATGCACCTGATCTGCCGTTGCTCGGCACACTCTTGGTTGCTGCGCGTGAGCGATGGAATCTTTCTGCCGCCGATCTGGCGCGGCAACTCCGGCTTGGCTTACGTCAGGTACAGGCCTTGGAGGAGGATCGTTTTGATGCGCTACCGGGTAATACTTTTGTAAGAGGCTTTATTCGCAATTACGCCCGCGTCGTGCAAACCGAGCCGGATGCATTCCTGGATGCTTACGAACGGAGCCGTCCCCAGGTTCGGCAGTATGATATCGAGCGTGGAGCTTCGCAAATTGCATTCCAACGAAAAGTTACACCAAAATGGGTGTGGTATCTCGTTATCTTATTTTTGCTGCTGCTGCTGTCGCCGCTGATTATTTACTTCGCTTTGCGCGATGAGGAAAATTCATCCAAAGTCGTCAAGCCCATAAACAACGGTAAACTCAGCGCTCCGCAATCGCCCGCAGCCGCATTACCGCTACCCCAATCCCAGCCAATGGCTTCGCAAGCGATAACACCTAGTATTACTCCCGGCGCGTTAGCCGCAGCACCGGCACCCTCAGACCCGCCCGCGACGATAGCTTCTATACCCGCCGCCAGCGAAGCCACCCTGACCTTGCACTTTAACGGCGATGCCTGGGTCGAAATCCAAAATAAAACGGGGAAAATTATTTTTTCTCAATTAAATCATAGTGGGCAGGAGCAAGTCATACAGGGTAAGCCACCCTTTACTTTGGTGGTTGGCAATGCGAGTAAAGTTAGAATTGCCTATAATGGCAAGCCCGTGGATCTTCTTCAGCATACAAAGATCAATGTTGCACGTTTCAAATTGGAGTAGTTATGTTGCATGTTCATCACATACCGCGCCGCAAGAGTCGTCAAATCAAAGTTGGTTCGGTATTGATCGGCGGCGACGCGCCCATTTCAGTACAAACCATGACCAATACCGAAACGACCGATGTCGATGCGACCGTGGCGCAAATTGAACGCGCCGTCAAAGTCGGGGCGGATCTGGTTCGCGTCTCAATTCCCAGTATGGAAGCCGCCGAAGCTTTTGGCCAAATTCGTAAACGTTCCCCGGTGCCTTTGATCACGGACATCCACTTTGATTACAAAATCGCGTTGCGTGTAGCAGAATTGGGTGCCGATTGTTTGCGCATTAATCCCGGCAATATTGGTCGTGAAGACCGCGTACGAGCCGTTGTGCAGTCTGCGAAAGATCACGGCATCTCCATTCGCATCGGTGTCAATGCGGGCTCCTTGGAAAAAGATCTACAAAAAAAATATGGTGAACCAACCCCGGAAGCCCTCGTTGAATCCGCGTTGCGCCATGTCGAAATTCTGGAGCGCTTGAATTTTGTCGATTTTAAAGTCAGCGTGAAAGCTTCTGATGTTTTTATGGCGGTTGAAGCGTATCGCTTGCTGGCGCAAAAAATTGAGCAACCCCTGCATCTTGGTATTACCGAAGCCGGTGGCTTTCGGTCGGGCGCTGTAAAATCTTCCATCGGTTTAGGAATGTTGTTGGCTGAAGGTATCGGCGACACCATCCGCATTTCCTTGGCGGCTGATCCGGTAGAAGAAGTACGGGTGGGCTTTGATATTTTAAAAAGCCTGCACATTCGCAACAAAGGGGTGAATATTATTGCCTGCCCCTCCTGTTCGCGGCAAGAGTTCGATGTCATCCGTACCGTCAATTTATTGGAAGCGCGATTAGAAGATATCTTGGAGCCGCTGGATCTAGCGATTATTGGCTGTGTCGTCAACGGCCCCGGTGAGGCGCGTGAAGCCGACATTGGGCTAGCGGGTGGAAAGCCTAATTTATTATATATTGATGGTAAACCCAGCCATAAAATAACCGAAACCGACTTGGTGGACGAATTAGAGCGGCAAGTGCGCGCCAAAATTGCCGCTTCTAAAAACCAAGTTAACGGTCACATCATACCCATTAAAGCCATCGGTTAGGGCGCGTCATCATTCTAAGGAAAGCGGCTTGAAGCCGAATGTACCGCCCATGAAGACCCTACAAGCGATTCGCGGGATGAACGACATCCTGCCGGATCAAACCCCGCTGTGGCAACACTTTGAGAAAATTGTGCGTGAATGGCTAAGCACCTATGGCTATCGCGAAATTCGCATGCCTATTGTGGAGCCCACCGGTTTATTTAAGCGCGCCATCGGCGAAGTCACGGATATCGTCGAAAAAGAAATGTACACTTGGAGCGATGCTCTGAACGGTGAAAGTCTAACCTTGCGGCCCGAAGGTACGGCTTCTTGTGTGCGTGCGGTGTTAGAGCACAATTTATTGTTTGGCCACCCGCAACGTTTGTTTTATACCGGCCCCATGTTTCGCCACGAACGACCGCAAAAAGGGCGCTACCGTCAATTCCACCAAATCGGTATCGAATCGATGGGTTATGCTGGCCCGGATATGGATGTTGAGCATATTTTAATGTGCGCGCGCTTATGGAAACAGCTCGGCATAAAAGGCATTGAGCTGCAAATTAATACGCTGGGTACCAGTGAAGATCGCGCGCGCTATCGGACACGCCTAGTCCAGTATTTAGAAAGTTATCAAGCGTTGCTTGATGAAGATGCTCTGCGCCGCTTACAGAGTAACCCGTTGCGTATTCTCGATAGTAAAAATCCGGCGTTGCAGGAAATCATTGCTGCGGCTCCTAAGTTGTTGGACGATTTGGATATAGATTCACTAAAACATTTTGAAACACTGCAAGATTTATTGCGAGTTGCCGGTGTTGGTTTTAGCATCAATCCATGCTTAGTCCGAGGTTTGGATTACTATAACTTTACTGTATTCGAATGGGTAACAGACCAGCTCGGCAGCCAAGGGACGGTCTGTGCGGGCGGTCGTTACGATGGTCTCGTAGCGCAGTTGGGCGGCAAACCAGCACCAGCCTGTGGGTTTGCTATGGGGGTAGAACGTTTGTTGGCCTTGATGGAAACACAAGGCAATCTACCGGCACAACCGACACCCGATATTTATCTCGCTCATATGGGTGAGTTGGCGCAACGTAACGCACTATTCGCGGCTGAACATTGGCGCGATGCTGGTTTGCAGGTGATTTTGCATTGCGGCGGCGGTAACTTTAAAGCGCAAATGAAAAAAGCCGACTCCAGCGGTGCGCGTTTCGCTGTCATTATCGGTGAAGAGGAGGTAAACGCCGGGATGGTCAGCTTAAAACCGTTAAGGGCGCAGGCTGAGCAAATCTCGGTGTCCATAACGCAAGTGATCGCTTTGGTACAAAATTCAGTTGATTGAGGGGTGTGTAAAATGGCATTGGATTTAGAAGAACAAGAACAAGTTGATGAGCTAAAAGCGTGGTGGCATCAACACGGCGGCAAGGTCATGGTGTTCGTGACCGTTTTCGCATTGGCGGTGGCGGGATGGAGTGGCTGGAAAACCTATCAATCGAAACAATCGCGTGAGGCGTTGGTTTTATTTGAAGCCCTACGCAAGGAGTTACCGGCCAATAATGTAAAAAGGATACGCGAAGTGGCCGGACAAATTATCGATAAGTACTCCCGCACGCCTTATGCCGTCGACGCGGCCATGTTTATGGCAAAAGCTAATTTTGAAAATGGCGATTTGAAAAGCGCGAAGACGCAATACCAATGGATAATCGATCATGCGAAACAAACGCAATCAAAGGATTTAGCTCGGTTGCGTTTGGCGACCGTCCTGGTGGATGAGAAAAATTTATCAGAAGCTATGCGACTGCTGAAATCTGAGCACGATGCGGCGTTTGATCCTTTATACAATGATCTAAAAGGCGATATTTATGCACTTCAAGGTTTGTCTAAAGAAGCGAGAATCGCCTATCAAGCCGCTATCGTAACGTTAACCAAAGACACGCCCTTCAAAAATTATTTGCAGATCAAACTGGACGCTTTAGGAGAGCAGGGATGATGCGTGTACTGCTTGTTGGCGCATTGGTTATCGGGTTAACCGCCTGTCAGACAGTGAGCAATGTTTGGGATGATTTTTTTAGTAGCGGCCATAAAAATTTACCGGCTGCTTTGGTTCAATTTAACCCCAGTGCCGATATAAAGCTACGTGCGAGCACCTCTATAGGTAGTTCTGCGGGCAGTGTTTTTACTCCCGCGTTAACCCAAACTGATGTGTTTGCCGTTAGTTATGATGGCAAGATTGCGCGCTACGAGCTCGGTACGCTACACGAAAAATGGCGGATTGATGCAGGAAAGAAAATCACGGGGGGGGTTGGTGCTGCGGATAATTTGGTTGTTGTCGGAACGTCAAAAGGTGACGTGCTGGCGTTTGATTTTAATGGCAAGGCCTTGTGGCAATCCCGTGTTACCAGTGAAATTTTAAGTGCGCCGCAAATTGCGGACGGCTTGGTCTATGTCCGCTCGGGAGATGGGCGCGTATTTGCGCTTTCAGCGAGCGATGGAAAACGTAAATGGCTCTACCAGCGCGCCACACCCGCCTTAACGGTGCGCAGTTATGGCGGCGTACTCATTGAAAAAAATACGCTGTTCTCCGGCTTTAGCGGCGGCAAATTAGTCGCACTGGAACTGCAAACAGGCGGATTAATTTGGGAAGCTTCAGTCGCCTTACCACGCGGCGTTTCCGAATTGGAGCGCATTGCCGATGTCACGAGCAATCCGGTATCGGATGGCGGAATCGTCTGTGCAGTGGCTTATCAAGGGCGCGTTGCCTGCTTTGAACCAAAAACGGGTAATTTGATATGGGCGCGAGATATCTCCAGCATCGCTGGCATGGCTATGGATGCGCGTAACGTCTATGTTTCTGATGTAACGGGAACAGTGCATGCACTGGACAAAACAACGGGTGCTTATCTTTGGAAACAAGAGAAACTAGCGCATCGCGAATTATCCGCACCGCTGGTTTATCGCGGTTACGTGGTCGTGGCTGATTTGCAAGGTTACGTGCATTTTTTAGCGCGTGAAGATGGTGCGTTCGCTGCACGCATTGCCACGGACGGCTCCCCGATTCGTGCACAACCGCAAGCCGTTGCAGATGGAATCCTCGTTCAATCTAAAAAAGGCGGCGTATTTATTTTAGGGATTAATTAATGGGGCGCGGCCAACCCAAGTTCAAAATGCAACGTTAAGTTGATCGGTTGAGCGCGTTATTGGCCCGAAGCAAACCATAGCAAATTTTATTTTGGTTAAGGGCCAGTATGGAATAGTTTAGGGTACGCCTTTGAATCTTTTCGCAATTCTCTGCCGTGAATCGGTATACTGCACAGCCTAGCTGTAATTCCCTTAGTTTTCCGTGCTTTCTGCAGCACATACTATAAACCCATGAAACCCACCATCGTCATCGTCGGTCGCCCCAATGTAGGTAAATCTACTTTATTTAATCGCCTAACGAAGACGCGTAATGCGCTGGTGGCCGATTTACCTGGCCTCACACGGGATCGCCACTACGGGCATGGTGTCGTTGGCAGTAAACCGTATCTTGTCGTTGACACCGGTGGTTTTGAGCCAGTGGTAAAAGACGGTATTTTGCATGAAATGGCACGACAAACCCTACTTGCCATTGATGAAGCCGACGTGATTCTTTACCTGTTGGACGCACGACAAGGACTAACCGCGCAAGATAAAACCATTGCCGAAACATTACGCAAGTCCGGACGTCCTTTGTGGTTGGTCGTCAATAAAGCAGAAGGGATGCGGCGCGATGTTGTGGCGGCGGAGTTTTTTGAGTTAGGTTTGGGAGATCCACTACCGATTTCCTCTAGTCACGGTGAAGGTGTCCGCGAATTGATGGAGTTGGTGCTGGAAAACTTTCCCGAAGACGATGCCACTGGGCCCGATCCTAAACATCCTAAAATCGCTATTGTCGGGCGTCCAAATGTCGGTAAAAGCACGCTTCTGAATAGCCTCATGGGCGAGGAGCGCGTCATTGCTTTCGACCAGCCCGGCACCACACGCGACAGCATTCATGTGGAGTTTGAACGCGATGGTAAGGCGTATACCCTGATTGACACGGCGGGTGTTCGTCGGCGCGGGAAGGTGTTCGAATCGGTTGAGAAATTTTCGGTCATTAAAACTTTGCAGGCGATTGAAGATGCCAATGTGGTTGTACTGGTATTGGACGCGCAACAAGACATTTCCGAACAAGACGCGCATATCGCCGGTTTTATTCTTGAAGCCGGGCGTGCCTTAGTCGTCGCAGTAAACAAATGGGATGGGCTTGATTCTTACGCACGCGAACGGGTGAAAACGACGATCCTGCAAAAAATTAATTTTCTGAGTTTTGCTAAATTTCATCATATTTCGGCGTTAAAAGGCACGGGCTTGTCGCCCTTGTTAAAATCTATCGATACCGCTTACAAAGCCGCGATGGTCAAGATGCCAACCCCGCGCTTGACGCGTATTTTACAAGAAGCCATAACAGCGCATCAGCCGCCAAAAAATGGCCCGTTTCGGCCCAAACCGCGTTTCGCGCATCAAGGGGGCAGCAATCCTCCCGTAATTATCGTGCACGGCACAAGCGTAATGGCCATCTCAGATTCCTATAAACGCTACTTGGAAAATACCTTTCGCGTCGCTTTCAAACTAGAGGGGACACCTTTGCGGGTTCAGTTTAAACAAGGAGCGAATCCTTTTGAAGGTAGAAAGCCACCGACCCCCACACAGAGTGAAGAAAACAGCCGTCGCCGCACAAAACGTGCTTCAAAACACAGGTACAGTTAATTTAAGCACGCGGTCGTTCCAGACAAAAATATTGTTATAGGACTTGTTTTTTGTTTAAAGCGCCCATAATTCCTTTATGATAGATGAACGGTTAACTGCTAGACGGCTAGCGAACGACTTGCCAATGGAATATACTGGTTTGCATCAATTTTATTAACAACAATTTGGAGAAGCCATGAGCGGGAAAGGGCAATTACTACAAGACCCGTTTTTGAATACCTTACGTAAAGAGCACATTCCTGTGTCGATTTACTTGGTCAATGGCATCAAGCTTCAGGGTCAAGTCGAGTCCTTTGATCAATATGTCGTGCTGTTGAAAAATACGGTTACGCAGATGGTGTATAAGCACGCAATTTCAACGGTTGTACCAGCCCGTGCGGTGACTATATCCGTCGATATGCCGGATGCTTGATGCGGTCTTGAATGAGGATCAATTCATTCAAGATACGGCAATATTGGTTGCGCTGGATTTTGGTGAACCGGATACTCAGGACAGTCTGGAAGAATTACGCCGCTTAACCGAAAGCGCCGGTGTTAAGCCTTTAAGTGCCGTCCAAGGTAAACGTGCACGACCCGATGCGGCTTATTTTGCGGGCAGCGGGAAAGTCGATGAAATTGCCGCTGCCGTACGCGCCACGCAGGCGGAAATGGTTATTTTTAATCATGACCTTTCCCCTGGCCAGCAGCGTAATTTAGAAGCCAAAATAAAGCGAAGAGTGGTGGACCGCACCACTTTAATTTTGGATATTTTTGCGCAACGTGCACAATCTCACGAAGGTAAAGTTCAGGTTGAGTTGGCGCAATTAGAACGCCTCTCGACGCGTTTAGTGCGTGGCTGGACCCATTTGGAGCGACAAAAGGGCGGTGTTGGTTTGCGCGGCCCCGGCGAGAAGCAATTAGAAACCGACCGACGTCTAATCGGTAAGCGTGTTAAATCGCTCAAGGAACGCTTAGTTAAATTGAGTAAACAACGCCAGACGCAACGCCGAGCACGCAACCGCAATGCGGTTTTTTCCGTTTCGATAGTGGGTTATACCAATGCAGGGAAATCCACCTTATTCAACCGCCTAACGCATGCCAACGCGTTTACGGCAGACCAGTTGTTCGCCACTTTAGACACCACATCGCGCCGTGTTTTTATCCCCGCGCTGGGGCAGATCGTTGTATCGGATACGGTAGGCTTTATTAAACAACTTCCGCACGGGTTAGTGGATGCCTTTCGTGCAACATTAGAGGAAGCTGTGCAAGCGGATTTGTTGATTCATGTTGTGGATGCTTCCAGCCCCTTACGCGACTGTCAAATTGAACATGTGAATATTGTTCTAGCCGAAATTGGTGCATTTCACTTACCTCAAGTACTGGTCATGAATAAGATTGATCGGGGCGAATGGCTTCCCCGTGTAGATCGCGATGAATATGGTAAAATTAAACGTATTTGGGTTAGTGCTGCCACTGGCGCTGGCATAGAATTATTGCGGCTAGTGCTCAGTGAGGCTGTGCAGACCGGCACCGCACCAGTCGAACTGGCAATTTAGCCTTTAACCTTACGCAGGAAAATTTATGGCCTGGAACGATCCCAACTGGGGCAAAAAAGGAAATCAAAGCGGACCACCGGATCTCGATGAGCTATGGCGCCGTCTCAATGAAAAGATATCGGGGTTGTTCGGTGGTAAGGGGCGCGGCTCCGGTACACCGGCTGGACCCAGTCATGGAAAAAACAGTAATCCCACCGGCGGTGCGCTGTTATTAGCAGCCATTATCGGCATCATCTGGGTCGGGAGTGGGTTTTATATCGTAAACGCACGTGAGCGTGGGGTCGTGTTACGTTTTGGTAAATTGCTTGAAATTACCATGCCGGGACCGCGTTGGCACATGCCTTATCCGATCGAAGCCGTCGAAATTGTCGATACGGCGCAAAATCGTTTAACTGAAATCGGCTTCCGCCAAAACGAAAAAAACAAACAAGCCAGTGAAGCCGCGATGCTCACCAGCGATAAAAACATCATTAATGTATTATTTGCAGTGCAGTACACAATTACCGACCCTCAAGCTTTTCTCTTCAATAACAATGTGGGCGACGATCAGATATTCGTACGGCAAATCGCCGAAAGTGCGATGCGCGAAGTCGTGGGAAAAACAAAGGTTGACTCTGTGTTAAGCGAGAGCACGCTAGTTGCTAATAAAGCTGGCGTTTTAACGCAAGATATACTTAATCGCTATAAAACGGGCATCACCATAGCCAATGTCACTATCCGGCAAGTACAACCACCGGAACAGGTGCAAGCGGCATTTAACGATGCGATCAAAGCCGATCAAGACCGTGAACGTCAAAAGAACGAAGGCGAAGCTTATTTCAACGATATCGTACCAAAGGCCAAAGGTGGCGCAGCCCGCCTTCTGCAAGAGGCTGAAGGTTACAAGCAAAGTATTATTGCCCGTGCCGAAGGCGATGCTTCACGCTTTAAACAATTGGTAGTTGAATACAATAAGGCCCCAGGTGTTACCCGTGATCGTCTGTATATAGACGCAATGCAGCAGATTTTTTCCGCCACGACAAAAATTATGGTTGACCAAAAAAGTGGCGGTAACTTACTGTATCTCCCCTTGGATAAGTTAATGCAAAAAATTCCCGAAAATTCAGCACCGATAACGGCAAAATCAAAACCAACCACCGGTGATACCCCCCGACCCAGTGAATATGAACAAGGCCGAGATGTCTTACGCAATCGGGAAGGGCGACCATGAAACGTAGCTTTGCTTCTATCCTGATAGTAACCCTTCTCGTGCTGGTTGTTCTGAGCTTTACTTTTTTCACCGTCGATCAACGCCAACAGGCAATCGTGCTGCAATTGGGCGAAATAAAATCAGTCAAGAAGTTACCCGGCCTTTATCTCAAGATCCCTATGGTGCAAAATGTGGTGTACATCGATACCCGAGTTCGCACGTTGGATACGCCGGATTCTGATCTTATTATTACGAAAGAAAAAATCAACATGCTGGTGGATTCTTACGTTAAGTGGCGTGTCATCGACCCTAAACAATACTACATTAGCGTTAGTGGTGATGAGCGTCGTGCCGAACAACGCTTAATGAACGTGGTGCGCGACGGACTCCGTGCCGAGTTCAACAAACGAACGGTAGACGATGTAGTCGCGGGCCAGCGCGAACAAGTCATGGAAAGTTTACGCCAAAATGCCGACAAAGATGCGCGCTCAATTGGCGTGGAAGTAGTTGATGTTCGCTTAAAACGTGTGGATTACTCCGAAGATGCCGAGAGTTCCGTATTTGAACGTATGCGCTCGGAACGCACCCGCGTTGCCAACGAGCGCCGCTCGATCGGTGCAGCCGTGAAAGAAAAAATTCAAGCTGATGCTGAAAAGCAACGCGATATTTTGGTGTCTGAAGCCTATCGCGATGCGCAACGTACCAAAGGTGAAGGAGATGCGAAAGCCGCTGGCGTGTATGCGCAAGCCTATTCGTTAAATCCCGAGTTTTATGCGTTCTATCGCAGTTTGGATGCCTACAAAGAAAGCTTTAAAGGCAAGGAAGATGTTCTCGTTATCGATCAAAACTCTGATTTTTTCCGTTATTTTAAGCATTCCGGTAAAGGCACTAAGTAAATCGGTATGAATAGCTTATGGGCCGCCTTTGGGCTGGTGCTTGTTCTGGAAGGCATTCTGCCGTTTCTCGCTCCGCACGTTTGGCGTGAGGCATTTCGTAAAATGCTGGAACTAACAGACGGCCAATTACGCACTATGGGTTTAGTTTCCATGTTGGCGGGCCTGGGCATCGTATTGATTGCGCGTTAATCATGCATACTTGGCTATTACCCGAATATCTCGAAGACATTTTGCCGCCAACTGCGCGCGCCATTGAGCGTGCGCGGCGCGCGATCTTAGATGTGTTTGCGAGTCACGGTTATGAGTTGGTTATTCCTCCGCTCATGGAGTACCTGGAATCTTTACTGACCGGTACCGGGCGCGATATGGAGATCAACACGTTTAAGTTGGTGGATCAAATGAGCGGGCGTTTAATGGGTGTGCGGGCAGACATAACACCACAAGCCGCGCGCATTGATGCGCATTTACTGAATCATCAAGGTGTAACGCGCCTTTGTTACGCCGGGCCGGTTTTACACACGCGACCCGGTCACCAACACAGCAGTCGCGAGCCCCTGCAAATCGGGGCCGAATTATTCGGCCATGCCGGTCTTGAAGCCGATCTCGAAGTGCAGAAAATGCTGCTTAAAACACTGAATGTTTTGGGTGTGCCAGCCTTACATTTGGATATTGGTCATGTTGGGATTTTTCGCACACTGATGAATACGGTGCAAGCAGGTACCGCTTTAGAAGGTGATTTGTTTCACGCGCTCCAGATTAAAGACATTCCAGCGATTGCTGAACTAACGCACGATATGCCGGCGCAGACTCGTGATGCGCTCCTCGCCTTACCGACACTTTATGGCCCGCGCGCCGTGTTAACACGTGCCGCAGAAGTGTTGCCGAAGTTACCGGAAATTGGCCGTGCTCTGGATGCCCTGGAAACGTTAGCGACGGATTTAACGGCCAGCGGTGCCGAACTCTATTTTGATTTAGCCGAATTACGTGGTTACCACTACCATAGCGGTGTTGTTTTCGCGGCCTATGCCCAAGGCTCCGCTTATGCCATAGCGCAAGGCGGACGCTACGATAATGTTGGCCAACAATTTGGTCGCGCTCGCTGTGCAACTGGATTTTCATTGGATTTACGCGCGCTGGTGCCTTATTTAGAAACGCAGCGCACGACGCATGGAATATTGGCACCGTATAGCACAGACTTGGCACTGGCCGAAAAAATCGAAGCTTTGCGTAGCATCGGGGAGGTTGTGGTAGTTGAGCTGCCCGGGCAAGAAAAACACCGTGCGGAATCTCTCTGTGATCGCCGTTTAGTATGGAATAAAGGTGCTTGGGACATTGAATAAGATCTATTCGAGAGCGTTCTCAGCTTTAATCTGATTGGCAATAAGGTATAAAAAATGACCAAGAATGTAGTCGTGATCGGCACACAATGGGGTGATGAAGGCAAGGGGAAAATCGTTGATTGGCTGACCGACCATGCACAAGGTGTGGTGCGTTTCCAAGGCGGGCATAATGCAGGACATACCTTGGTCGTGGCTGGCAAAAAAACGGTTTTACATCTGATTCCATCGGGTATTTTGCGCGAAAATGTAAAATGCTACATTGGCAATGGCGTAGTGGTTTCACCGCAAGCGCTGATGGAAGAAGTCGACATGCTGGAAAAAGCCGGCGTAGCGGTCAGTGACCGTTTAATTATTTCAGAAGCCTGTCCCTTGATCTTGAGTCATCACGTAGCGCTGGACCATGCGCGTGAAATTGCAAAAGGTGCTGGCAAGATTGGAACCACTGGTCGCGGCATAGGGCCAGCCTACGAAGACAAGGTTGCACGGCGCGCGATTCGCATGCAGGAATTATTTCATCGCGAACGCTTTGCCGCAAAGTTGGGGGAAGTACTCGACTACCATAATTTTGTTTTAAAAAATTATTTCAACGCCCCCACGGTTGACTTTCATAAATCTCTAGATGAAACCATGGCTTTGGCTGAACGCATTCGACCGATGTTGGGGGATGTTCCACGCCAATTGTATGAGGCCAATAAGGCCGGCCAAAATTTATTATTCGAAGGAGCGCAGGGTACTTTGTTGGATATCGATCACGGTACTTATCCGTTTGTTACTTCATCCAATTGTACCGCCGGCGGTGCTGCGACCGGCGCGGGTGTCGGACCGCATACCTTGCATTACGTTTTAGGGATTACCAAAGCCTATACCACACGTGTTGGCTCGGGCCCTTTTCCAACGGAGTTGTTCGATGATGTCGGAAAATTTTTAGCGGAACGCGGGCATGAGTTCGGCTCTACCACGGGACGCGCCCGGCGCTGTGGTTGGTTCGATGCAGCCGCTCTCAAACGATCCATCCAGATCAATGGTGTTTCCGGTTTGTGCGTTACCAAACTGGATGTTTTAGACGGTATGGAAACTTTGCGCCTCTGTACCGGCTATAAACTTGCCGGTGGTTACAGCGATATTTTACCGGTAGGGGCAGAAACATTATCCGAATGCGAACCGATTTACGAAGAAATGCCCGGATGGACGGATAGCACCGTTGGTATCAAACATTACGACGCACTGCCACAAGCAGCTCGCAATTATTTAAAACGTGTTGAGGAATTGTGTGAAGTTCCGGTGGACATTATTTCAACCGGACCGGATCGCGAAGAAACGATCGTCATGCGCCATCCCTTCGAGTAAGTAGCCGTACCTCCCAAAGCGGAAAGGGTGGTTCAATAGAGCCACCCTTAATTTTCGAAGCACTCGATATGTCTTTTTTCACCGACCTCTAGCAGTGCGGCAATCCCCGTTTGATCTTCTGCTAGCCTTAATGCATCTTCAAAACCCGATTTTTCTGGCAGGTTTTCATACACTTCCATCCAAAGATTCGGTTCATTGCGTTTTTTAAGCAGTCGTCCGGAAACCCCCAGTTGTGCCTTGACCGCAAACTGAATACGCTGAATCGCTACTTCAATATCAGAAGCACGTTCGGATGGAATGCGGAAATAAATATAGTAATGGTACATGCGCGGCTTAAGTGGGCACCGCATACGGTAGTGCTAGTA
Source organism: Betaproteobacteria bacterium (assembly GCA_043783305.1). Classification (GTDB taxonomy): domain Bacteria; phylum Pseudomonadota; class Gammaproteobacteria; order Burkholderiales; family Thiobacteraceae; genus RBG-16-58-11. The sequence continues at coordinate 32,256 of JAYVZN010000105.1, forward strand.
ACTCAAGCGTTGGCCCCTGTATCGATTTAAAATGCAAAGTCTGAGCTTCTGCACTACTAATTTGAAGTACGGCCAGCACGTCAAAACCGCCGCTGGGAGCCGGTGCGGCGTTTACAATCATACCCGTCGCTTGATCTGGAAAATCTGCACTGAAGAGTTCATCGCCCGGCTGGGGAGTATCGATGCCGGTAAGATGCGCGCGGTACATGCGGCGTTTCGATTTGCCCAGATATTGGGTTCGGGCCACAATTTCCTGACCGGGGTAGCAACCCTTTTTAAAATTGATGCCGCCGATCAGCTCGTAATTGAGCATTTGCGCAACAAATTGCTCCTGGGTGACGGGTAGGATGGTCGGGATGCCAGCATGGATTAATAACGCATCCCAGTAGGTGCAACCAACCGGTTTGGCATGTGGCATCAGCTTTTCCCAAATTACTTGCGCCTGGTCTGGAGCCAGTAATAATTCGTAATGGTCTTCCGGTAAGCGTAATACGCTACCCCATTCAGAATGTACCAAACCATGTACTGTTGCGGGTAAAGCCAAGTCCCCGAGGACTTGCGCTAAAGCCGCTTCTGCACCTCTACCACCAACGCCCAGCTTTACCCAAATATCGCTAGCATCACTGACTTTTACTTTTGCACGCATTACAAACATGCTTAGGTGTTTTTGAATGGCTTCGCGCAGACTATGCGGTAACTGTAAAACATAGCTGCTGGGTGCACTTTGCCACAGCAGTCCATTGGCGAGCATACGTCCTTTAGGGGAGTTAAAACTGGTGTATTGGGTATTCGCGCCATCCAACAAGCGCACATCATTAGAAAGCTGGCCTTGCAGGAATGTTTGTGCTTCTTCACCGGTAAACTGGATTAAGTTCAGGTGCGATAGATCGGCTACAATAGGGCCGAGCGTGGCTTGTTGGCGCTCAAACTCAGCGTTACCGAAGTCTACGACATGACCGTTAATGATGGATGCGCCGCGCGCCTCGAGCGTTTGTTGCCAACTTGCGATCATTTTTTAGCCCAGTGAAATGTTTCAAGACAATATCTAAGAATACGGAAGCTGATTTCGGTACTGAAACGAATGTACTAACATAATAGCGAATGCACAAATTTACAAGCACGCATGAAACAATTACGTCCCATCTATCTAAATTTACTGCATATCCGTCAACCCTTACCGGCCATTATTTCGCTTTTACATCGGATTAGCGGTGTTTTGTTGTTTCTCTTTATTCCTATTTTGCTCGCAATTTTGCAGTCTTCTTTGGCCAGCGCTGAACGTTTTTACGCCTTACAAAATAGTTCTTGGTTTAAATTAATCTTGTTTATTTTGTTGGCCGCATTTATTTACCATTGTTACGCTGGCCTACGTTTTTTAATGCTGGATCTGCACTGGGGGGCAGCGCTTAAATCTGCCCGCACATCTGCTTGGATGGTACTGGTTGCGGCGGCGCTGAGTTTCTTAATGCTCGTAACTTGGCTATGGTGAGACGCGTCAATACGGGAGCACATTACGGTGTGCGCGACTGGTTGGCGCAACGCTTTAGCGCCGTTCTTATGCTGCTCTACACGTTATTTCTGCTGACTTACCTTGCCCTACATCAGCCCATGAATTACACAAGCTGGCATGGATTATTTCAGCAGGAAGGCATGCGTTTTTTCACATTGCTTTTTGCGCTCAGCCTCTTTGTGCATGCTTGGGTTGGAGTGCGTGATGTCTTGATGGATTATGTACGCGCCACTTGGCTACGCTTGAGCTTACAAGTCGCCACAATCACCGTCTTATTGCTCTATACCATGTGGACAGTGTCTTTACTCTGGAGTGTGCAATGAGCAGCTTGCCTAAACGAACTTTCGATGCCTTGGTGATCGGTGCGGGCGGCGGCGGTTTACGTGCTGCTTTGCAACTAGCGCAGGCTGACTTTAAGGTTGCTGTGGTGTCAAAAGTGTTCCCAACACGCTCCCATACGGTAGCGGCTCAAGGCGGTATCAATGCTTCCCTGGGCAATGTTTCTCCAGACAATTGGCATTGGCATATGTACGACACAGTAAAGGGATCGGACTACTTAGGGGATCAAGACGCGATTGAATTTATGTGTCGCGCGGCGGCGCAAACCGTTTATGAGTTGGAGCATTACGGCCTGCCGTTTTCACGTTTGGATAACGGTAAAATTTATCAGCGCCCGTTCGGCGGTCAGTCAACGGATTTTGGCGTAGGACAAGCCGTGCGCGCCTGTGCCGCTGCAGATCGTACCGGGCATGCCATGCTGCAAACTTTGTATCAACAAAACATTCGTGCTAAGACCCATTTTTTCGATGAATTTTACGCGATTGATTTGGTGAAAGATGCCGCCGGCTATGTGCTTGGAGTGGTTGCCTTGGAAATCGAAACGGGCGAACCCATATTGATCGAATCGCGAACAACCTTAATCGCCACGGGCGGTGCTGCACGTATCTTTCGCACCTCAACCAATGCCTTAATTAATACTGGCGACGGTTTAGGGATGGCCTTGCGCGCCGGATTACCTCTGCAAGATATGGAGTTTTTCCAGTTTCATCCAACCGGTATCGCAGGCATCGGTAATTTAATTTCCGAAGCGGCGCGCGGCGAGGGTGGTTATTTGGTGAATCAACAGGGCGAGCGATTTATGGAACGCTATGCACCGCACAACAAAGATTTAGCCAGTCGCGATGTGGTGAGCCGGGCAATTGTGACCGAAATTCGTGCCGGTCATGGCTGCGGCGCAAATGCCGATCATGTACTGCTGAAAATGGATCACTTGGGCGCAGAAAAAATTAAATCGCGTTTACCGGGCATCCGTGATTTAGCACAACGCTTTGCACACGTCGATCCGATCGAAAACCCCATTCCTGTATTTCCAACTGCACACTATATGATGGGTGGTATTCCCAGCAATCGCCACGGCCAAGTCGTGGCTCCAACGACAACCGGCCCGGAAGAAGCCATACCAGGGCTGTATACAGTCGGGGAGTGCGCTTGCGTCTCCGTGCACGGAGCGAATCGTTTGGGTGGTAATTCATTACTTGATATCGTGGTTTTTGGCCGCGCTGCCGGTGATCATATGCTGAGCTATTTACAAGAAAATCCTTACGCGCGCCCCATCCCAAAAGCAGCGGTTGACCCTGCACTGGCGCGGCTTGCGCGTTGGGAACGGACTGGAGCGGGTGAAAACATTCCTGAGATTCATACCAATATGCGCCGTATTATGGAAGACCATTGTGGTGTTTTTCGTACCGGAGACAGTTTGCATCAAGGGGTAGAAGCAATGCGACAATTACGTGAACAATTGTCGCAGGCGGTGTTACTCGACCAAAGCAAAATCTTCAATACGGCGCGCATCGAAGCGTTCGAATTGGAAAATATGTTGGAAACGGCGCTGGCGAGTATCGTTTCAGCGCACGCCCGGAAAGAAAGCCGCGGCGCACATTCACGCGTTGATTTTCCACAGCGCGATGACAATAGCTGGTTAAAACACAGTCTCTATTTTCGCGAGGGGCAACGTCTCGATTATAAGCCGGTGCGCTTAAAACCGCTGACGGTGGAATCTTTTCCGCCGCAGCCGCGTTTATACTGAGCTTTTTTCACTCGTGCAATATCCTATATTTTAGGAGTTTGGATGCGTTTCTCGATTTACCGCTTTAACCCGGAAAACGGGCAAAAACCGCACATGCAGAACATCGAATTGGATTTTCCTTCCGAAGGAAAAATGCTGCTCGATGCTATTCTTGCACTTAAAGAAATCGACCCGACTTTGTCGGTACGACGCTCATGTCGCGAGGGCGTGTGCGGCTCGGATGCAATGAACATAAACGGGCGCAACGGCTTGGCCTGCATTACACCGCTTGCGGACTTGAAACAACCGATCACTCTACGCCCCTTGCCGGGCATGCCGGTCATCCGCGATTTAATTGTCGATCTCACGCAGTTTTACCAACAATATCGTTCCATCCAACCCTATCTTGTCAATCATGATCCCGAACCCGAGATCGAGCGCTTGCAATCACCCGCGCAGCGTGCCGAATTAGACGGGCTTTACGAGTGTATGTTGTGTGCCTGCTGCTCAACGGCTTGCCCATCTTTTTGGTGGAATCCAGATAAATTTGTCGGGCCGGCGGGTTTGCTGCAGGCGTACCGATTTATTGTCGATAGCCGCGATCAAGCCACCCAGGAGCGCTTGGACTACCTCGAAGATCCTTACCGTTTATTCCGTTGCCACAGCATTATGAATTGCGTTGATGTGTGCCCTAAGGGCCTAAATCCTACCGCTGCTATTGGGCAGATTAAAACTTTATTGGTTAATCGCAGCGTATGAGCGCCATCAACCGTCTGCGATGGAAGTGTCGCCGCGGCACCTTGGAACTGGATTTGCTACTGCAACAATTTTTAGAGCGCGACTATGCACTGCTCGATACAACGGGGCAACGCGCCTTCGAAACACTGCTGGAAGCGGGTGACGAGGATCTTTGGGCCATGATTAAAGGCGATCTGGCTGCCCCCGCACTGGATTGCGAGATAGTGATGCAGCGCTTGCGTACATGCTAAGACTGCGCTTTAAGCCATCGCATCAATTAGCCGTGTATCTAATGGCGGGGTACGTGATCGCCGCCGTGTGCCTGCTGATGGTGCCGTTGCCGTTTTGGCTCAGAAGCTTGTTACTATGCGCCTTACTATTGAATATTCTCTATGTACTACCGCATCAGGCTTGGCGTGCTTGGCCATTCAGTGTTGTTGCGCTGCAATTCGAGCGTGATGGCGTGGTATTTCTGGAATGCCGTAATGGAAAAATATTCGCCGCCAAGGTGCTGGCGGGTAGCTTTGTTGCTCCCTATCTCACGATAATTTTACTCCAATCAGATAAGGCTTGGTTTGCACGCAGTGTGGTGCTTCTACCGGATATGCTTTCTGTTGAATTATTCCGTAGCTTGCGCGTTTGGCTAAAGTGGCGACTGGGGCGGGGCGCTGTGCCGGAGGCCGGTATCGACTGGACCGGCCAACTTTGAAGCCAATACTTAACGTAAAAAATTTTAGGGTGTGAGAATTGTATTCACGGCTTGTGGCAGTAAATCTGGATAATCCCGACTGAAATGCAAGCCGCGACTTTCATGGCGCAATACCGCGCAGCGCACGATTAACTCAGCGGTCAAAACGAGATTACGCAACTCCAAAAGATCGTTACTGACGCGAAAATTCTGATAATACTCATTGATTTCTCCGGTCAACAATTCGATTCGGTGCAATGCCCGTTCCAAGCGCTTATTTGTGCGAACAATACCGACATAGTCCCACATAAAGCGCCGCAACTCATCCCAGTTATGCGAAATCACGATTTCTTCATCGGCATCCGTTACCCGACTTTCGTCCCAATTGGGCAAGGCGGGCAGGGCGGTAACGGGGTGCTGCAAAATATCTTGGGCGGCTGCGCGACCCAAAACCAAACACTCCAGCATCGAGTTGCTCGCCAGCCGATTGGCACCGTGTAAGCCGGTACAGGCTACTTCGCCCACAGCGTATAAATTATCCACTGCGGTACGAGCGTTGAGATCAGTCAACACACCGCCACAACTGTAATGTGCCGCAGGTACCACCGGAATAGCCTTGCGCGTGATATCGATCCCTAAAGTCAGGCAACGCTCATAAATAGTCGGAAAATGCTCGCGCACAAAAGCCGCAGGTTGGTGCGAAATATCCAGATACACGCAGTCCAGACCACGCTTTTTCATTTCAAAATCGATGGCGCGGGCCACGACATCACGCGGCGCTAATTCGGCGCGCGCGTCATGCTCCGGCATGAAGCGGGTGCCATCCGCCAGCTTCAATAAACCGCCTTCACCCCGAACGGCCTCCGTAATGAGAAAAGACTTAGCGTGCGGGTGATACAGGCAGGTCGGATGAAATTGAATAAATTCCATATTGGCTACTGGGCAACCAGCGCGCCAAGCCATTGCGACACCATCGCCGGTCGCCACATCGGGGTTCGTCGTATACAAGTAGACTTTCCCGGTGCCACCACTGGCCAGAACCGTGTTATTGGCCGTAATCGTTACAACATGGCCCGCAACCTTATCCAAGGCATACAAACCGTAACAACGGTTACCGCGACACCCGAGCTTGGTATCCGTAATCAAATCAACGGCGATATGCTGTTCCAATAAGGTGATATTGGGATGCGATTTTACGCGCTCAACCAAGGACGTTTGTACGGCGTGCCCGGTGGCATCAGCGGCGTGAATGACACGCCTTTGACTATGACCGCCTTCACGCGTCAGGTGATAGCCGCTGGCATGAGTCGCATCTCGCGTAAAGGTGACTCCTTGGGCAATTAACCATTGAATCATCTCCTTACTTTGGCTGATTACATGCCGAGTAACGTCTTCATTGCACAGTCCGGCACCGGCAATCAAAGTATCTTGAACGTGGGTGTCGATGGAATCCTCGTCCGCCAAAACGGCGGCAATGCCGCCTTGCGCCCAATCGCTGGCCCCATCAAACAACTCACGTTTCGTAATAATCCCGACTTGGCGCTGGTCGGCTAGGTGCAGGGCCGTGGTTAGTCCGGCTAACCCACTTCCTACAATAAGTACATCGAATGAATAATGCATAGCTGGTTAAATAGCGCCGGGGTAGAGAATTAAATATAATTTACAACAGATTCTAAGTGAACTCTTGGCGGATCGCTTGGTCTTTTAGATAAGCAGTTATTTGAGTTCCCGATTATTCGGTATAGACGGTATACTTTGGGCCAATTAAACGACATTCCGCCAGGGGCTATAGCCTCGAAGACAAACCCTACGGATCGGCCCGGCATGAGTGAACCCGTTACGGGTGACAGGCAAATAGACCAGGTTCTGGTTGAGCGCGCGCAGGCAGGCGACAAGCAGGCGTTCGGACTTTTGGTCACGAAATACCAGCGTAAGTTGGCGCGCTTGCTTTCGCGTTTTATTCGCGATTCGGCGGAAGTAGAGGATGTAGCGCAAGAAGCCTTTATTAAAGCTTATCGTGCTTTACCTACTTTTCGCGGCGATAGTGCGTTTTACACTTGGTTGTATCGCATCGGAATTAATACGGCCAAAAACTTCTTAGTTTCTCAAGGTCGGCGCGCACCGACCGTTACCCGATTAGATGCCGAAGAAGCTGAAAATTTCGAGGATGCTTCGGCCCTGCATGATTTGAACACGCCGGAGTCGGCGCTGCTCACGCAAGAAATTGGGCGCACCGTGAATACGGCAATGGAAGCCTTGCCCGAAGAATTACGCGTTGCACTGACATTACGTGAAATTGAAGGTTTGAGTTATGAAGATATTGCGCAAGTTATGAATTGCCCTATAGGCACGGTACGTTCGCGCATTTTTCGCGCGCGAGAAGCAGTAGCGGAGAAATTACGTCCCTTATTGGGAACCAGTCAAGACCGGAGGTGGTAATTATGAATGAACAACTATCAGCACTAATGGATAGCGAATTAAGTGACGCAGAAGCTGCACGTTTCATTAAATCCATGAAAACGCATCATACCCTGCACGAAACTTGGGATACCTATCATCTACTGGGCGATGTTTTACGCAAATCTCCGCAATTGAGTACCGAATTCAGCACTCGATTGGCGCAACGATTAGCACAGGAGCCGACGGTATTGGCACCGCGACGGGAGCCTTTAAGCCCGGCCATTCGGCATTTTCCCGTATCGATTGCGGCTTCCGTTGCGGCCGTGAGCTTGGTGGGTATTCTGGCATTGCAGATTGGGCGATTAAATCAAAGCGCTCTATCGCAACAAATTGCCACCGCGCCGACAGCAACACAACAGTTGGCCCAAGCGTTACCTTATCCACCTGTAGCCGATAAAAAATTGGTGGCTGTTGCCCATATACCGAATAACGTCAAATTCACCAATGCGACCGCCAATACTTATTTGTTAGCGCACCAGGAATATTCTCCAAGCTACGCGCCGGCCTATGTGCGTGTGGTGTCCGAGCAAGTAGGAAATAACCAATAATGCGTTGGTTTACTTTTTTTCTTTTCTGCTTTATCTCGATCAGCAGTGCTAACGCAGCCGAAAATCAAGAGGAAGCTTTTACGCTACTTCAACGGATGGCGCATGCCGCACATCAACTCAATTACTCGGGAAGTTTTATTTATCAATTCGGCAAAGATTTAGAAACTTCGCGGATTACGCATATGAAAGATACGCGCGGAGAATACGAAAAATTAGAAATGTTGGACGGTAACCGACGGCAGGTTTTTCGGGACAATGACGAAGTTTATTGTTTCTTGGCCGACAATAAAACCGTTATGGTCGCTAAACGGCAATTAAAACGTTCTTTTCCGGCACTACTACCCACTCAATTGTTCGATATAAAGAAACATTATATTGTTATGCTGGGAGGGCAGGAGCGTGTAGCTGACCGCGATAGCCAACTAATTATCTTATTACCGAAGGACGGTTATCGTTACGGACTTCGTCTTTGGTCCGATAATCAAACCGGATTACTACTGAAAGCAAGCACGTGGAACGAGCAAAAGGAAATGGTCGATCAATTTTTTTTCAGCGACATTAAAATTGGCGGAGCCGCTATTGATCGCAAAGAAATAAAACCTACTTTACAAGGAAAAAAGCTTGTTCGATCGGTGGATGAAACCAGCGAACACGCCATGCCGGTTGACTCGGGCTGGGTCATTGCCACGCCTCCACCCGGATTCAAGCATTTGATGGGCATGAAGCGTGTTTTACCCGGTGCGCACATGCCCGTGAATCATGTTGTTTTTTCGGATGGATTGGCTGCTGTATCCGTTTTTATCGAACCGATGTCGGAAGAAACCGTATTGGGTCTATCGAGCCAAGGTGCCGTACATGTTTATACACGAATTGTTTCCAATCATAAGATTACCGTATTGGGCGAGGTTCCAAAAATCACCGTAATGAGCATTGGCGATGCCATTAGCTTTAAAAAGTAAACATGTTAGAGTCTGAGGCCATTGTCGTTGATATCAAAAATGGTGTGACGTTTATCGAACCCCAAGGTGGGAGCGGTGGTTGCGGAAAATCAAGCTGTGCCACGCAAGGATGCAGCACCGCAGTGTTAACTCAACTATTTAGTCGACAATCCACAATTCTAGAAGTTAACAACCCTATTGCTGCAGGTATTGGTGAGCGGGTTGTGGTTGGTTTACCGGAGCAGGTATTCCTTAAGACGGCGATAGTCGTATATTTACTGCCGTTGTGCGCCTTGCTTCTAGGGGCAGCGATCGGCATATTGTGGGCTGGCTCCAGCGCGCCCCCCGACCTTTACGCGGGACTGGGTGCGCTGTTCGGATTAGTTTGCAGCGCATTGCTGCTTAAATATATTGCGCCGAGCTTTCCGCACGATATGCAGCCCATTATATTACGCCGCGTGTAACCATGCGGGCACCGCGCTTTAAATTGACCGTCTACGGTCGCCCAGACTGCCATTTGTGCCAAGATATGGTGGATGCACTGGAAGAACTCAAAGAGCCTTATGTGTTCCATTTCAATTTTGTCGATATCGACGAAAATCCACGTCTAGTCATGCTGTATGGAACGATAGTTCCAGTGCTGTTGGGGAATGGGCAAGAAATTTGTCGTCACCACCTTGATTTTCCTGCCTTAAAAGCCTTTCTCGATACCCGCCAAAATGCGAAAAGTGAATGATTTTTTTGAGAAAATCGGCTAAAATAGCGATCTTTCAAATCCTATAAAAGGGTGCCTCGCGTGCCCTTTTTTGTCGGTATTTCATGCAGCAGTTTATCCGTAATTTCTCCATCATCGCGCATATCGACCACGGTAAATCCACTCTGGCCGACCGTTTTATCCAACATTGCGGCGGACTCTCCGACCGCGAAATGCAAGAGCAGGTGCTCGATTCAATGGATTTGGAAAAAGAGCGCGGCATTACCATCAAGGCTCAGACCGCTGCTTTGCGTTATAAGGCGCGCAGTGGCGATATCTATTATTTAAATTTAATCGATACTCCGGGACACGTGGATTTTTCCTATGAGGTGTCACGTTCCTTGGCGGCTTGTGAGGGCGCGATTCTTGTTGTAGACGCTTCCCAGGGTGTAGAAGCGCAAACCGTGGCCAACTGTTACACGGCCATTGAGCAAGGGGTAGAAGTCGTACCGGTGCTGAACAAAATCGATCTGCCCTCGGCTAATCCCGACAGCGTAATCCAGGAAATCGAAGATATCATTGGTATTGATGCCAGCGATGCGATTCATGCCAGTGCAAAAACCGGCATTGGCATCGAGGATATTCTGGAAATGGTTATTGTGAAGATCCCGCCCCCCAGCGGCGATCCCGATGCACCACTCAAAGCGCTTATTATTGATTCCTGGTTCGATAATTATGTCGGTGTGGTTATGCTGGTACGGGTTGTGGATGGCGTATTGCGGCCCAAAGACAAGATATTGTTGATGGCCAACCAAATGACCTACCTTTGCGAGCAGGTCGGCATATTTACACCAAAATCTGTGCAGCGGAAACAACTGGGTGCAGGAGAAGTCGGCTTTATTATTGCGGGTATCAAAGAATTAAAGAGCGCGCAGGTTGGAGATACCGTAACGCGCGCGGATAAGCCTGCGTCCGTAGCGCTACCTGGTTTTAAGAAAATAAAACCACAAGTATTTGCGGGCCTCTACCCCATCGATTCGCACGAATACGAAGCGCTGCGCGATGCCCTGGAAAAACTCAAGCTGAACGATTCTTCGTTGCAATACGAGGGGGAAACCTCGCATGCACTGGGCTTCGGTTTTCGTTGCGGCTTTTTGGGTTTGTTGCACATGGATATCGTGCAAGAGCGGTTGGAGCGCGAATACAATATGAATTTGATTACCACGGCACCTACGGTGGTGTATCAAGTACTAATGCGCGAAGGCGAAGTATTGGAAATCGAAAATCCTTCCAAATTACCCGATCCGGCAAAAATTGCCGAAATTCGCGAGCCTATTATCGGTGCTACCATTTTAGTCCCGCAGGAATACTTAGGTAATGTCATTACGCTGTGTACCGGTAAACGCGGTGTGCAAAGCAATATGCAATACATGGGACGGCAAGTGATGCTGACGTATGAACTGCCGATGAACGAAGTGGTGATGGATTTCTTCGATAAGCTAAAATCGGTGTCGCGTGGTTATGCTTCACTCGATTACGATTTTAAAATGTTTCAAGTGGCGGACTTGGTCAAGCTGGACATTTTGGTGAACGGTGAAAAAGTGGATGCCTTATCCACCATCGTGCACCGCGTCAATTCGCAGTCGCGCGGACGAGAACTTGCCGCTAAAATGCGTCAACTGATCCCGCGTCAGATGTTCGATATAGCAATCCAAGCGGCTATTGGTTCGCACATCGTCGCGCGCGAGAATGTTAAGGCCATGCGTAAAAATGTATTGGCAAAGTGCTATGGTGGCGATATCACACGTAAGAAAAAGCTATTGGAAAAGCAAAAAGCGGGTAAAAAACGAATGAAACAAGTTGGCAATGTGGAAATTCCACAAGAGGCTTTCCTTGCCGTGCTTCAAATTGACAATAAATAATACGATGGGAATTATGCAATGAATTTTGCCTTGATTTTACTGATTGCTCTAGTCGCGACCGGCCTAATCTGGCTACTCGATATTATCTACTTCAAAAAGCAGCGTAGCGCCGATGCTAAAGAACCTCTGATAATCGAGTATGCCAAAAGTTTTTTTCCGGTCATCCTCATTGTATTTTTTCTGCGCTCATTCTTAGTAGAACCATTTCGCATTCCTTCCGGATCGATGATACCGAGCCTGAAGATCGGTGATTTTATTTTGGTGAACAAATACACCTGGGGTATTCGTTTACCCGTTGCCAACATCAAAATAGCGGATATAAACCAACCCCAGCGTGGCGATGTCATGGTGTTTCGCTATCCCGTTGATCCTTCCGTTGATTACATCAAGCGTGTGGTGGGCCTGCCGGGCGATAAAATCGAATATACCGCAGAAAAACATTTATTGGTTAACGGTCATGCGGTTCCACTGGTGTTCGAACGCGACTACGAATACTTCAAAGGCCTGAACTCTATTAATTCTAAAATTTATCGTGAGCAACTCGGTAAGCACAACCATGCAATTCTGCTGCAACCGGATGATCCTCCCGTGCGTGCTGAGCAAGTGCATGCATTCCCTCACCGTGCAAATTGCGATTACAATGATCGCGGTTTCGTCTGCACTGTACCACCGGGGCAATATTTTATGATGGGTGACAATCGCGACGACAGCACTGATAGTCGCTATTGGGGCTTTGTACCCAATGACCATGTGGTCGGTAAAGCGTTTTTTGTCTGGATGAACTTCAGCGACTTTGGGCGTATCGGCACAACAATTGAATAGGGGGCAAAGTTATGCGGCATCAACGTGGCATGAGCTTTATCAGTATTCTAATTTTGATTGTTTTGGGTATTTCAGTTGCCTTACTGGTGGTGAAATTAGCACCCGCGTACATTGAATTTTTCTCTGTGAAAAAAATTCTGTCCACCATGGCCAAAGATCCGGCATTTCCGAATATGAGTCCTGCGGAAATCCGTGGCTCATTTGATCGGCGTGCAACCATTGACTATGTCACAACGGTCACTGGTAATGACTTGGATCTTTCCAAAGATAACGGCGAAAATGTTGTTTCCGTTGAATATCAACAAAAAATCCCCCTCGTTTTAAATATTAGTGCATGCTTGGCTTTCGATGCCAGCACGGGTAAGACTTCGAGTAAACCGTTGCGTGGCGAATGATTGCTGATCTACGGCGTCTCAGTAAGCAGATCGGGTACAGTTTCAAACAAACTGCACTGCTGCGCCAAGCCCTTACCCATCGCAGTCACGGTAGCCCGCACAACGAGCGCCTGGAATTTCTTGGTGATAGTGTGTTGTCCTTGGCTATTTCCAGTAAGCTCATTCATGATTTTCCGCGGCTGAGCGAAGGCGATCTTTCCAGATTTCGGGCCCACTTGGTTAAGGAACCGACGCTAGCGGAAATCGCCCAAGGCCTGCAGTTAGGCGATTATTTGTTTCTCGGTGAAGGCGAGCTAAAAAGCGGAGGGTTTCGCCGTCCCTCATTATTGGCGGATGGCTTAGAGGCAATTTTTGGCGCAATTTATTTGGATAGTAATTTTGACGAGATCCGTCGGGTTATCGAAGCGCTATACGCGCCTTTTATTGCCGCCGTCGATCCTAAAAAACTGTCCAAAGATCCAAAAACACAACTGCAGGAATATTTGCAGAGTCGCAAATTACCCTTACCCCAGTACAACATCATCGCTACCGAAGGTGAAGCCCACGAACAGCATTTCAAATTAGAGTGTGTTATTCCGGAACTGGATATTCATGCGCGAGGCGAAGGAGCTAGTCGACGCAAAGCCGAACAAGAAGCGGCAAAACTTGCGTTTGCTTTAGCTAACATCCAGGAAAAATCGTGACGATTAATTTTCACACAGGATTTATTGCCATCGTAGGTCGTCCTAATGTCGGTAAATCCACGCTATTGAATGTGCTGGTTGGTCAAAAAATCAGCATCACTTCAAAAAAACCACAAACTACGCGCCATCGTATTACCGGCATTTGTACCGATGAGACCTCGCAGCTTATTTTTGTGGATACGCCCGGCTTTCAATTGGAGCACAAAAATGCATTGAACCGTGCCATGAACAAAAGCGTTACCTCTACATTGAGTAGCGTCGATGTTGTTTTATTCGTCATTGAGGCCCTACACTTTGATGAACGCGATAAACGTGTCATGCAACTATTACCCGACTCACGCCCCGTCATCTTGGTCATCAATAAAATAGACACCGTGGCGGATAAAGGCGAACTGCTTCCCTTCATCCATCGTCTGTCGAAAGAATTTACCTTTGTTGAAATCGTCCCGGTCGCGGCAGAAAATGCGCAAATCGAGTCGCTACCCATTACTATCCGCAAATATTTACCGGAAGGTCCACCGATGTACGGTGTGGATGACGTTACCGACCGTAACGAACGTTTCCTGGCGGCTGAAATCATCCGCGAAAAAATCTTTCGCCTGCTCGGTGAAGAAGTACCGTACTCGGCCAGTGTAATGATCGAACAATTTGTACAAGAAGGTAACCTACGCCGCATTCACGCTAGTGTTATCGTGGACAAGCCCGGGCAAAAAGCCATTCTAATCGGCAAGGGTGGAGAAAAAATGAAAGCTATTTCCACCCAAGCGCGTAAGGATATGGAAACGTTGTTCGAGAGTAAAGTCTACCTGGAGGTTTGGGTGAAAATTAAATCCGGCTGGGCGGACGACGAACGCGCCGTGAAATCCTTGGGCTATGGCGACCTTTGAAAAACCGCAGGATAACCAACCCGCTTTTGTCCTGCACACCTACGCCTACCGCGAAACCAGCCTTATTATCGAAGTCCTCACCCAGCATGCGGGGAGGGTGGCCCTAATCGCCAAAGGCGCACGCCGCCCGCGCTCTGCCGTGCGCGGTTTATTGATGGCCTTCCAACCTCTGACCTTATCCTGGTTTGGTAAACGTGAATTACGCACCTTAAAAAATGCTGAATGGCAGGGCGGACAGCGCCCACTTTCCGGGTCGGCCCTGATGTGCGGGTTCTATCTGAATGAGCTACTTTTGAAACTCTTACCACGCGACGACCCGCACCCGGAATTATTTCTGCACTACCAGCAGGCCTTAAAGGATTTAGCCGGAGACGAACCGCAAGCGATAGCATTGCGTCGCTTTGAAAAACGCCTCATGCAAGAACTGGGTTACGCCTTGATGTTGCAGGAAGAGGCAGAAAATGCGCGCCCTATTGAAGCTGAAACAACTTATTTTTATGACTTGGAACACGGGCCAATGCGCGGTGGCAGCACACGAATCGGTAGCCAAAACCGTGTACAATTACGCGGCAAAACACTACTGGATATCGCTGTAGATGATTATTCTGACCCCAGTACGCTAGTGCAAGCAAAGCAGCTTATGCGCGCTTTAATCAGCCACCAGTTAGGCAGTGAAAATTTACAGACTCGGCAATTGCTGAAGGACTTGCAAGAATTGTGATTGATCTCGGCATCAACATCGACCACGTAGCCACTCTGCGTCAAGCGCGCGGCACGCCGTATCCCAGCCCAATACAAGCCGCCTTGATGGCGGAAACTGCGGGCGCGAATTCAATCACTCTACATCTACGCGAAGATCGGCGCCATATCCAAGATGCCGATGTCGAAATACTGCGCCGCTGTTTACAAACCAAAATGAATCTGGAGATGGCCGTAACCGAGGAAATGCTCGATATTGCCACACGCTTAAAACCCCAAGATGTCTGCTTGGTGCCGGAGCGGCGTGAAGAACTCACCACCGAAGGTGGTCTGGACGTTGTCGGACAGTTCAAACGGGTGCAGCAAGCTTGTGCGCAATTGGGTCAAGCGGGCATTCGAGTTTCGTTGTTTATTGCACCGGATCAGAGGCAAATTAAAGCCGCTGGCGAGGCGGGTGCACCGGTGATCGAAATCCACACCGGACACTATGCCAATCTCGCACCTGGAGCGGCACAGGATGCCGAATTTCAGTTAATTCAGGATGCCACGACTTACGGCCGGAGTTTGGGCCTACAAGTCAATGCCGGGCATGGCTTGCATATTCATAATGTGCAACGTATCGCCGCGATATCGGGAATACGAGAATTGAACATCGGGCACGCCATCGTCGCCCAAGCCTTATTTATTGGTTGGATAGCCGCAATACAGGAAATGAAACAACTAATACTCGCGGCACATTCAGTCTAGTGTTACTCGATAAAAAACCAAACTCATGAGCATTTACGGCATTGGCACCGATATTGTCGAAGTGAGTCGCGTAGCACAAATTTTTGAGCATCACGGCAAACGTTTCGTCCGACATGTTCTAAACGCCGGTGAGATGTCGGAATTCGCATCGGCGACCTTCCCTGAGCGCTTTTTAGCCAAACGTTTTGCCGCGAAGGAAGCTTTTGCCAAAGCCATCGGCACCGGCTTGCGCGGAAAAATAACCCTAACTAATATCCGTATTACCCACGATACCCTGGGCAAACCAGGTTTGGACTTCGAACCGGCCTTGATGGCTATCGTGATTGAATATGGTATCGCGCATTGGCATCTTTCGATCAGTGACGAAAAAGGGCTGGTTGCGGCCTTTGTAGTGTTGGAGCGGGGTGCATGACGCTGGGCCCGGTCATGCTTGATTTGTGCGGCGCGAAGCTGAGCGACGAAGAGTGCGAACTCCTTCGCCATCCCTTAGTCGGCGGCGTTATCTTATTTTCTAGGAACTACGAATCGCCCGCACAGCTCTGTGCTTTAACTCAAGCCATTCATGCACTACGTCAGCCACCTTTGCTCATTGCGGTTGACCACGAAGGTGGACGGGTGCAGCGCTTTCGCAAGGGTTTTACCCGGATTCCCCCTATGCGGCGCTTGGGCGAGATTTGGGATCAACACCCACAGCAAGCGCGTAAACTAGCGCATCAACTCGGATTTGTTTTGGCGGCTGAATTACGTGCCTGTGGTGTCGATTTCAGTTTTACGCCAATCCTGGATATGGATTATGAAAAGAGTCTAGTCATCGGCGACCGCGCTTTTCACCGCTCGCCACAAGCTATTGCAGAACTCGCGCACGACCTGATGCTGGGTATGAAACAAGCGGGTATGGCGGCTGTCGGTAAGCATTTTCCCGGACACGGCTTTGTCACAGCCGATTCGCATTTAGCTATTCCTGTGGACGAGCGTGATTTCGCAGATATGCAGCTATTTGACCTTGAACCATTTCGACAAATGATTCACTATGGACTACCCGCAATAATGCCGGCGCATGTCATTTACCCCGAGATCGATGACAAACCGGCCGGTTTTTCTGCACGCTGGCTAAAAGATATTTTGCGTGATGAGCTTGCCTTTGACGGCGTGATCTTCAGCGACGATCTAAGTATGGAAGCAGCAAAAGTTGGTGGTGATGTCCTTGCTAGAGGTCAAGCTGCATTAGTGGCAGGCTGCGACGTAGTGTTGGTTTGCAACGATCCGCAAAGTGCAAAAATCCTACTGGAAGGCTTAAACATAAAAATGTCTGCCGTCAGTTTGGCGCGCTTAGTGCGCATGCATGGCAAGCCGCACCCCCCCTCATTGGTGCAACTGCACGAAGATCCCTACTTCGTTGCTGCGGTTCACGCCATCGGTAATATCAGCCAAGGCAGCGGCGATTTGCCGCTTGATTCCAAACAGGATCCTGTTGCAGAGCGTTAAATTTATGGCAGAGACCTTTACAACCGACTGCACCGATTGCCCGCGTTTAAGCCGGTTTCTAACGCAAGTTCGCCTGAAGCATCCCGACTACTTTGCCAAGCCGGTACCTCCATTTGGCACCGCTTCACCGCAGTTTCTGATTGTTGGACTAGCGCCGGGAATGCATGGAGCAAATCGCACCGGACGTCCATTCACTGGCGACCATGCTGGGATATTGCTGTATGAAACACTGCATCGCTACGGTTTCAGCAATCAAGCCACCTCAGAACACGCTGCCGATGGCTTGCAACTCATCCAGTGCCGCATTACCAATGCCGTGAAATGCCTACCGCCAGAAAATAAGCCTGAAAAATTAGAAATTAAACTATGTAACAAATACTTAAAGAGTGAACTTAATGTTTTGAATGAAAATGTAATTGTGCTGGCGCTGGGGCTCATTGCGCACCAAGCAGTGCTGATGGCGCAAGGATTAAAGTTGAGCGCCCATGCTTTTGGTCATGCGGCTGAACATAAACTTCCTAGCGGTTTAACCTTGATCGATAGTTACCATTGCAGCCGTTACAATACGCAAACACGTCGCCTTACGCCCGAAATGTTCCATGCGGTGTTCGCGCGCATCCGCGACCGGATTAAGACGGTATAAAATAGCTTCGAAGTCACTGATATTTTCAAGCGCATCATGCACAAATCTAAGCCCTATATCTGCTGTACCTTCGATGAATCGGCGGGTGAAAATTAGGCCGCCACAGGCAATTCTTAGACGACTATATAAAATAAATTACTATCATAAACATATAATTATTAATCATATTTATTTTAATTTATTTTCCATCTTAAGGTTTAAACCACCGGCTTTAGCCGGTCAGCTTTAGCTGCGAGAATATGCTGCACAAAGGGAGGTGCGGCATGGATTATAGATATGGAAGCC